>DAINRF010000040.1:0-35132 GCA_036742015.1 Mesorhizobium sp. | reverse complement strand
CACAGCCGCTCTAATCGCACATTTCCAATCAAGTGCAGATACAAGGGGGACCACGCAGTGGTGGAGGGGGCGTGCTGGGATCACGAAGACGATTTCTTGGAGGACAAAAATTCGTCTCGAAGCGTCCTCGGCCGACAATTTTGTCATCGCATTCTGGCAATTGCGCTTCGCGATCTGCCGCGCAGGGCATTCATCGAAAACCGCCGCCGAACGACAGTCCTGTCATGCGGCGCGCGTGCAGAAGAGGAACCCGCACTTGCTGCGAGCTCATCTGACGAGGGCGAGGGCGGTTGTGCGACAGGCCCGCCGCTCCAGATGGCCTGCAATTTCTGAAGGCGTCAGCTCGCCTTCACCACCGCAGCATTTTCAAACTCGATCACCTTGTCGCCTTTGGAATCGTGCCCTTCGCCAATCAGCGCCATCATGTGATACCCCGGACGCGACGCCATCGGACGATGGCCCGTGACCGTTCGTGTGTACGTAATCGTCTCGCCGGCAAAGACCGGCTTCAGCCATTTCAGATTCCTGAAGCCTGGAGACACTTGCACCTCCGGAGCGGGTCCGTCGCCTGTCCAGTCTTCAGGGTTGTACAGCCCGGACCGGACATTGTATTTCATCCATGTCGAAGCGGTGTGCCAGCCCGACGCGCATAGCGCTCCGAACACGGATGTCTTGGCCTTTTCCTCGGACAGGTGAAACGGCTGTGGGTCGAATTTCGCCGCAAAGGCGATGATTTCGTCGGGCGTAAACGTGTGACTGCCGATTGTCTGGGTCTCGCCGACATGCAGGAATTCATCGAGCGTCATGCCGTGGCCCTCTTCAGAAACATGCCGGTGTTCTGCAGCTCAAACACCTGCTCGCCGCGCTGGTTCATCATCTTGGCGCGCATGGTGACAAAGCCAAGATTGGGTCGCTTGGCGGATTCGCGCACCGCCGTGATCGTTGACGATGCGTACAGCGTGTCGCCCGCCAGCACGGGCTTCATCCATTTTACATAGTCGATGCCGGGCGACCCCTGAGAGGTCGAATCGAGAATGAAGGCGTCGCACATCATGCGCATGAACATTGAGGATGTGTGCCAGCCCGACGCGCCAAGTCCCCCGAGCAAGCTCGCCTTGCCGGCTGCTTCGTCGACATGCATCGGCTGCGGGTCAAACTCTGCGGCAAACTCGATGATTTCGTCTGCGGTCACATGTTTCGAGCCAAAATCCATCGTCGCGCCAACGACAAAATCCTCATAGGCCCACTTCTTGCCCGTCATTCGCCCGTTCCTGTTGTTCGCAGATGCGATACCATGTGCATCCCGTGCGAAACAGGGCATTCCAGACTGCCAGCTGGACAGGGTCAATTATGCCAACGGTAATTGTTGCGACCACCATCGCGATTATGTCGCGGGCGGAGACCCTGGCTGGTTCGGGGCGCGCCGCCTGAACGAGGCCGCCCCGCTGTCCAATCACGTATTAAACTTGAACAGCAGCACGTCGCCGTCCTGCACCACATATTCCTTGCCTTCGTCGCGGGCCTTGCCGGCTTCCTTGGCGCCGACTTCGCCGTTGAACTTGACGTAGTCGTCGAAGGCAATCGTCTGGGCGCGGATGAAGCCGCGCTCGAAGTCGGTGTGGATGACGCCGGCGGCGCCCGGAGCTTTCGTGCCCTTTTCGATTGTCCAGGCGCGGGTCTCTTTTGGACCGGCGGTGAAATAGGTGATCAGGTGCAGCAGCTCGTAGCCGGCGCGGATCAGCCGGTCGAGACCGGGTTCTTCCAGGCCCATCGCGTCGAGATATTCCTTGGCTTCGGCGTCGGGCAGTTGCGCCACTTCGGCCTCGATCGCGGCTGAGATGATGACGCTTGATGCGCCCTGAGCTGCAGCCATCGCTTCGACCGCCTTGGTGTGCGCATTGCCGGTCGGGGCGTCTGCCTCGGCCACGTTGCAGACATAGAGCACCGGGTGGGCGGTCAGCAGGTTCAGACCCTGCAGGATTTTCAGGTCTTCCGCCGAAATGCCCTTCAGCATGACACGCGCCGGCTTGCCGTCCTGCAGCAGCGCCAGCGCCTGCTCCATCACCGGCAGGACCGTCAGCGATTCCTTGTCCTTGGCCTGCGCGCGCTTGCGGGTGTTGACCAGACGGCGCTCAAGGCTTTCCATGTCGGACAGCATCAGTTCGGTCTCGACCGTATCAGCGTCGGCGACCGGGTCGATCTTGCCTTCAACGTGGGTGATGTCGTCGTCCTCGAAGCAGCGCAGCACATGCACGATTGCATCGACCTCGCGGATATTGGCGAGGAACTGGTTGCCCAGCCCTTCGCCCTTCGACGCACCACGCACGAGACCGGCAATGTCGACGAAATTGATGCGGGTCGGGATGATCTCCTTCGACTTGGCGATTGCCGCAATCTTTGCCTGACGCGGATCAGGCACGGCGACTTCGCCGGTGTTCGGCTCGATGGTGCAGAATGGATAGTTGGCGGCCTGCGCCGCCGCGGTCCTGGTCAACGCATTGAACAGCGTCGATTTGCCGACGTTGGGCAGGCCAACGATGCCGCATTTGAAACCCATGATGAAATCCTAACGGGGAACGGGAATTTGCTCAGGCGTATGGGCGAAAGGGGAGACCATCGTCAAGTCTGACGCACTTTCGTTTCGCAGGCTGGCGGCATTGCTGGCTCAGATTGCGCCAAATCGTAATAATTTGCTGCCATAGATCTTGCGATGGAAGATATTGCGCAGACGCAACTCTACACGTGGCACTATCTGGCCTTTGCCTTCTGCATGACTGCAATTGGTGTGGCCGGGCATATCGTCCGCGGATTTGTAAATCCGTTGCCCGATCGCCTTTCGGATTCCAACGCGATGGATCTGGTTCTGAGCAATGGCTACAATCTTGTCGATGTGCTTTTCGGTACCGAATATGACGATGCCGGCTTTTACCGGCTCGACAGTTTGAAGAACCTCCGCGTGACAGTGACCCATACGGTGATCTGCGGCAGTATCGTCTATCTGTTCTCAGACAGTTTTGCGCAGTTCTTTGCCGCGAACGCCAACTTCAGCGTCGAATGGCTTTGGAACCTGTTCCTGTATCGGCTTGAGAATATCTGAGTGGCGCTACGCATTGACGCGGATGCCTTGAGCCCCGCCGTCAGTCCTTTCCCAGCAGTTTCTTCAGCATTGCCGCCATGGGCCCGGTTTCGGGCAGTTTGACCTGTGGCTGCTGCGGGCGGGCCTGACGGATGTGGCTCTGAGGCTTTTTCGGTGGCTTGCCGCTGTCGGGCGCGCCGCTTGATCCTGCGCCGCCCTTCGGTCCGCCGCCTGAACCGCCGCCGGTGGCCACTGCAATCTTGTTCATGAAGCCGGCGTCGTCGCCCTTGGCCAGCAGTGGAGCGGCGTCGGCTATGGCGTCCATCAGTGGTTCGAGCCAGTCGCGGTCTGCCTTGGCAAAGTCGCCTAGCACATAACCATGCACCAGTTCCTTGACGCCGGGGTGGCCGATGCCGATGCGCACCCGGCGGGTGGCGTTGCCGATATGCTGGTCGAGTGAGCGGATGCCGTTATGGCCGCCCGAGCCGCCGCCGGTCTTCACCCGCACCTTTCCGGGCGCAAGGTCGAGTTCGTCATAGAAGACAACCACATCGGCCGGCGTCAGCTTGTAGAAGCGCATGGCCTCGCCGACAGCCTGACCCGACAGGTTCATAAAAGTCTGGGGCTTGATCAGCAGAATCTTTTCGCCGCCGAGCGACCCCTCGGAGACAAGACCCGAGAACTTCTTCGACCATGGCGAAAAGGAATGGCGGCGGGCAATCGCGTCCGCCGCCATGAAGCCGGCATTGTGCCGGTGGTTCGCATATTGGTTGCCTGGATTGCCGAGACCAGCAAAAATCAGCATGGCTCTTGGACCTGTGGACGGTTATCGATTGGAGCGTGGTATGGGGCAAAATCGGACAGTTCCAGGAGCGGGGCCGACGGCGGTGTTTGCCACCGTGAAGGTTCCGCGACGCCGAAATGACCGATTTTGGCCATACCCCTGCGGGGCGCGGCGGATTTCGGCCCTGAGTTCGTTATACCGCCCTCGTGGTGATTGACACCATGTCGGTCGGTTTGCCTGCTCAGGGCTGAAATCCGTCTCGCGCCACGCCCAATCCATAACGGTCCACAGGCCCTAGCCCTCCTGGCCACGGGAGCCAGGCTCCCGCTTACTCCTTGTCTTCTTCGACCTCGGCCGCCACTTCTTCGGCGCCTTCAGCCGCTTCGTGAGCTTCCTGGCGCGCTGCGGACGACGCAGCGATGGTCGCGATGGTGAAGTCGCGATCCTTGATGGTCGGAGTGACGCCCTTCGGCAGCTTGACCGCCGAAATGTGCAGCGAATCGCCGATTTCTGTGCCGTCGAGGTCGAGAGTGATCGAATCCGGGATCGCATTTGCGGGAGCCGTGAACTCGACCTGGTGACGCACGATGTTGAGAACACCGCCGCGCTTGAGGCCGGGCGACTTCTCTTCATTGATGAAGTGGACAGGCACTTCGACGGTCACGACAGAATTCTTGCCGACGCGCAGGAAATCGACATGGACGGGCTGATCCGATACCGGGTCAAGCTGATAGTCCTTCGGCAGGACCTCAATCTTCTTGCCGCCGACATTGATCGTCGCGACAGTGGTCAGAAAACCGCCGCCGTGGATCTTGTAGTAGATTTCCTTGTGCGAGAGCGCGATCGCCAGGGGAGGCTGCTTCTCGCCATAAATGACTGCTGGAATTTGACCGTTACGGCGAACTTCGCGGGCGGACCCCTTACCGACCTTTTCGCGCGCCTCGGCCTGGAGCTCGTAAGCTTCGTGGCTCATGGCTGTTTCCTTTGTGTTGCTGGAGCATTTTCGAACTTTCGGCAAAGCCGGGCCTGAAAATGTCGAAAGCCGCGCAGAACGCGGCTATCCCCCGCGTTGCCTCCAAGGGTGTCTACGCAGGTGGCGGCTCTATAGACGAGCACGGCTTTGGGCGCAATAGCGGCCCGGTAGCGGAACCATCAGTCGAACAGGCTGGAAACCGATTCTTCGGTTGCAGTGCGCGAGATCGCCTCGCCGATCAGGTCAGAGATCGAAATAACGCGAATATTGCGCGCCGCCATGACGCTTTCGGTTGGCTGGATGGAATCGGTAATCACCAATTCCTTGAGGCTGGAGGCGCTGATGCGCGCAACAGCCCCGCCCGACAGGACACCGTGGGTGATGTAGGCGGTAACGCTAATCGCACCGTCTGCCAGCAACGCGTCGGCAGCGTTGCACAGCGTGCCGCCGGAATCGACGATGTCGTCATAGATCAGGCAGTCGCGGCCTGCGACTTCGCCAATAATGTTCATCACTTCCGATTCACCCGGACGTTCACGGCGCTTGTCGACGATGGCGATCGGCGCATCGATGCGCTTGGCGAGCGCGCGAGCGCGCACCACGCCGCCAACGTCGGGTGAGACGACCATGACATTTGACAGATTGTTGTGCGCCTTCACATCGCGCGCCATCACCGGCACAGCGAACAGGTTGTCGGTCGGAATATCAAAGAAACCCTGGATCTGGCCTGCATGCAGGTCCAGTGTCAGCACGCGGTCGACACCCGACTCGGTAATCAGGTTGGCGACCAGCTTTGCCGAAATAGGCGTGCGGCCAGAAGCGCGGCGATCCTGACGGGCATAACCGAAATAGGGCACCACTGCGGTAATGCGGCGGGCCGATGAGCGGCGGAACGCGTCGACCATGATCAACAATTCCATCAGGTTGTCGTTGGTCGGGTACGAGGTCGACTGCAGGACAAACACGTCCTGACCGCGCACGTTCTCCTGAATCTCGACAAATATTTCCTGATCGGCAAAGCGCTTGACGCTGGCTCTGCCCAAAGAAATGTTCAGGTATCGGGCAACGGCGTCGGCCAGAACCCGGTTTGAATTACCTGCAAACAATTTCATCAAAAATCCCCGGCCATGCTCGGATAGATGGGGCGTTTAAGGTTCATGGAAGCCCATTGCAAGCGCCTAGATCGCCCGACAAGCAAACTGTCCAAAGAAACCGTTGCGCTATCTGGTCGCAATCAAGGGGCAATGTGGGCGCCTTACCGGGTGGCCAACCAGGCCGCAAAGCCATTCAGCGTCTGGTCGGCGACAGCTTCCAGATCAGCCTGTACGACCGAAGTCCAGCCGGCGCCTGCGCCGGTCGCGGCCTGCTTGCCGGTCAGGCGATGCAGTGCGGCGCCGCTTTGATCGGAAATGTCCCAAGCATAGTAGATGAAAGTCTTGCCGTTCTCGGGCGACGTCGAGAGGAAGCCCTTCAGGGCATAGGAGGACGAGCCGGAAGTCGAGGAGACTGTCAGGTTCCTGGCCGGTCCCTCTTCAATCATGCGAGCGGTCAGGATGCTGACGGCCTGGGCTGGCGCGCCCAGCACGCTGGCCAATTGCAGGCTGGCTGATTGCGCTGACGGGATTGCAGGCTGGGCTGGCGTCTGCGCCGTCGCCATCTCAGCCGGAGCAGCAGGCGTTGCCGGCGGTGTGACATCAGCCGGACTGGCAGGTTCTGTGTTCTGCTGGGTGCGCAGTGCATTGGGGTCAAGCGTCGATTCCGTGCTGGTGCAGGCAACCAGCAAGGTAATTGCCGCAGCAGCAATGCCGAATCTGGCGATATTAAACACAGTCAGGCTCGCTGGCACTCGATCAACTCTCCTTCGGCCCAATACTTTACCCGTGAGCCGGCAGGAAATCGATTCACCTGACGATCAAGTCGAGATCATGGCGCGACAGGGGGCGAGGATTGCCGTCAGTCGTCAGGTAGGTCCGGCCGAGCGTCATGGCCGTCTCGGTCTCGGAATCCATGATGATCATGTGCGCAAACAAAGTCATGTTTGGCGCAATCGGCTCGGGATTGCCGGCATAGAACATCGGCATGTCCATCCAGGACGGCGTAAACCGGGCGCCAAGCGAATAACCGCATGCGTTGAGACGGTGACGCGACAAGCCATGCGCCTCCATGACCTTGGCATGGGCGTCAAAAACGTCGCCAAAGGTTTTGCCGGGAATCATTGCTTTTTCGACGGCCTCAAGTGCCTCGCGCGATGCATCGTAGAGTTCGAGGCTTCGCTTCGACGGTTTTCCGACGATTGCGGTGCGCATCATCGCAGCGTGGTAGTGGTTGAAGACGCCGGCCCATTCCAACGTCAGCTGATCGTTCTTGGTGAGCTTGCGTCGGCCTGCCTTGTAGCGGCAGAGCAAGGCGTCTGCGCCCGAGCCGATAATGAATTCATTGGCGGGATAGTCGCCGCCGCCGAGAAACACCGCTCCCTGCATTGCGGCCAGGATCGCGCCCTCGTCTCCGCCTTGCTTGATGAGCGGCAGGGCAGCGTCGAGCGCGTCGTCGGCAAGTGAAGCGGCCTTTTCGGCCTTCTTGATCTCGGCAGGGCTCTTTACCAATCGCAAACGCGAAACGACGCCGGAGATGTCAAAGATCTTGCCGAAAGTCTGCATCTGTTCGTCGACGCGGCGGCCATTGAAGGCCGTTAATCCGTGCGTGTCATATTCGATGCCAATATTGGCGCCGAGCAGGTCGAGGTCGTTGAGCAGGTTACGCAAGTCGATCGCCGGATTGGCGTTGTCGCGGTCGGCCCAGAGAATGATGTTTTCAATCGTCGACGTATGCTTGGCCTGACGCAAGTCTGCCGAGCGGGTCAGCAGATACATTGATCCGTCTGCCTTCAACACCAGACACTGGAAGAAGCAGAAACCGAACGTATCGTAGCCGGTCAGCCAATACATGCTCTCCTGGGCAAACAGCAGCATGGCGTCGAGCTTGCGGTCTGCCATTTCCAGGATCAGGCGGTCCCGGCGGACGTCGAATTCAGCGCGTTCAAAATGCAGAGCCATCGATCTACTCCTCGCTTATCGCGATCACGGAAAGGTGCCGCCCGTAATCGGGCTCGCCGCGGTGGGTGGTGCGGCGGTATGAAAAGAACCGGTCTTCGTCGGCATAAGTGCAAAGGCCGAGCTGCGAGCCATTGACGCCGGCTGCCCGGAGCCGGGCGACCGTGTAGCCATTCAGGTCAAACATGTGGTGGCCGGCCTTGGCGGACGGAATGAACCATTGTTTATTGTCCTGGTCAGCCGCAATGAAGCGCGCCATAAATTCGGGACCGACCTCGTAATTGGCCTGGCTGATCGAGGGACCGAGCACGGCAACGATATTGTCGCGGTCTGCACCCAGCGTTTCCATTGCTGCAATCGTGCTTTCCAGCACGCCGGTCAGTGCGCCCTTCCAGCCGGCGTGCGCTGCTCCAATGACGCCCGCCCGAGGATCGGCAAACAGAATCGGGCCGCAGTCGGCATGTGATGCGCCGATGGCCAAACCCGGGCGGTCCGTCACCAGCGCGTCGACCTGAGGCCGTTCGCCTGGAAATGGGCCGGTGACGACCAGTGCGTCGGGCGAATGAATTTGCCAGGCGCTCAGCAGCCTGTCCGTACCGACACCCATCCATTCGGCAATGCGGCGGCGGTTCTCGGCGACAGCCGGCGGGTCATCGTCCGAGCCCGTACCAGTGTTCAAACCAGCATAGATGCCATTCGACACGCCGCCTTGACGGGTGAAAAAACCGTGACGAATGAAGGGCTTGCCTTCAAACCGAAGGTTTTCTGCCTGGATTGGCTCTAGGGTCTGAGTGATTTGCATCGCCGGTTTTGTGGCCGTCCGAGGCCTGTCCGTCAAGACACGATGGGGAAGGGTGCGGGCATTGCGCCCGGTTGCGCGACGCAAAGTATCTTGAATAAATCGCCCATCTGACCGTCCGCCGCCAGCCGTTCGACCTGCGTTCTGATGGCGTCCTGAAGGTGGGGTGCGGCGCTGCCCAAGCGGCCCGCACGCTCCAGCAGGCCCATCGCAAGCAGAAACCGCCCCTGGGTGGTGGTTGCGGTCTCCAGTCTGCGCATCTTCGCCTGTTCAAGCAGCGGTTCGAAATCGACATGCGAGGTCAAGTCGGCTGCACCCGGATGGTCGAGGATTGGGACAAAGGCGTGGTTTTGCATTGCCTGAAGGGTGTCACCAATGCCGGAAGCAAGATGGCCATAGTCGATGAACAGTCCGGCGCCTCCGTGAACGGCGATACGGGCTGCGATCTTGTCCATCAATGCGATGCGTGCCGGTGCACGTTCGGCTATCGACCTGTCTGGCGCATGGCCTGCGGCTGCCGGTAACAGCGCGGGGGCGATGGCGGCGGGGCCAACAACAAATGTCAAATTGCCCGCTTCATTCAGCCCCACCAGGCGCTCGCGCCAGATGCCGCCGGTGCGGACATATTGGTGGATTGGCACCGCGTCGAACAGCTCGTTGCCCACAATGATGAGAGGCCCGGCGGGAAGCGCTGCGACATCTTCATGCCATTCGAAACGGGCTGGCATGTCCTTCAAGGTGCCGGCCTGGACCTTGCTCAGTTCGGGGCTGATTTCGACAAGCGCAAAGCGTGCCGAACCGAAAAGCTCAGGCGCGGCCTTGAGCAGCGTGCGCACCATGTCCTTCATCAATGTGCCGCGCCCGGGACCAATCTCGGCAATGATTGCCTGCTCCGGCCGGCCAATGGCATGCCAGGCCGATGCAACCCAGACGCCGACCAGTTCACCGAACATCTGGCTGATTTCGGGCGCAGTGGTGAAATCGCCGCTACGCCCGAACGGGTTGCGGGTCATGTAGTAGCCGTGCTCGTCGTCGTAGAGGCAAACGGCCATGAACTCTGCGACCGTGATCGGCCCCTGCGCCTCGATCAGCCGCTCAAGCCGGGTCCGCAGCGCCGTCATTGTGCAGTCTTGGGGCTTTCGAGACCGGCCTCGGGGTTCTGGGCGGTCACCATTGCCCAGGTCCCGGCTAGCACCATCGGCAGCGACAGGACCATGCCCATGGTCAGCCAATCTGTGCCTGCGAGGTAGCCGATCTGGGCGTCCGGTGTGCGGAAGAACTCGACGATGATGCGCGAGACGCCATAGCCGGCAATAAATGCGCCGCCGACAAATTTCGGCCGCTTGAGTTTTTTGGCGCGCCACACCAGCCAGGCAAGCGCTGCAAACAGGACGATACCTTCAAGCCCGGCTTCGTAGAGCTGGCTGGGGTGGCGCGGTTCCGGGCCTCCATTGGGGAAAATGACGCCCCAGGCGACGTCTGTGGGGCGGCCCCACAGTTCGGAATTGATGAAGTTGGCTACACGCACCAGCCCGAGCCCGACCGGCACGCCGGCTGCCACCACGTCAAGCAGGCTCCAGGCCGGGATGCCGCGTGACCGCGCAAACAGGACCATCGCCAGGATCGTTCCGAGCATGCCGCCATGAAACGACATGCCGCCTTGAGTAAGGGCGAAGATGTCCAACGGATTGGCGATGTACCGCCCCAGATCATAGAACAGGATGTAGCCGATGCGTCCGCCCAGCACGACGCCGACGGCGGCCCAGACGAGGAAATCGTCGAGATCCTCCGGCTTCATCGGGGCCTTGTTGTGCGCCCATAGCCCAGGCGTCGACACCAGCTTCTTGGAATACCACCAGGCAAACAGGATGCCGACGACATAGCCCAGCCCATACCAGCGCACGGCGAGCGGCCCGATCTGGAAAATGATCGGATCAATGTCGGGAAAAGTGATGGCTGACAGCGGCAGCAGGACTTCGATCAAGGCAATACTCCGGGAAGGCGGCGGACCTTGGCGGAGCCGCCGGATCAGGTCAAGACGACCCGCTATCTTGCAATGGCCGGAATTGGTGCCTAGACCCTTTCAGGTTCAAATGGAAACAGTTCTGTTTTCCCGCTGGCAGGCACCCGCGACGTCAGCCGGACTCGGCCGGGCCACCAGCCCGTCCTTCGCCGCCTTCCTTGCGGATCGCCTCACCAGCGAGAAAACAGAACTGTTTCCATTTGGACCTGAAAGGGTCTAAGTCGATTGCAGACAACGAGGTTTTTCCGATGAACACGACCGGGCCAAATCGCATTCTGGACGAATTCGCCAAACTGGTAACGGACGCTGCGGGTGCTGCACAGGGCGTGCGCAAGGAAGTCGAGACGGCGTTCCGCGCGCAAGCCGAAAAGCTGCTGAACTCGATGGAGATTCCCCAGCGGGAAGAATTCGAGGCAGCTCGCGACATGGCCGCAAAAGCGCGCAGCGAGAACGACAAGCTCACGGCCCGGATTGCGGTGCTTGAGGCGCGGATCGAGGCGCTGGAAGGCGGAGCGCCTGCCAAGCCGGCCGCAAAGAAGCCTGCTGCGAAAAAATAGTCCGGGCTTTGTCCACAGACAGCGAAAGCGCGAAAAGCGTTTTCGCTGAATCGCTTAGCTACACCCTGCGCCCGGATGCCACGAAGGCTATCCACACTCGCGCAAGCTTCACTGCAAAAAGCGCTGGCGCGCCGACTCCCGATCAATATTCTGAATTTGTTGCATGATTCGGCTTGCCGATTTGCGACCGGTCCGGGGCGGTCCGTATAAGTTGGTCGTTCATTCCGCTCAGCCGTTGTGTGTTTGACATGTAACGCAGTTCTCCTCCCGGGACTGTGATCGTGTTTCCGCAACCACAGGAATGAATTTGATGCCATTGCTTGAAGTTGATTTTGCCAGAAACCCGCATCCTGTCGACATGATCGAGAACGTCGCCAACGCCAATGACTGGGCGTTTGAGCGCACGGGCGATGACGAGATTTCGATCTCGGTCGCAGGCCATTGGACAGATTACCATGTGTCGTTCTCCTGGATGGAGGATTTCGAGGCGCTGCACCTGGCATGCGCCTTTGACATCAAGGTGCCGGAAGCGCGCGAACTGGAAGTGCTGCGGTTGTTGTCGATCATCAACGAACAGCTGTTGTTCGGACATTTCGATCTCTGGGAGCAGGAAGGCGCGATCATGTTCCGTCAGGCTCTGCTGCTGTCGGGCGGCGCCGAGCCGACCAACCAGCAAGTCGAAACCCTGTTGTCGAGCGCGCTTGAGGCCTGCGAATGCTATTTCCAGGCATTCCAGTTTGTCGTCTGGTCCGGTTCGTCAGCGCGCGACGCTCTGGCAGCGGTGCTGTTCGAGACGCAGGGCAGCGCCTGACGCATGAGTTCCGGAGCACCAGCCGAGCCGATTTCGTATGCCGATTTTGAGCGCGTCGACATTCGCGCCGGCACGATCATTGAAGCTGAACCCTATCCGGAGGCGCGCAAGCCGGCGATCAAGTTGAGGATCGACTTCGGTCCAGATATCGGGATCAAGCGGTCTTCTGCGCAGATCACCAAATATTATGCGCCTGAAACGCTGATCGGACGGCAGGTGTTTGCTGTGGTCAATTTCCCGCCGCGCCAGATCGGAAAATTCATGTCTGAAGTGCTGACGCTTGGCTTTCCCGACGAGGAAGGCGCGGTGGTGCTCGGCGCCATTGACCTGAAAGTCCCCAACGGCGGCCGTCTATTCTAAGCCGGCAGGCGCACGATCGCACGAAGGCCGCCAAGCGGGCTGTCGTCGAGCGTAATGTCACCGCCATGGCTTCGCGCGATGTCGCGGGCAATCGACAATCCAAGACCCGTGCCGCTGGCGTCCTGATTGCGCGCTTCGTCCAGCCTCAAGAACGGCTTGAACACATCCTCGCGCCGCTCGGGGGGGATGCCAGGACCGTCATCGTCAACAATGACGTTCAAAATGCCCTTCCTGTGCGTGGCGGTGATCGAGATGGAGTCTGCATAGCGGAAGGCGTTGCCCACCAGATTGGACAGCAGGCGCGTGAACGCATGCGGGCGCACGTGAACGGCCGGATCGCCGACAAAGGCGATCTTGAGCTGTTTGGAGCGAAGGGTTGCTTCATCGCGGAACCGGTCCAACAGCGCATTCATGTCGAGCGAGCCGGAATCTTCCGCCGCCTCGCCCCGGGCAAACGACAGATAGCCTTCGAGCATTGACTGCATGTCGTCAACGTCCTGGTTCATCGCTCTGGTATCGGTCTTGGGGCCGGCCAGCGCCAGTTGCAGTTTGAAGCGGGTCAGGATGGTGCGCAGGTCATGACTGACGCCAGTCAGCATCGCCGTGCGCTGGTCAATCTGACGCTCGATGCGTTCGCGCATCTGGATGAATGCGAGACCGGCGCGCCGCACTTCGGACGCTCCACGCGGCTGGAAACGTGCCGGCATCGGCCTGCCCTTGCCAAAGCTCTCTGCGGCTTCCGCCAGTTGCAGGATCGGGCGGATCTGGTTGCGCAGGAACAGGATGGCGATTGTCAGCAGGACGAGCGAGGTGCCCACCATCCAGATCAGGAAAATGTGGGTGTTCGATGCATAGGCCTGATTGCGCCGGGCAAAGACCCTGAGGATCGAGTTGTCGAGCTGAATACGGATTTCAATGATGTTTGACGCTCCCACCGTGTCGATCCAGTAGGGCTTCTTGATCTGATAGGCGATCTGGTTCGACAGAATGCCGTCGAGGATCGAGAAGAACGGTTTGGGGCCAGGCGCTGGCAGCGGCTCGGGTGGTAGCAGGTCTATTTTCAGACCGAGCCGCTGCTGCGAAATGCGGGTGATCTCAGACTTGTTGGCGTCCGTCGGAAACGTTTCAGTCAGGTCGATGATTGCAGAAATGTCGCGCACCACCGCGGCTGACAAACGCCGCGTGACCAGCTGCCAATGCCTCTCCATGAACACAAAAGCCAGCACTGACTGGAGAAGGATCACGGGCGCGATGACGATGATAAGTGAGCGCGTATAGAGCCCTTTGGGCATCATACGGGATACGGATTTTGAAAGCTCGCGCCACGCGCGTGGTGCTCTTGGCAACTTGCGCCGCAACGACGCAAAACCGCCTGACGGGGGCGCTTCGCTTGATTCCGAATTCGCCATACCGCCGGCTACTCGACAGTCAGCCTGTAGCCGACGCCGCGCACGGTTTGCAGCCAGACCGGATTGGCCGGGTCCCGCTCGATCTTGCGGCGCAGCCGGTTGATCTGCACGTCGATGGTCCGCTCGCCGACTTCGGCATCGCCGGCAACGAGTTCATGGCGCGGAATTGTTTCGCCTGCCTTGTTGGCAAATGCGGCGAGGATGTCCTGTTCGCGATCGGTCAGCTTGATCGGCTCTCCACCCTTTTTCAGTTCGCGGCGGGCGATATTGAATGTGTATGGGCCGAAAACGATCTGCTCGGCCTTGGGTACCGGTGGCGGACCACCGCGGCGCAGGATGTTGTTGATGCGCAGGATCAGTTCGCGCGGATCGAATGGCTTTGGCAGGTAATCATCGGCGCCAGCTTCAAGGCCGGCGATACGGTTGTCGGTCTCCGATAGCGCCGTGAGCATCAAGATTGGCACCTTCTTGTCGGTGCGCAACGATCTTGTGAGTTCGACGCCGGTTTCGCCGGGCATCATCACGTCGAGGATCAGCAGGTCGAAGTCGAGCCCAACGAGTTTTCGGCGCGCTTCTGCTGCGGTGCCTGCGACCGTCACGCGAAACCCATTCGCCGTGAGGAATTGCATAAGCAGGCTGCGGATACGGGTATCGTCGTCGACAATGAGAAGGTGAGCCGCATCGTCGTCAGGGATGGTGCGCCCGTCGTCTTCGGGTGCGTTTGAGTTCAGGTCAGTCATTGACGTCCGCCCTCTCGTCAGTGCCGGATCCAGCCAGGCCATCGACCTGTGCGCGTAGTTCTGGATTGACCATAGCACGCAGGAAGCCTTCGATCGCCTTGCGTTCGTCAGCACTATATGGCCCGATTGCCGCACCGATGCGGCGGGACTGTGGCGTTGCCAGCGCCATGGCCAGATCACGGCCCTTGCGCGTCGGGTAAAGTTCGCGCTGACGCCTGTCATGAACGCCCTGAATCTGGGTGATGTAGCCTGAATCGATCAGCTGTTTCAAAACCCGGGCCAGGCTCTGTTTGGTGATCTGCAGCACGTCCAGCAATTCGGCGACGGTCAGGCCCGGACGGCGATTGACGAAATGGACAATGCGGTGGTGCGCCCGGCCGAAACTGTAACGCTCAAGAATCTGGTCCGGATCCGACGTGAAGTCGCGATAGGCGAAGAACAGCAACTCGATGATCGAGAAGTCGATGCCGTCGCTTAATGTCAGCGCGGTGCGGATCGGCTCCTGGTCCTGTTTGGCGTTCGGCTTCATTCGACCTCGATATCAGATTCGTTGTGCGGAATTTATGTCAGCTATGTTGACATAAATTGGGCGTGCTGATAATTTTTGGCAAGGTTTTTGTCGCTTGGCGAACGAAATCCAAACAGTAGAACGCATTGCCGCAACATTCTTGCCTGACTTGCCGGAGAATCCGGCTTGATGCTGGCGGTTGGCGCAGCCGGGCGGGAGCTGTTATTCTTGGCAGATAAAGATATGGCCCGGGAGGCCGAGGAGGTTAGCGTGGCAGCGGTTCCATTCGATCAGCTTGACGGTTGGATTTGGATGAATGGTGAATTCGTCAAATGGGCTGACGCCAAGTTCCACGTACTGACGCACGGCCTGCATTACGCAAGCGCGGTGTTTGAAGGCGAGCGCGCCTACGGCGGCGAAATTTTCAAGCTGACCGAGCACACAGAGCGTCTGCATGAGTCTGCCCGCATTCTGGGCTTCAAGATTCCTTACAGTGTCGCTGAAATTGACGAAGCGTGCCGCGAATTGCTGCGCAAGCAGGGCTTTTCTGACGCCTATGTGCGCCCGATCGCCTGGCGCGGCTCGGAACAGATGGGTGTTTCGGCGCAAAACAACCGCATCAATGTGGCGATCGCGATCTGGCAGTGGCCGAGCTATTTCGCTCCTGAGCAGAAGCTCAAGGGCATCCGGCTCGACATCGCGGAATGGCGGCGTCCTGACCCGCGCACCGCTCCGTCGAAGTCAAAAGCGGCTGGTCTCTATATGATCTGCACGATGTCGAAGCATAATGCCGAGGCCAAGGGCTATGCGGATGCAATGATGCTCGACTGGCGCGGCCAGGTTGCTGAAGCAACTGGCGCCAACATCTTTTTCGTCAAGGACGGCGTGATTCACACACCGAAACCCGATTGCTTCCTTGACGGCATCACCCGCCGCACGGTCATCGATCTGGCCAAACGCCGTGGGTATGAAGTTATCGAGCGGGCGATCATGCCGGAAGAACTTGAAGGGTTCTCCGAGTGTTTCCTTTGCGGCACGGCTGCAGAAGTCACGCCGGTTTCCGAGATCGGACCTTACAAATTCAAGCCTGCGGACATCAGCATCAACCTGATGAACGACTATTCCGCCGAAGTTCAACCCAAACATGCAGTGGCTGCCGAGTAATCAGCAAGCGCTTGCTTGAGACGTCGAAGACGGGGCGCCTTTGACGCCCCGTTTCTTGTTTACGGTCCTTTAAGACATTTGACTTTCGTCGAATAAGCGATTTGATGCGCGGGTGAATTGCGGGCCTCTGGGCCGCAACCGGATGGGGAAAGGAAATTCCATGGAAGCACTCATGCCGATCATCGTGCAGGTGATCAGCGGCATCATCGGCGGTCAGGCCGTCGGAGCTGCCATTTCGTCGGCCGCTATTGGCCAGCTGCCAAAAATTCTCAGTGGCGCAATCGGTGGCGTCGGTGGCGCAGCGATCCTCGGCAGCTTGTTCGGCGGTAGCGGTGCAGTTGACCCGGCAGCCGTCGGCGGCCTCATGAGCTCGCTTAACCTCGAGAACATTGTCGGTGGCGCAGGGGGCGGCGCTGTTCTGACAGGTATCGTTGGTACGATCATGAAGTCGATGAACAAGGGCTGATTCCATTTCAGATGGATGACGCAGGACGGGCGGCCAGGTGCCGCCCGTTCCTGTTTCGGGGTGGTCTGGAATGCGCTGAGCGGCTACTACCCTGGTAAGAACGACTGACAGGACATTTGCATATGGGCCGCCTCAATGCCGGGATTATCCAGGTTACGCCATTTCAGCAGAACTGCACGATCCTCTACGATGAAGATAATAAGTCTGGTGTGATCATCGATCCGGGCGGCGATGTCGACATTCTCGAAAAGGCTATTACCGATAGCGGCTTCAAAATCGGTGCGATCTGGCTGACGCACGGCCATATTGACCATGCAGGCGGGGCAATGGATCTGAAGGACCGGCTTGGCGTCGACATCATCGGTCCTCATGCTGATGACAAGCCTCTGCTCGACAATCTCGAAAACCAGGCAGTGCGTTTCGGTTTGCCTGGGGGCGTGCGCAATTGCGTCCCAGACCGCTTTCTAGAAGATGGTGACACCGTCTCGTTTGCCGGCCATGTCTTTCAGGTGCTGCATTGCCCGGGTCATGCGCCGGGACATGTCGTCTATTTCAACGATGCCGCTCGTTTTGCCCATGTCGGGGATGTTTTGTTCAATGGCTCAGTTGGCCGCACCGATCTGCCGGGAGGCAATCATGAGGCTCTGATCCGGTCGATCAAGGAAAAACTGCTGCCGCTTGGTGATGATATCGGGTTCATCTGCGGACACGGACCGGGGAGCAGGTTCGGCGATGAACGCCGAACCAATCCATTCCTGACCTGAGATTATTCTGCGGGCACCGGCGGTATCGCGCCGCCGGCCGGCCGTTGCTCTTTTGGCAATGCGATGTGTTCCCGGTTCGGACGTGGCCTTGGCTTCAGGAACGGATTGGCCGCTGACTGGCCCATTTGCTCCTTGGCCGCCAGCTCGGCCTCCACGATGGCGCCAAGGGTTGCCGCCATTCCAACTGCGCCTGAGCTGCCCAGCGAAGGACGCTGCGGCGCAGCAAAGGATGCGGCGGGTCCGGCTGTCGCCGGAGCGCAGCCAAACGCAACCGCAAACAAGGCCGTCGCGGCCGTTGCACCCGTCAGAAATCCAGCAATCGTCATAAGAATCTCCCGGAATTTACCTTCCGGCAGTCTTATTTTCACGCACCTGAACTACCGGTGAACAGACTATTCACCGGTATGGCAGGTTTGTCGGGCGCGCTGACGCGCGCCGGTGTCACGATTTGTGATCAGCCAATCGTAAGATTGACGGCTTTCGGCCCTTTGCCCCGCTTGTCGGGCTCCGTGTCGAAAGACACTTTCTGTCCATCCTCAAGTCCCGGCAAGCCCGACGCCTGCACAGCGGAAATGTGGACAAACACATCTTTCGCCCCGCCATCGGGTGTGATGAAGCCAAAACCTTTGGCATGGTTGAAGAACTTTACGGTCCCGGTCATCTGACCCATGGAATGCTCCCTGTATCCATATGCGCTGTGTGTGCCGCAGCTATTTGCGGCGCACCCGGTTCGTCACTGGAGGAGAAGCGTCTCGCGCGATCACGCCGGAACTGCTGGTCAGTTCTCTATTCGCAATCTACCATGCTATTGCACGGCCAAAATCATCCGTCTCCGGGCCCGTAACTACCCGAAGCAATGATCTTCAACAAAAACAGTCTTTCGATCAAGAAAAACTTTAGGCTAGTATTCGTTTGGCGGAGCAGCATGTTGCCGATCCGCCAAATAGTTAGTTTTCACAATAGATTACAGGCCCGATCCGAACGCAAGTGTCTTCGCGGAAACGATCGCCCTGGCGCAGGATGCGGACGCTACAATCACGGCGATGGCGATGCAGCACCCGTCCATAGCCAGGCACATAGTGGCGCTCCGCATTGCGGTGGCAATCACGTAGGCCTGGGCCTCGATCCGGGCGCGATACCCGAACAGGCCGGCAGGAGCGGCTGCGATGAAAATGCCAGGTCGAGCGGCCGTATTCGGGAACGAAGTGCCGCCTGACGTCACGATGACAACCGCGAACCTGGGTAATCAGTGTCTCGCCGCTGTCGGGCGCAGACATAGGCGCGGCAAAGCTCGGCAGTGTGATTGCAGATGCAATCGACAGCGTGGCAGCTGCAAGCGTGTTCAATATACGCATGATTTTCCCTTTCCTCGCTGGCTCGTTGTGGCGTGGCATTCGCTACGAAGTCCGTCTGGAAAACAATCATGTCACGGGCAAATGGTTCCCGAAAGGCCGATCGGAAGGCGCGCTACAATATGTGGCCGGGCGCAGGGAGCGAGAAACATAAAAAATGGCGCGCGATCAGATCGCGCGCCATCTTCATTGAATGCCGCCTGAAAAATCAGGCTGGACGAAGGTTCACGGCCTTGGGGCCCTTGCCCATGCGGTCCGGCTCGACGTCGAAGGTGACTTTCTGGCCGTCGACGAGTGAGTGCATTCCAGAACGCTCGAGCGCCGACACGTGCACAAACACGTCCTTTGCGCCGCCGTCTGGCGTGATGAAGCCGAAACCCTTGGTTGCATTAAAAAATTTGACAGTGCCAGTCTGAGACAAGAGGGAGCTCCTTTTCCCGAGGTGATGCGCTTTGCGGCGCGCTGTGTCGGATCGTCGTCATGGTCGGGGAAAGGTCGTCTCGTCGCGTCCAGTCTCCGGGTCATTCAGGCCCGAGCCATCAATCTATGGCAGATGAGGCCGAAAATGACAAGATGTCGCAGCCCTAACGGAAAGTAGAAGCTGCGAATCTACTGTCGCCGGAACAGGCAAATGCGATTGGTATTGGTGCCGGCAGCGTTGTTGCCGACGCCCCAGACATTGGCCGTCTTGGTGAAACGCTGTTCGTTGACGATTACGCCGAGCAATTCCAGCGGTAGACCCTGTGATGCCTCGGCGACATGATTCTCCAGCAGAACCTTGCCGTTTCGCACCTCGCCGACCTCGAATGCGATATGGCCGCCCGGCTGAACAATGCGGCCAAGCTCGGTGAGGGTTGTCCGGACAAAGGCAGTCCAGTCTGCCACGGTGCGGTGCTTGTCGATCGCCACCGTGGCCGGATCAATGCCGGCAAACCAGCAACGCAGCCAGTTGTCGGCAGCGTAGTCGACAATGTCGAGAAACGGCGGCGAGGTGACAACGAGCGATACCGATGCGTCAGGTAAGGCAGGGGTGCGGCTGGCCGGGCCGGTTGACAGGATTGCAGGCGCATCCGTCAGGGAAGGCGCGTCCCGGAGCATCAGCCGCGACTTCTTCAGGATGATGTCCCGAACATTGCGCAAAGGCGGCATCTGGGCGCGCCGCTCATTGATACGCCTTTGCGACTGCACCGACACCGCCTGATTGGGTGGCAGGGTGTAGACCGAGAAGAAGCCGCTTGAGTGGCCGGTCAGGCGGTTGAGCGCAATCATGCGGATCCAGCGGCCCGCCCGGTCAAGCTGGTCCCCTTGGCCGAGCAACAAGGCGCGCAGCGCAGAAATCTGCCGGAGCGTTTCGGGATGAAAAAACACGTCGAGGTCAGGATTGGTCTCGGCGTCTGCTCCGAAGTCAATCTCGGCCAGTTTTGCAGCCACGTCCTCCAGCGCCGGCGGATCTAGGCGCGGGCCTATAAGCATCGCGGATAACGGATTGATATCATTGCCGGCAGCGCGGCGGCCAAGAATTGCCGCCTCCAGCAGCGTCGTGCCCCGGCCCATGAACGGGTCGTAGACCAGATCGCCGGGCGCAGTCAGCCGCTCGATGAAAAAACGCGGCAGTTCGGCTTTGAAACAGGCGCGATAGGAAATTTCGTGCAGCCGCGATGACTGGCGCTGGCGTGCGGTCCAGAATTCATTGACGAAATAGGTCAGCCCATCCCGCTCGACGCGTTGGGTCGTGCGGCCAAAATCAGCGAACTCCGCAATCGCCATGGTCGCCGGATCGTTTTGTGTCTCGGTCAAAGGCCGCTCCCGGCGACCTCTCTAGCGCGATTCGCTGCAGGCGCGCTGCTCTGTCCCGCGCCCGTGCGCGATCACATCCCGTGCACCGATGGCCTCGCCGCATTCTGAACAGGCGAGGACCGAATGAAAGTCGTGGCCGCATGCCTTGTGGGTGTGCAGCACCGGCGGTCCGTCCTTTTCGGCGTAGTACCGATCGCCCCAGTGCACCAGCGACAGGATGACCGGATATAGCGCAAGCCCCTTGTCGGTCAGGCGATATTCGTGGCGCAACGGGCGTTGCTGATAGGCGACCTTTTCCAGCACGCCATCTTGAACCAGACCGGCCAGCCGTTCGGTCAGCACCCGGCGGGCGATGCCGAGCCGCTCCTGAAAATCTTCGAACCGCCGCACCCGCAGAAACGCGTCACGCAGGATCAGTAAGGTCCAGCGGTCGCCGATCACCGCAAGTGATCGGGCAAGCGAGCAGTCTTCGGTGGCAAGGTCGTTCCAGCGCATTGTTCACTCATGCCATTGACAAGGTTCCATTTCAAGACTTATCAGTCTTAAAAGTGAACTTGGAGTGGGTCATGCAAAAGCGAAACGCCGGTGTGGCGATTGTCGGGGCGGGCGACTTTATTGGCGCGGCCATTGCCCGCCGTTTCGCCGCCGAGGGCTATGATGTTCATGGCGGGCGGCGTCAGGGCGAAAAGCTGAAAGAGCTGGAAGACGAGATCGCCGCCAGCGGTGGCCGCTTCAAGGGCCACACGCTCGACGCCCGCACCGAGGAAGGCATCACCGCCTTTCTTGACATGGTGGAGGCGAGTTCGCCGCTTGAAGTAGTGATCTTCAATGTCGGCGCGAACGTAAATTTCCCGCTGCTGGAAACTACCGAGCGGGTGTTCCGAAAGGTCTGGGAAATGGCCTGCTACGCCGGCTTCCTGACCGGCCGCGAGGCGGCGCGGCGCATGTTGCCGCGTGGCCAGGGCTCGATCTTTTTCACCGGCGCGACGGCCTCGATGCGCGGCGGCAAAGGTTATGCCGCGTTTGCGGCCGCCAAGGCCGGTCTGCGAGCCACCGCGCAAGCCATGGCGCGCGAGCTTGGACCGCAGAACATCCATGTCGCGCATCTGGTGATTGATTCCGGCGTCGATACCGCCTTCGTGCGTGAACGTTTCGCCCAGCGCCTCGGTACCACGGACATCGCACCGGACGTGTTGATGGAGCCCGCGTCGATCGCCAATGCCTACTGGATGCTGCACCAGCAGACGCGGGATGGCTGGACGCATGAGCTGGATCTGCGCCCCTATGGCGAGACCTGGTGAGGAACGAACAATGAAGCCAATTTTCTATTTCGATTTCGGCAGCCCGAACGCCTATCTGGTCCACCGCGTGTTGCCGCAGGTTGAGCAGCGGGCGGGCGTCAAGTTCCAATATGTGCCGGTGTTGCTGGGTGGGCTGTTCAAGATGGCCAACAACCGCTCGCCGATGGTCGCCTATGCCGAAGTGCCGAAAAAACTGGCCTACGAACATCTTGAGATGGCGCGCTTTGTGAAGCGCCACGGCCTGACGCAATTCCGCATGAACCCGTTTTTCCCGGTCAATACACTGGCGCTGATGCGCGGTGCGGCTGCGGCAGACGCCGAAGGCATTCTTCCCGCCTATGTCGAGGCGATGTTCCACTACATGTGGGAAGAGCCGCGCAAACTGGACGATCCGGCCGTGCTTGCAGCGACCCTGACGCAGGCCGGCCTTCCTGCCGAACGGCTGCTGGCCCTATCACAGGAGCAGCCAATCAAGGACCGGCTGGCGGCAAACACACAAGAGGCATTCGACAGGGGCGCTTTCGGGATACCGACCTTTCTGGTCGGCAAGGAGCTGTTCTTCGGCAAGGACAAGCTTGCCGATGTCGAATACGAGATCGAACGTCAGCGGGCAGGTTAAGATTACTGGCCGTTGACGAGGCCGAGGATGAGCCGGTGCACATTGCCGCCTTCGCTCATCTCAACCTTGTCGAACGCGCGGCTGCGGGCGCGATAGGCGTCGCGCGCGGCGATCAGCGGCGTCTCGATCTGCTTGCGGATTTTTTGGCATTTTCCATCGCCAGCGACCGTCAGTCCGACAGTCGTCGCGATCACCTCGCCGACCATGTCCCGGATCATCCGGCCATGTTCCTTTTCGTGCGCGGTAATGCCGTTGATGAATGTGTTCCAGTGACCGGCTGCCGCGCCTGACAATTTGGCCGGCGCCCTGGGCAATGTGTAGGTGATGGTGACAAACGGCTTCGCCGACACCAGCTTGCACGAACCGTCCGGCTGCGGCTGATAGTTGCGCCGCCATTTCAGATCCCATGTGGTATGCGCAATGGCGCGCGACCCGTTGCTGGTCGCAGGGCCGCGCTCGCCGATGGACTGGTAGAGTTCGATGCCGGTTGAGCCTGCGATCACATAGGGTTTTGTAACTTCAGTTGCGGTCCAGTCCTGAGCCGACGCTGAAAATGCCGTCGAGATAACGGCCAAGGCAAAGAGCAGTGTTCGATGCAGGTGTTTCACTTGCCCGGCCGCCCTGTCTTGCCTGTCCGTTTTCCCTTCTGCTTCTGGTCGGCGGGGTCTTCGTATGAGCCAATCCCGATCTGGGCGCGCTTGACCGGTTTGACGCCTTCAACAGGCTTTTCGGTGCGGCGCACCGTCATCTCGTCAAGCGAGTTTTTCCGGAACAGCGTCTTGCCATCGTCAGGGGTTCCATAGTCCGACCCATGCGCCTCTTTCGCGCTCTGCTTGCGGAACAGGGAGCGGTCCACTGCGCCTGCCGGCGTTGCATGGTCGCCCGATGTGCCCATGTCGTCGAGGTCCGGTTTGGCGAAGAGACCTGACTTGGAAGCGCCCTTTGCCGGCTTTCGCACTGCCGCCGCCGTTTCCTTGAATCCTTCACCCGACAGCGCATCATCATGCACGATCAGTTCGGCCTCGCGCAGACGCTTGACCTCGTCGCGCAGGCGGGCGGCGCGTTCGAAGTCGAGATCGGCAGCGGCGTCGCGCATCTCCTTTTCGAGGTGATCGATATGGGCGGCCAGATTGTTGCCGACGAGATTGTTGACGCCGCCGACATCCGGCAGTTCGGCGCGGACATGGTCCTTTTCGTAGACTGAATCCAGAATGTCGGCGATGCGGCTCTTGACGCTCTCAGGCGTGATGCCGTGTGCGGTATTGTATTCCATCTGCTTGTCGCGGCGGCGTGTGGTTTCCGCCATGGCCCGCTCCATCGAGCCGGTTTTTTGATCTGCATAGAGGATCACCTTGCCGTCAACGTTGCGCGCGGCGCGGCCAATCGTCTGCACCAGCGAGGTTTCGGAGCGCAGAAAACCTTCCTTGTCGGCATCGAGAATGGCGACGAAGCCGCATTCGGGAATGTCGAGGCCTTCGCGCAAGAGGTTGATGCCGACCAGCACGTCGAACGCGCCAAGCCGCAGATCGCGGATGATCTCGATGCGCTCCAGCGTCTCGATGTCGGAGTGCATGTAGCGCACACGAATGCCCTGCTCGTGCAGATATTCGGTCAGATCCTCGGCCATGCGCTTGGTCAGCACGGTGACCAGCGTGCGATAGCCCTTGCGCGTGGTTTCGCGGATTTCCGACAGCACATCGTCGACCTGGTTCTTGGCCGGGCGGATTTCCACCGGCGGATCGATCAGGCCGGTCGGGCGGATCACCTGCTCGGCAAACACGCCGCCGGCCTCATCCATTTCCCATTTGCCCGGCGTCGCCGACACGCCGACAGTGAGCGGGCGCATTGCGTCCCACTCCTCGAAGCGCAGTGGCCGGTTGTCCATGCAGGACGGCAGGCGGAAGCCATATTCCGCAAGCGTCGCCTTGCGGCGGAAGTCGCCGCGATACATGCCGCCGATCTGCGGCACGGTCACGTGGCTTTCGTCGATGAACACCAGCGCGTTGTCGGGGATATATTCAAACAGCGTCGGAGGTGGTTCGCCCGGCGCGCGGCCTGTCAGGTAGCGCGAATAGTTTTCGATGCCGGCGCAGGAGCCGGTCGCCTCCAGCATCTCGATATCAAAGCGCGTGCGCTGTTCCAGACGCTGCGCCTCCAGCAGACGGCCGGCCTTTTCCAGCTCGACCAGGCGGCCTTTCAACTCCTCCTTGATCGACTTGATGGCCTGATTGAGTGTCGGGCGCGGCGTCACATAGTGCGAGTTGGCGTAGATCTTGACGCTTTTCAGGTCCATCGTCTTCTGGCCCGTCAGCGGGTCGAATTCGGTGATTGTCTCGATCTCGTCGCCAAACATCGAGATGCGCCAGGCGCGGTCCTCAAGGTGGGCCGGAAAGATTTCGATCGTGTCGCCGCGCACCCGGAACGAGCCGCGGGTGAAGCTGATGTCCTGCCGTTTGTATTGCTGCGCAACCAGATCGGCGAGGAGCTGCCGCTGGTCGAGCCGGTCGCCCACCTGCATCTGGAAGGTCATCGCCGTGTAGGTTTCGACCGAGCCGATACCATAGATGCAGGACACGGAAGCCACGATGATGACGTCGTCGCGCTCCAGCAGCGAGCGCGTCGCCGAGTGACGCATCCGGTCGATCTGTTCGTTGATCGAACTTTCCTTCTCGATGAACGTATCGGTGCGCGGCACATAGGCTTCGGGCTGGTAGTAGTCGTAATAGGAGACGAAATACTCGACGGCATTGTTCGGGAAGAAATTCTTGAACTCGCCATAGAGCTGGGCGGCCAGTGTCTTGTTGGGCGCAAGAATCAGCGCCGGGCGCTGGGTTTCCTCAATCACCTTGGCCATCGTAAACGTCTTGCCGGAGCCGGTGACGCCAAGCAGAACCTGGGTGCGGTCGGCGCGGTCGACACCCTCGACCAGATCCCTGATTGCGGTCGGCTGGTCTCCCGCTGGCTGATAGTCTGTGACCATTTCGATGGCGAGCCCGCCTTCCGACTTGTCGGGCCGAGCCGGGCGGTGCGGGGTCCAGAGCTGGCCGTTCTTGTGCAGCGGATTGCCGCTCTCGATCAGGTCGGACAGAGCCTTGACGGTGGCTGTCACGCCCGATGTCGACATCGAGACCGCATCTTCAAGCGACACGTCCAGACCGGCCACCGGCATCAGGCCAGCGGCTGCGCGCGCCTTCGGGTCATTCGTGCCACCGATCAGCGTGCCGCCGCCGGTGCGCTTTGAGCCAACGCCCAGAGCCTCATCTCGCGCGGCCGCGCGCGTGCGGTGCTTTCCGGCTTCCGAGCGGATCGCACGGGTGGACGCCTTACGGCTTTCAGCTTCCGCCTGCTTTTCAAGATCGCGAACCCAGTCCGACACGCTGCCGGACAGCGGCGCGCCCGAAAGCTCATTCTGCGGCGCTTCGCCGAAGCCATTTGGCTCGAGCGGTTCCGAGGCGCCGTGGAAGTCGGTCATCGTGCTGCCGCGCTTGCGCGACGACGATTTGTCAGGAGATTTGGCCATGCCCTGAATATGGGTGGAGTCCCGGGCGAAAGAAAGAGCCGCTATGTGATCTGCCGTGTCGCAACTGTCCCTCCTGACAACAGGTTGTCAGGAGGTGTCAGCCATAGCGCAGCTTCAGCGCGATGATCGACAGGGCGCAGGCAAGCGTCACGACATTTGCGCCGATCAGTGGCCATGAACCGATGAAGATGCCGTAGATCAGCCACAGCGCAACGCCGGACGCAAAGGCCACATTGGCGATAAGCGACACGCCCGCCGCCTGCCGCTCCCGGAACATTTTCACCATTTGCGGAACCCAGCATAACGAAGTGATCACTGCGGCGGCTGCGCCGATCAGTTCGACATAGATGTTCATGGGAGAGGCCGTTCAATATTCCGGTGTCAAGCATGGCCCGATAGAGCGGCAATCAGGCGCTTGTCAACGGATGGGACTGGTGCCTGAGTGACTGTGCCAAAATGTAACATAAAATGTGAATCAAAGATCTGCAGATAGTCGTTGACGCTGGATTCTCAATGACGTTTCCTAGAGGACTGCGGCATATCAAGCAATAATAAGACCAAATAACACTAAGCCAAAAAGGCGGAGGCGAACAATCATGTCTGGAATTATTTTTGGCCGCGACACTATCGTGTCGCGGAGCGGGATGGGTTTTGTCCAAAAATTGTCGAGCGATGTTTCGCTTGATCCTAGTGAATCACTAATCGAAGATTGTTCTGAGTCACATGTTCTTGTGGTTGCTCCAACTGGTGCTGGGAAGGGGAGGAATTTCATCATCCCCAACCTTCTGCACTATGACGGGCCGGCCATCGTGGTCGATATCAAGGGCGAGGCGGCTGCCGTCACCGCAAACTATCGTCGCAACAAGCTCGGCCACAAGGTCGTGGTCATCGATCCTTGGGGCAAGAGCGGGCAGCAGCAGTCCGGATTCAACCCGCTCGACTATCTGAAGTTTGACCCCGAGAATCTTGAAGACAATGCCTTGTCCCTTGCATCGATGATCTCCGGGAGAAACCTGTCGAACATCCGCGAGCCGTTCTGGGATGAACGCGCCAGGTCGCTGGTCAGCGGGTTGCTGGCGGACCACGCAACTGCATCCGATATTGCTGACCGGTCGATGCAGCATCTTTGGCAAACAGCCAATGCGATTGAAGACAGCATCATGTTCCACAGGCGCATAGAGAGCGAGACAATCCATCCCTTCGCGCGTTCGCAATATGTAAGCTACGCCAATGTCTCGGCCGACGTCACCCGATGCGGAATCCACGCGACCGCGATGAGCCATATGTCGGCATTTGTTGGTCAGGCAGCACGTCAGGCGACCGCCGACACAGGCTTCGCCCTGGAAGACATCATTGCCGGCGAGAAACTGACGATCTACCTGGTCTTCCCGCCTTCCAAACTGGAGTCGCATGCGGCGTTGTTGCGCATGTGGCTGACGGCGCTGATCGGCCTGATCACCGAGCGTCGCGTTCGCCCCAGAAAACCGACGCTTCTGATGATCGACGAACTTGCCCACATCGGGCCTTTGAGTGCGATCAAACAGGCGGTCACTCTCGCCCGCGGGTACGGTTTGCGCTGTGCCCTTTTTGTTCAGAGCTATGCCCAGTTGGCAGCGATGTTCAAGGATGACCATACGACGATCCTTGAGAATTGCGGTTCCATCTGTACGTTCGGACACAAATCAATTGGCAAATGTCAGGATATCAGCCGTGCCTTGGGCGACATCACTGCAAGGGAGTTATGCGATCTCTCCGGTGATCGACTGGCAGTCTCGGGCCTTGCGCCAGAAACGCTGGTAGCCAAACGGATCGACTATCTGACTGATCCGATGTTCGAAGGCCGATTTGCCGCCAATCCGTTTTTCGAGGAATGGACACCGCCGCAGCGCCAGCAACAGGGCGGCAGAGGGAGGCAATAGCCGTAGTCACAAACGGCAATGGGCGGCTCGAAGGCCGCCCGGCGCACATTTATGAATCCGGAACTTACTTCAGCGATGCAGTGAACCGCTGGATGCGCATACAGGCTTCTTCAAGCGATTTTTCCGACGCCGCATAGGAAATGCGGAAATTCGGGCCAAGGCCGAATGCCGAGCCTTGCACCACCGCTACACCTTCCGTTTCCAGAAGTTCAGAGACGAAATCCGTGTCGGTTTCCAGCACCTTGCCAGATGGGGCCTTGCGGCCGATCAGCCCTTCGCAGGACGGATAGACATAGAATGCGCCTTCCGGCACAGGGCAGGATATGCCGCGCGCCTGGTTCAGCATCGACACGACCAGATCGCGGCGGCCCTGGAAGATCGCCTTGTTTTTCTGGATGAAGTCTTGCGGACCATTGAGCGCCTCGACTGACGCCCATTGCGCGATCGAACAGGCGCCGGACGTCTGCTGCCCTTGCAACATGTCCATCGCCTTGATCAGTTCGATGGGGCCTGCGGCATAGCCGATGCGCCAGCCGGTCATGGCATAGGCTTTTGAGACGCCGTTCATGGTGAGCGTGCGCGCATAAAGGGCCGGTTCAACTTCCGCGATGGTGCGGAACTGGAAGTCGCCATAGGTCAGGTGCTCATACATGTCGTCGGTCAGCGTCCACACGTGCGGGTGCTTCAGCAACACGTCGGCGATGGCGCGCAGCTCAGCCTCGGTATAGGCCGCGCCCGACGGGTTCGACGGCGAGTTGAGGATCAGCCATTTTGTCTTCGGCGTGATCGCCTTTTCCAGCGCTTCGGCGGTCAGCTTGAACGCATTGTCGATGGTCGTCGGCGCAAACACGCTCTTGCCACCACAGATCGCCACCATTTCTGGATAGCTGACCCAGTATGGTGTCGGGATCACGACCTCGTCGCCGGGATTCAGTGTCGCCATCAGCGCGTTGAACAGCACCTGCTTGCCGCCGGTGGCGACAATCGTCTGTTCCGGCTTGTAGTCGAGATTGTTCTCGCGTTTGAATTTCTGCGCAATCGCTTCGCGCAGCGGTGCAATGCCTGACACCGGCGTATATTTGGTCTCGCCACGGCGGATCGCTTCGATGGCGGCGTTCTTCACATTGTCGGGCGTGTCAAAATCCGGCTCGCCGGCTCCCAGCGAGATGACATCGCGGCCTTTGGCTTTCAGTTCACGAGCCTTCTGAGTGACCGCAATGGTTGCGGAGGGCTTAACTCGGGAAAGGGCGTCAGCCAGGAAAGCCATGACGGAGATACTCCAGATGTTGAACTTGCGCACACATGCGCGCGGCTCCAATGCAGCATGCAGAGGCTGGGCGCAAGCCGATAAGGTCTTAACGAAGTCTAAAAGCTTCTCTGGCAACGTCCAATCAGCCATGGAAACGATTTCAACGAAGATGCGCGGCGACTTGTTCGCGCATATTTCCCAGCAGCCCGACAACACGTTTGTCGGCGCCTGGAGCGTTTACATGTTGCGGAGCGCCTTCCAGCCGATCTTCAGCTTCCAGGGTGGCAAATTGAAGATGGTAGCTTTCGAGGGACTGTTGCGTCCCTCGCGCCAGAACCAGCAGATCGGACCGACCGAGTTCTTTGCGAAGGTTCCGCCCGAGCAGCGGATGCATGTCGAAACCCTGTCACGTACGCTACACATTTTGAACGCTGGCCGTTTCCTGGACCCGGCGGCAATGATCTTTGTCAATTTCGACCCGTCTGTCTTCATTGACCGGCAATTGACGCAGATTGCATTGCGCGACCTGAGGCTGGTGCTGCACGAGGCTGGCATTGCCCACACGCGCGTCGTTTGCGAGATGATCGAACATCCGGCGCAGTCAGAGGCCGCATTGTTCGAGTTTGTCGCTGAACTGCGTGATCGTGGCTTCAAGATTGCGGTCGATGATTTCGGTTCGGACGATTCCGACATCAGGCGGATCGACGAATTGCGGCCTGATATCGTCAAGTTCGATGCACGCTGGACCCTGCAACTGATGCGGACGGGGTCGGGGGTTGGCTTGCTCACTACAATGGTCTCGAAATTCAGGCAGATGGGCATCGTTACCGTGTTCGAAGGCATAGAGGACGGAGCGCAGCTCGAACTGGCCGAAAGGGCTGGTGTCGATCTGGTGCAAGGGTTTGCGCTTGAGCGGCCACAACTTGCGCCAACGCAGTTTGCGAAGGACTGGCGGGTCGAAACCGGGTCATTGCCGCTGCACAAACCGCGTGAATTCGACGGCGTCGGCCATCCACATCCGCCGGCGGCAAGGTCGTTCGGCCGCCGCAGCGCGTGATCTTGCCGATCCATTCGCAGTATTGATCGACATTTCAAGAAAAGTCGGTAGTGCGGTGCCCGCTGTTTGCGCATCATGGCCATACCAGCGCGGAGAGGATGAATGCGTATCTACGGAATGCTCGGCAGCGGCAATTGCTACAAGCCGCGCCTGCTGATGGCTTTGCTTGGCCGGCCCTTTGAACATATCGAGACCAGTTCGCGTGACGGTGCGACCCGAAAGCCGGAATATCTGGCGAAGAACGCCAACGGCAAGGTGCCATTGCTGGAACTTGATGACGGGCGGTTCGTGGCAGAATCAAACGCCATCCTGCTCTACCTTGGCGAGGGCACACCCTATGTGCCTGTTGATGCATACGATCGCGCACTGGTTCATCAATGGCTGTTTTTTGAGCAGTACAGCCACGAACCATATGTTGCGGTGCTGCGTTCGCTGCGGGTCTATCCGGAGCGAGTGCATCTGGCGACGCCGGAGCGCATCGCTTCACTGATCGAAGGCGGCAACAAGGCGCTTGGTGTCATGGAGGCACAGTTGACGAGGACGAAGTGGCTGGCTGGCGACATGCCGACGGTGGCCGACATTGCGCTGTTTGCCTACACGCAGGACGCGGAACTGGCCGGATACGATCTCAAATCGTTTCCCCGTGTCGCGGGCTGGCTCGAACTTGTGCGCAGCTTGAAGGGCTTCAAAGGAATGGATTGGCAGCCTGCTCTAGATTTCTGACGGGTCTGTTTGGCCGGCTGCGCGGTCCAAAAGTCGGTCAAGCGACAGCTTTCCACCTCCCAGCACCATCAATGTCAGCGCCATTGCGGCCCAGGGCAGGTGAAAGTTTGCCCAGCCTTCGGGCACAGTGAGCTGGATGATCGCCGTCATGGCCAGCAGGCCGAGCGCGGCGAAGCGTGTGCCAAGGCCCAGCACCAGCAGGACGGGCAAGACGATCTCGGCAATGCCGGCAGCGTAGGCCATCAAGATCGGGAACGGATAGGCAAACTGCTGGCCAAGAATGTGCAGCTTGAACTCCTGAGCGAACAGGAACTGTGCGCCGCCGGACAGTTGCAGGAACCCGTCCCATTTGGTGAGGCCTGATTTGTAGAAGGGCACGGCCAGCGCCATCCGCAAAGCGAGAAGCGGGATTGAGGCGGGAATGGCCGCCATGAGTCTTTCGGCGCGAACAGGAAGCGAGATCCGGTGAGTCAGGTTGTGATGGGTTGCGGTCATGGCGTTGCCGCCTCCTTCAAGCTTTCAAAGGCGCCGAGTGATACAAGGCCGGTAAGCGCCGCGCCGAAATCAAACTCGGCGCCGGCGGGGATCGCCGCCTCCGCAGCGTCGCCAATGCTGCTGCCTTGCATGAGCGCGGCGGCAAAAGCTGTGTCGTGCGATGGCAGAATGTGCACACCTACGTCGAGTTGCGGTCTCAGGATCAGAACCGTTTCGGGAGCCCAGCGGTCAATGGCCTGCACAGGATCATGCTGATGTGCGGCCCAAATTGATCCGACAGGATAATCAGAAGTGACCAGACTGTTTGATGGATGCGAGGTCAGTGAGCAGGTCAACAGGTCCTCAACTGGAAGTGCAGCGATGTCGCCCAGCTTTAGCGGGGCGGCGTCGCGGGCGTGATAGGCGCGCGTCCAGGCGGCTTCCAGTGAAGCCATGTCGGGCAGATAGGGCACCGAAGCGGCGGGGGTGTATGTCCGGACGAAATCGGGCAACCCGTCGCCAAAGTGCATGATCAGCGGCGAGGCAGGTTTTGAGACGGCGATGAAATCGCGCGCCATCGCCCGGAAGAATTCGTCGCCAACCAGTTGGCGAAGGACCGGAAAGCGCGCCTCAAGCGGCTTGATGAGTGCGACAGTGACGTTGTTGCGGTAGATTGCAAACCGCAGAGGGTCGGCTTCGCCTCTTGCCGTTGTCAGGCCAGCTGGCATCGTAGCTGGATCAAACAGTGCGGCGGCAAAGTCATTTTGGGTTTGCGCAAGCGGCATGGCTCAGGCCGCCTTCATTGAGGAGGCTTCGCCCAGCAACTGGTCGACCCGTTTCGCCTCGCCATAAAGCGTTGCCCAGTCCGGGATGTTGTTGTCCCATTCGACCAGCGTCGGCAGTGGTCCCGAGCGCGCCAGCGTGTGCCGGTAGAGCGTGATGACGTCGTCCAGAACCTTGCTGCCATGCGCGTCGATCAGGACGCGGTCGCCTGCGTTGTCGAACGCCTCGTCGTATCCAGCCAGATGGATCTCGCCGACGAGGCCGAGCGGAAAGCGGTCAATGTAGGCATGAGGGTTGAGCCGGTGGTTGACGGCCGACACCATCACATTGTTGACGTCGAGCAGCAGACCGCAACCGGTGCGCGACGCGATCTCGGACAGGAATTCGATCTCGTCGATCCTGCTCTCCTCGAACAGCACGTAAGTGGACGGATTTTCCAGCAGCATTTTTCGGCCAAGCGCCTGTTGCACCTCGTCGACATGTTCGGCCACGCGCGCCAGAGTTTCGGCTGTATAGGGCAAAGGCAGGAGGTCGCTGAAGAATGCGCTTTCATGTGTCGACCAGGCGAGATGTTCGGAAAAGGATGCCGGCTTGTAACGGTCGTTCAGCGTCTTGAGCCTGCCCAGATGCGCCTTGTCGAGCGGACCGGCTGAGCCGATGGAGAGGCCAACGCCGTGCAGGGAAATCGGATAGTGCGCGGCGATGGCTTCGAGATAGCGATGCGGAGGGCCGCCTGCGCCCATGTAGTTCTCGGCGTGCACCTCAAAGAAGCCAAGCGGAGGTTGCCCGGCGATGATCTCGCCATAGTGTTCGGGTTTCAATCCAAGTCCGGCGCGGGCGGGCAATGTTGTCATCAAGGACTTCTCCTGGAGAGCCGCCGCCCGCCTTTGTCTGGCGAGCGGCGCTGGTTGGTCGATCACATCTTCTTCGCTTCGAGCGAACCCATGTGGCCGTTGACGTCCATCGTGGTGCAGGTGCCGGCCGGCACGGCTTTCCAGGCGTTGCCCTGGTAGTCCATTGTCGACGTTCCGGCGCAGGTGGTGCCTGCGCCTGCGGCGCAGTCGTTCTGGCCCTTCAGCGAAATGCCGTAGCACTTTTCCATACCGGCCATTTTTTCGGGCGCGAGCGGGGCGGCCTGTGCGGCGGAGATGGCGGTCATCAGCGAGCCGGCAAGGGCCAGCGACAGGGTGGAGCGGTTCATGTTGTTCTCCTCTGGAACGGTTGGGCGACCCGTTTCGGGTTCGCATCCAGACTTCGCGGCGGTGACTGGCGGCGTTACACGGGACGGCGTAACGTCTTCGTGATGTTGCCGTTGATGTTCGTTGTGTGTGCGTCATCGCGTAACAATTGTGCCTGAGCCGCGAAGAAGGGGGATGAACTGCGTGGCGCATGCCAGCGAAACCGATCTTCGGAAGCTTCTGCTCGCCGCGATCAATGGAGACGAAGCTGCGTACCAGCGTTTCTTGACGCGGGCGGCCGGGCTCGTGCGCGGTTTCGCCAGACGCCGCTGTGGCGCTCTGGTCGACCCGGAGGATATTGTGCAGGAAACATTGCTGGCCGTGCACCTGAAGCGCCACACCTGGCAGACTGATGCCGCCGTCGAACCCTGGCTATACGCGATCGCCCGCTACAAGCTGGTCGACGCATTTCGCCGCAAGGGCAGGCGCATCGAGGTCGACATCGACGGTCTGGCCGACGTGCTGGCGGCGGAGCCTGAGGCGGAAACACTGATGGCGCGTGATGTCGAGCGGGTGCTGGATTGCTTGCCCGCCGGCCAGCGCAATGTGGTGGAGGCGATTTCCGTCGACGGGCGCTCGATCACCGAGACTGCGGTGCAGTTTGGTATGAACGAGGGTGCGGTGCGGGTGGCGCTGCATCGGGGCTTGAAGACAATTGCAGCGAGGTTCGGCAAGTCATGAAGACAGATGATCTGATCCGGGGACTTTCGGCTGACAGGGTTTCGGGCATGGGCATGGACCGCGTCTGGGGCTTGACGCTGGCGCTCGCGGTCATTGCGGCGGGAGTGGTTTTTTTCGCAACGATGGGGCCACGCCCTGATTTTGGCGCAGCGGCGGAGACCGTGCGGTTCATCTTCAAATTCATCGTGACGATCGTTCTTGCCGCAACGGCCTGGCTGGTGCTTCGGCGGTTGTCGATGCCCGGTGGCCGGGGTGGACTGCTGCCGATGGTGATGGCGCCGGTCATGCTGATTGCTGCGGTGCTGCTTGAACTGGCCGTGCTGCCTTCGAGCAATGTGGCGATGAGCGTGATTGGCAAGAATGCGATGGTGTGCCTTGTGGCGATCCCGGCAATCGGGTTGCTGCCACTGGTGATCTTTCTGGCCGGACTGCGTCACGGCGCGCCTGAACGGCCCGGACTTGCGGGCATGGTGGCTGGTGTTCTGGCTGGTGCGGTAGCGGCGACCTTTTATGCGGCGCATTGCACTGACGACTCGCCGCTGTTTGTAGTGACCTGGTATCCGCTGGCGATTGCGATCGTCGCTGTGGCCGGTGCAGTGGCTGCACGTATCGTTGTCCGCTGGTAGCAACAAAAAAGGCGGGGTGTTGGCCCCGCCTTCTTCATGTCTAGGCTCAACCGGCCAGAGCCGGCTGCGCAGCAATCAAGCTGCGGTGAGCTGGTCAGCCGAGGACTTGCCGGTGCGGCGGTCCTGGGTGATTTCGTAGTTGATCTTCTGGCCCTCGTTCAGGGTGGTCATGCCCGACCGCTGAACAGCCGAGATGTGAACAAACACATCCGGGCCGCCGGCATCCGGCTGAATGAAGCCAAAGCCCTTGGTCGTGTTGAACCACTTAACAGTACCAGTCGCCATTCGCGTATCCTATCCTAGTCACAC
>DAINRF010000039.1:0-35265 GCA_036742015.1 Mesorhizobium sp. | reverse complement strand
GGCGAGATCGGCATCGACAACGACCTGATCGTCGAGTCGGACGAAGAAATCTACGAAATGAACAATGGCTGCGTCTGCTGCACCGTGCGCGGCGACCTGATCCGCACCGTGGAAGGCCTGATGCGCCGCCCCGGTCGCTTTGACGCGATTCTGGTCGAGACGACTGGCCTGGCTGATCCCGCGCCTGTGGCGCAGACATTCTTCATGGACGACGATGTGCGTGCCAAGACTAAGCTCGACGCGGTTGTCGCACTGGTTGACGCAAAGCACCTGCCGCTGCGCCTGAAGGATTCGAAAGAGGCCGAGGACCAGATCGCCTTTGCCGACGTCATCGTGCTCAACAAGACCGATCTGGTGACGCCGGACGAACTGGCCAAGGTCGAAACCCTCGTGCGCGCCATCAACCCGACCGCCCGCATCCACCGCACCAGCCGCTCGGCGGTTGATCTCAAGGAAGTGCTCGACCGTGGCGCGTTCGATCTGTCGCGCGCGCTCGAAACCGATCCGCACTTCCTCGACGCAGACGGCCATACCCACGATCATGACCACGGCGACGTCCATCACCACCATGACCATGCCGCGTCTGACATCCACGACATCTCGGTCAAATCGGTATCACTTCGCGCGGGCGACATGGATCCGAAAAAGTTCTTCCCCTGGATCGAAAAGATCACCCAGACGGAAGGGCCTAATATTCTGCGTCTCAAGGGCATCATCGCTCTGAAGGGCGACCCGGATCGCTATGTCGTTCAAGGCGTGCACATGATCATCGAAGGCGACCACCAGCGCCCCTGGAAAGACGGCGAGCCGCGCGAGAGCCGGCTGGTGTTCATTGGCCGTGATCTCGACCAGGAACGGCTGAAGCGCACGTTTGAAGCTTGCCAGGCAGCGTAAGCTCAAATAACCCGCGACCCACACGAGAGCACCGCCCGGACCATGCCGACAGTCGCCCCGCTTGACCTGACCGGTCACTGCATCGCCGCAGCCTTTGTCGCCGACGTACCAGTCTTTGCGCTGGCCGACGGCGTCATCCACCGGCTCGACCATGGCCACAAATCGGTGACAGCACATGACGGCTTGCTCTGCGCCACGCTGTCGCTGGACGGCAAATCGCTGATCACAGGCGGCGAGGACGGCAAGGTTGTCGCGACCTCGACCGACGGCACGATCGACCAGATTGCCGAAACCCCGCGCAAATGGGTCACGTCCGTCGCTGCTGGGCCGCAGGGCGCGGTTGCCTGGGGCGTGGGCCGCACCGCCCATGTGCGCCTCGGCGACGGCAAGCTCAAATCGTTCGAGCATCCGCGTTCGGTCGAAGGCGTCGCCTTTGCGCCAAAAGGCATGCGCATCGGTGTCGCCCGCTACAATGGCGCGACGCTGCATTTCCCCGCGACCGACGGCAAGCCAACCGAATTGCAATGGGAAGGCGCTCACACCGCCATCACTTTCTCGCCAGATGGCAATTTCCTCGTCACCGCCATGCAGGAAAACGCCTTGCACGGCTGGAAGCTGGCCGATGGCAAGCACATGCGCATGTCGGGCTATCCCGCTAAAGTGAAATCCATGTCGTGGAGCCCCAAGGGCCGCTGGCTGGCGAGTTCAGGAGCGCCTGCGGCCATCGTCTGGCCATTTCAGGCCAAGGATGGCCCGATGGGCAAGGCTCCCGTCGAGCTTGGCACCCGTGGCAATTCGATGGTCACGGCCGTTGCCTGCCACCCCAAGGACGAGATCGTCGCGATTGGTTTCTCCGACGGCATGATCCTGGCAGGCCGCATCGCCGACCAGAAGGAAGTGCTGCTGCGCCGCGAAGGCAAGGGCGCGATCACCACGATGGGTTGGGACAACAGCGGCATCCGGCTTGCTTTCGGATCGGAGCATGGCGATTGCGGAGTGGTCGATATTTCGGCCTAAAATACTGGTTTTCTTAACCAAATCCTGAGAGCCCCAACCTGCGTTAAGCGCCCCGCAACTGGCATCTGTCAGATTTGCCTCCAAACAAGCAGGGGGCAAAAAAATGCGGCTATTCACTACGGTCTCGCTCGTGATGGCCGGTCTGGCTGTCTTCGCCGTTTCCAAATCGCAGCAGTCAGCCGAACGGGCTGACGAAGTGCGCAACGCGTTGCGCGTCAGCACCGAACGGCCGGCCTCGGCCAATGACAGCCGCATCCTTGGCAAGAACATTGTCGCCCTGACCACCGCCAATGAAGACCTGATTGCCGCCAGAAAGCAGGCGCGCAGCACATTGACGCGGTTTCAGCAACTCTATTCCCAGGGCAGAACTGGCGTCTATTCCGTCAAGATGCCGCTGACCCAAAACGGCAAGACCGAACATATCTGGGTCCAGGTTGACGCGATCAACGGCGATACGTTTGAGGGCCGCCTTGCGAACCAGCCGGTCAACGGTGACGAATACAACATGGGCGACAGGATCACGGTCGAACGCAAACAGGTCGAAGACTGGATGATCCGAACCGAAGAAGGCATTCGGGGCGCCTACACCTCGCGTGTCGCCATCAAGGCGCTTGCGCCGGACCAGGCAGCAAAGATGCAAAAGATGTTCATCGACTGATCCGCCGCCGCCTACATGCGCCGCAATCTGGCGGCAGCGCTCCGGACCCTGCTTCACCATACCCCCGACTTGCGTTGATATTGCGCCACCACAGCCGGAAAGGTATCAGTCGCAACAAGCGGGGGGCTGGCATTGGCGGGGCAATCGGAAAAGTTGACAGGTGGCGTGCCGGCCGGGCGCATCGAGGCGTTGCGCGCCCGGGAAATCGAGCGGTTCGCCAGGGCCCGGCCATTGTCGCAGGCCGCGTCCCAAGGCGGAATGGCGCATTTTGCCGGCGGCGCGCCGCTGCACTGGATGCTCGACTGGCCGATGCCCTTCCTGCCTGTTGTCGCCAAGGCAAAAGGCGCAACCATCACTGACATTGACGGCTTCAAGATCGACGATTTTTGCCTCGGCGACACCGGCTCGATGTTCGGTCATTCGCCGCCGCCGGTCGCAAAAGCCATCCGCAAGCAGGCAAGGCGCGGCCTCACCTACATGCTGCCAAGCGAAGACGCTGTCGGCCTTGGCGCAAAGCTGGCAGACATGTTCGGCCTGCCACAATGGCAGATCGCGACCACGGCCAGCGACGCTAACCGCTTCGCGCTGCGGATGGCCCGCGCCATCACCGGCCGCCCGATGATCCTGGTCTTCAACGGCTGCTATCATGGCGCAGTCGAAGAGACCTTTGTCAGCCTGAAAGGCGGCAAGGCGGCCAACAAGCCGGGCCTTGCCGGTCAGGTGCGCGACCTGACCGAAGACGCCAAGGTTATTGAGTTCAACGATCTGGCCGCACTCGAAGCAGCGCTCGCCGACCGCGATGTCGCCTGTGTCATCACTGAACCGGTCATGACCAACTCCAGCATGGTCTTGCCGGATCCCGGTTTTCACGCCGAACTTCGCCGCCTTACGCGCGAGACCGGCACACTGTTGCTCATCGACGAGACGCACACCGTGTCATCGGGCCGTGGCGGCTACACCAAAACCTACGGGCTTGACCCAGACATCTTTGTGCTCGGCAAACCGATTGCCGGCGGCATTCCGGCCAGCGTCTGGGGTTTCTCCGAAGACGTTGCCGGCCGCTGGGCCGATTTCAACCGCACCAAACCCGCCGGCTATTCCGGCATCGGCACGACCCTGTCAGCCAATCCGCTGCAGTTTGCGGCCATGCGCGCGACGCTGGACGAGGTGATGACGGCGGAGAACTACGAGCACATGGAAAAGCTCGCCGCGCGTCTTGAAGCTGGCCTCGCCGCCGAGATCGAACGCGCTGGCCTGCCCTGGCACGTCGCCCGCGTTGGCGCGCGCGTCGAGTTCATCTGCGCGCCCGGCCCGCTCAAGAATGGCACCCAGGCCTATGAGGCGCATGCGCCGGCGCTTGAGGCTGCAATCCATCTGGCGCTGGTCAATCGCGGTTCGTTGATTGCGCCGTTCCACAATATGATGCTGGTCTCTCCGGCAACAAAAAAGCGCCAGGTCGACCGGCTGGCCGCCGCCTTTGCCGAAATCTGCGCGGAGCTGACCAAGCCATGACCTCTCCTTCCGGATCCACGCTCGACGAGGTGCGCGATCTTCTCGCCGGCCATCCCGGCATCGAAGCCGTCGACCTTGTGATGATCGACGCCAACGGCATTGGCCGCGGCAAGATCATCCGCCGCCATGAGCTCGAAGCCGTCTACAAGAATGGCCGCGGCTTTCCGATCTCGGTGCTCGGCCTCGACATCACCGGCGAAGATGTGCACGAGACCGGGCTGATCTGGGATTCGGGCGATGGCGACCTGAAGGCCTGGCCGGTGCCCGGCACGCTGGTTTCCGTTCACGGAACCAACCGCGCCCAGGTGCTGATGTCGATGTATCATCTCGACGGTCAGCCGATGATGTCGGACCCGCGCCATGCCTTGGCCCGGCAACTGTCTGGCATGGCAAAGCGCGGCCTGTTCCCCGCCGGCGCATTCGAACTCGAATTCTTCCTGCTCGCCAACGAACGCGACGCCGATGGCCGCGTGCAACCGGCCCGCGCCGTGCTTGATGGCCGCGCCAGTGGCAAGACCGAGGTCTATTCGGTCGACCATCTGCACGGCATGCAGCCGCTGTTCGACGACATCTACAAGGCAGCTGAAGCGCAGGGCATTCCAGCCGAAACAGTCATCTCCGAATATGCGCCCGGCCAATACGAGCTGACGCTGAATTACCGCACCGATGTAATGCGCGCCGCCGACGATCTCATCATGTTGAAGCGGCTGGTGCGTTATCAGGCGCGCCGCCACGGCGTCACCGCCTGCTTCATGGCCAAGCCGATCGAAAAATATGCCGGGTCCGGCATGCACATGCATGTGTCGCTGCGCAACGGCGCGGGCGACAACATCTTTGCAGAGCAAGAACAGGGCGCCTGGTCGCCCAACATCTTGCACGCGCTCGGCGGCCTGTCGTCGACCATGGCGGAATCGATGCTCGTCTTTGCGCCGCACGCCAATTCCTGGCGGCGTTTTGTGTCGCAGTCCTATGCGCCGGTCGCGCCCACCTGGGGCGTCAACAATCGCTCGGTGGCGCTGCGTATCCCCGAAAGCGGCGTCAAGGCGCGCCGCATCGAACACCGCCCGTCAGGCGTCGACGCCAATCCCTACCTCGTCGCCACAACAGTCATCGCCGGCATCGGCAAGGGTCTGTCGGAAACAATCGACCCGGGTCCCCAAACAACCGGCAACGGCTACGAAAACCCCGTGACCGCGAACATGCCGGCAGACTGGCGCTCGGCAATCGAAACGGCGGCGGCGTCAGATTTCCTCAAGGACGCGCTGGGCGAGGAAATGCACCGCACGTTCACGGCCATCAAGCGATCCGAATATTTCCGTGTTGCCCGCACGGTCAGCGAGGTCGACTACCACCTCTACCTGCACGAGGTGTGAGCGACTCAACCTCGCAACGGGGAAAAATCCGGCGGGTACATGCCAAGGATATCGTAGAGAAACATGTTCCGGGCGTAGTCGCTCGGGCTCTCGCCTGTCATGATCTCGTGCCAATCGTGGGGGATGCCATAATCCAGCAGGTAGAGCATCCTCATGGCAGCACCGATCGGCGATGGATCCGTCGTCTGCCAGCCGATGTCCTGCACCCACAATTCCTGATCGGACATCAGCGGCATCGCAAAGGCGCGGCGAATATAGTCTTCCAGCCGCTCACCTTCATGCGCGGCCACCCCGGCCAGCGGCCCCAGCGACAAGGGCGGCGGCGGACTCAGGGGCTTGTCCGCAGGACGATCTCTGTGATTGTAGAGCGCACCGAACGCCAGGACCGGCTCCAGCTCAGCCCTGTGCAGAACCAGATACCGGGCGAGCCTGACAACATTGTCGTATTGCTCGGATGTTCGCTTGAATGCGGCGTGGACGTTACGATCAGACATTAGATAGAGGTTCTGAAGCCGGTTCAGCGGACGAGCATCGCCCTGAGATCATTGACGTTGGTCCCGGTTGGCCCCGGTTGGAACAGATCGCCCAGCGCATCAAAAGCGCCCCAGGAATCATTGCCGTTGAGCACTGCTTTCGGGTCCAGCCCCTTGGTCCGCAGCCGCGATGCCGAAGTCCAGTCAGCGAATGCGCCGGCGTTTTCTTCCGACCCGTCAATGCCGTCTGTATCTGCGGCAAAGGCCGAGACACCGTGAATCCCGTCAATGCCGATGGCTAGCGATAACAGGAATTCGCCATTGCGCCCGCCACGGCCGTCTTGCCCACGCAACGTTACGGTTGTCTCACCGCCCGACAAGATGACGACCGGCTTGGCAAAGGGCCGGTTGCGCATCGCAACTTCGCGGGCAATCGCCGCATGAACCATGCCAACGTCACGCGCCTCGCCCTCAATCGCGTCCGACAGGATGACGGCCTCCACGCCTTGCCGGCGCACCGCTTCCGCCGCGGCCTCCAGCGAACGGGCGGCGGACGCGATGACGCGAACCTCGTTGCGGGCAAAGCGCGGATCGTCGGGCGACGGCGCATCGGCTGCTGGCGAGTTGAGATGCGCCATCACCGCGTCAGGCAACGCCATCCGGTAGGCCTCGACAATCGCCAGCGCATCGGCCCGCGTCGACGCATCGGGCACAGTTGGACCTGACGAGACCAGAGATGGCTGGTCGCCGGGAATATCGGAAACAACCAGCGACACGACGCGGGCTGGAAACGCGGCTGCCGCCAGCCTGCCGCCCTTGATCACAGACACGTGCTTGCGCACTGTATTCATAGCTGCAATCGGCGCGCCCGACGCCAGCAGCACCTTGTTGACAGCAATCTCGTCGGCCAGCGTCAGCGTTCCAGCTGGCGACGGTAGCAGCGCCGATCCCCCACCAGACACCAGCGCCACAACCAGATCGTCCTTACCGAGACCCGCGACGGTCTCAAGCAGCCGTTTTGCGCCAGTCAGTCCTGCTTCGTCCGGCACCGGATGCGCAGCCTCGAGGACCTCAATACGCTCGCACGCTGCGCCATAACCGTAGCGCGTGACGACCAGCCCCGACACCGGTGCATCCCATGCGCGCTCAAACGCCCGCGCCATCTGCGCCGAGCCCTTGCCCGCCCCGATGACAATCGTGCGGCCTTTCGGTCTGTCAGGCAGGTGCTGGCGGATGGTCAGTTCTGGATCAGCCGCCGCGACCGCGTTCTCAAACAGCGTCGTGAATAACTCCCGGTCGCCGGCGTCATTCATCGCTTCGGCCTCAGCCACTCTTTTGCCCAGCCCAGCCCGTCTTCGGTCCTGCCTGCCGGCACATATTCGCAGCCGACAAAGCCGTCATAGCCGAGCACGTCCAACTCCTCGAGCGTCTCGCGCCAGGCAAGCTCGCCATTGTCGGGCTCATGCCGCCCCGGCCAGCCGGCGATCTGGATGTGCCGGATGCGGTCGGCGTTTTTCTGATACGGCCCCACCAGCTCGCGCCCGACAAAGGACCGGTGGTAGAGGTCATACTGGATGAAAAGATTGTCCTCGCCCGCCTCGTCGACAATGTCGGCCGCCAGACAGAGCGAATCGAGATAGTAGCCTGGTATGGTCTCCCGGCTGATCGGCTCCACCAGGATTTCGACCTGCGACAGCGCCGCAAATTGCGTCGCATAGCGCAGATTGCCGACATAGGTCTGGCGCCTGCTGTCCGAGTTGTTTTCACCAGTGATCCCGGCCATGGCATGTAGTTTGGTGCAGCCGAGATCGAGCGCATAGTCGAGCGCCCGTGAAACGCCATCGCGGAACTCGGTCTCGCGTCCAGGTATCGCGGCAAGCCCGCGCTCGCCCTTTTCCCAATCACCCGGCGGCAGGTTGAACAGCACCAGCTGCAGGTCATTGTCCTTCAGCCGGTCACGAATGTCGGCTGCGTTCCATTTGTAGGGGAACTGGCACTCCACCGCCTCAAAGCCGGCCTTCGCGGCGCGTTCAAAACGATCCAGAAACGGCGAGTCGCCGAACATCGTCGACAGGTTTGCAGACAGACGCGGCATTATTCCGGCCCTAGCGCCAGACGCGCACCTTCAAGTCCAAGATGTTCGCACAGCACCGCCACGACGAAATTGTGATCATCACGCTGCGGCAGGCCTGAAACCGCCACCGCACCGATCATCAATCCATTCACCCGGATCGGAAATGCGCCGCCGGCAAAGATGAAATCCGTCGCGCTGAGGCCTTGTCTGGGAAGCGGCACTTCGTCGCCTGTTTCGAGAAACAGCCGGTAAGTCGGCTTGTGGAAATGCCGCACGGCGTTGATCTTGCGCCGCATCCAGCCGGCGTTTGCATGGTTTGTCCCCGGCAGCGCCGCAAAAAACAACATCCGGTCCCAAAGGCTGACTTCAATGGTCACAGCCAGCTTGTTTTGCAGCGCCCGCTCACGCAAACGCGACCCAAGCGCAAACGCGATCTCCTCGTCAAACGACGGGAAAACAAGCATCTGTTCCTGCTCGATAATCTTCTTGATGTCGTCGATCTTGGCCATATGCGCCTCCGGCAGCGCGCGACCCTACCCTTGCCGCGCGCGCAAGATCAAGCCGATGGCTTTGCCTTTTGCCCGGCAATATAAACGTCCCGTATCGCCCGGTCATCGCCCAGCGTCTGCAACAGGAACAGTTCTTCCGGCAAGCTTTTCACCGTCTCCATCCGCAAAGCCATCGCAGGCGTCGCGCTCGCATCCAGCACCACCAGATCGGCATCGGTGCCGGCCTCCAGCGTGCCAACGCGGCCGGCAATTGACAGGGCTTCGGCATTGCCGCGCGTCAACTGCCAGAAACTCTGCAACGGGTTCAGCTTTTCGCCCTGCAGCGCAATGATCTTGTAGGCCTCGTCCATGGTGCGCAGCATCGAATAGTTCGTGCCGCCGCCGACATCGGTCGCGGTCGCAATCCGCAGCGGCTTGTCCCGTTTGCGATAGCGCTGATAGTCGAACAGGCCGGAGCCAAGAAACAAGTTCGAGGTCGGGCAGAACACCGCGGCCGATCCTGCTTCGCTCAGCGCATCCGCCTCACGTTCCGACAAGTGGATGCAATGGCCGAGCAGCGTCTTTTGTCCCAGCAGCCCGTAGCGCGCATAGATGTCGGTGTAGTCAGCCGCGTCCGGATAAAGCTCTTCGCTCCAGCGGATTTCAGCGTGGTTCTCCGACAGGTGCGTCTGGATGTGGCAGTCGGGAAATTCGCGTGCCAGCGCCTGCGCCATTTCCATCTGCTCAGGCGTCGATGTGATGGCAAAGCGAGGTGTGATCGCATAGAGCTGTCGCCCCTTGCCATGCCACTCGCCGATCAGCGCACTGGTGTCGTCATAAGACGTCTGCGGCGTGTCGAGCACAGCCTCCGGCGCGTTGCGGTCCATCATCACCTTGCCGGCAATGTTCAGCATGTTTCGCGCGTGGCTCTCGGCAAAAAACGCTTCAGCAGATGATTTGTGCACCGAACAATAGGCGGCGACCGTCGTCGTGCCGTGGCGGATCACCTCGTCCAGAAACAGCCGTGCGATGCGGCGGCCATGCTGCGCATCGCGGAACTTCGATTCTTCCGGGAACGTGTAGGTCGACAACCAGTCGAGCAGCTCCGCACCATAACTCGCGATCACCTGCATCTGCGGATAATGCAGATGTCCGTCGATGAAACCGGGCAGGATCAGGTGAGGCCGATGATCGATGATCTCCACGCCCTCACCGGCCTTCTGGCGCACATCGCCATAAGTCCCGGCGGCAACAATCTTGCCGTTTTCGACCAGCAGCGCGCCGTCATATTCAAACACGTAGGACGCATGGTCGTCAGCACTTTGGGGTTCGCGCAAAAATGACAGCGTGCGCCCGCGGATGAGGGTGGTGGTCACCGTGCTTCCTCAAACCATGCCGTCAGCAGCGCCCGTTCTTCCGGCGTCACCATCGTCACATTGCCCGGCGGCATGGCGTGACTGCGACCAGCCTGCAGGTAGATCTCCCGCGCATGGGCGGCAATCGTCTCGTCACTGTCGAGCAGCACGCCTTTTGGCGCAAAAACAATGCCGTCCCATACGGGTTCAGCCGTATGACACATCGAACAGCGGCTCAGTACCGTGTCTTTCACCGCCGGAAAATGCGTCGACGACACAAACTGCTGCTCCATCGCCGAGAGTTTCCGTTCGCCTGTCAGCGCCGCCGGCACGGTCGACAGCCACATCATGATGATAAACAGGACAGCAGCGGCTCCCCACGTCCAGTGCGGGTCGCCTTTGCGGGCATGCACCGTGTTGAAATAATGCCGGATCAACACGCCGATGATGAACACGATCGACGCGATCACCCAGTTGAACTCGGTGGCGTAGGCCAGCGGGTAGTGGTTCGACAGCATCAGGAAGATGACCGGCAGCGTCAGGTAGTTGTTGTGCAGCGACCTTGTCTTGGCGATCTTGCCATATTTCGGATCCGGCTTGCGCCCCGCGATCAGGTCGGCAACCACGATCTTCTGGTTGGGAATGATCACCATCGCCACATTGGCCGACATCACGGTGGCGGTGATTGCGCCCAGATGCAGGAACGCCGCACGGCCGGAAAACACCTGCGTGTAGCCCCACGCCATGGCAACCAGAAACGCGTAGAGCACCAGCATCAGCGCGGTGTCGTTCTTGGCCAGCGGCGACTTGCACATCAGGTCGTAAAACACCCAGGCCAGCACCAGTGACGCGACCGAAATCGCGATGGCCACTGGCTGCGACACGTCCAGCACATTGCGGTCGATCAGGAACAGGTCAGCGCCGGCATAGTAGACCACCGCCAGCATCGCAAAACCCGACAGCCAGGTGGCGTAGCTCTCCCATTTGAACCAGGTCAGATGCTCGGGCATTTCGGCCGGCGCCACCAGATATTTCTGGATGTGGTAGAAACCGCCGCCATGCACCTGCCATTCTTCACCATGCGCCCCCACAGGCAGGCCGGGACGCTGGCGCAGACCGAGGTCCAGAGCGATGAAATAGAAGGATGAGCCGATCCAGGCGATGGCAGTGACGATGTGCAGCCAGCGGACGGCAAAGCTCAGCCATTCCCAGAAAATCGCGTAATCGTACATTGCCTGTCCCTGGCCCGCCCCTGTTTGCCGCCAGTGTAATGGCTGGCCTGCAATGCGGAAGTCCATCGCGTCCCGATAACTTTCAAAAAAATCTGGAAAGTCGAAGGCCGATTGCATAGGAATGCAAAAGGGGGAACCGTGGCTTATCTCGACAACATTGCCGTCTTTGTCCGCGTCGTGGAGTTGGAAAACCTGTCTGCGGCCGGCCGCGACATGCGCATTTCGCCGGCTGTCGCCTCCAACCGCATCAAGGAACTGGAAAAATATCTCGGCGTCCGGCTGTTCAACCGCACCACGCGGCAATTGACCCCGACCGAACATGGCCGCGCCTTCTATGAAGGCGCACGCAAGGTGATGGACGCTGTCACCGAAGCCGAGGCCGCCGTCAGCGCACTCTCCGGAAAGCCGCGCGGCACCATCCGCGTCACCGCCCCGCTCGGACTAGGCCGCCGCCTCATCGCCTCGGGCATTCCTGAATTTCGCGACCGCTATCCCGACATCGAAGTGCGGCTGCGGCTGTCCGACCACGATGTCGACATCATGAAGGAAGGCATCGACGTCGCCTTCAAGCTGGGCGTTCTGGAAGATTCCAGCCTGAAAATGCGCGGGGTCTTGGAATGTGAGCGTGTGCTGGTGGCCGCTCCCGCCTATCTGGCGCGCAAGGGCGAACCTGCCACGCCGACCGAGCTCGTCAGCGCCGGGCATGATTGTCTGATGCTGCGCTATCCTGGCGTGCGCGAGCATTTCTGGTCGCTGCGCGAAGGGGCAGGCTGGGCGAAGGTCGACGTGCGCGGCCCCTACGATTCAGACGATGGCGATGTGCTCACGGGCTGGGCGCTGGCGGGACACGGCATCATCAACAAGCCGCGTTTCGAGGTTGAACCCTTTATCCGCGACGGACGGCTGCAAATCATCCTGGCCGGCAATCCTCCGGCCCCGGTGCAACTGGCGGCGCTTTACCCGCATCGCAACTATCAGGACCAGAAAGTGCGGCTGCTGCTCGACTTCATGGCCGACCGCTGTCAGCGGATGATCCGCGACATCCTCAAGGGTAAATAGCAGCGCATCAGCGCAAGCCCAGCACCGACAGGATGAACAGGACAACGACCACAAGTCCGATCAGATAGATGATGCTGCGCATTGAAAAACTCCGGTTAACACTGCAGAGTTAACCGGCTCAGCGCCGCATGGTTCCACTCTCAAGCGCACGGATGATCTCGGCCGCAGCCAGCGCCGCGATCACCTCAGGGCGTTTGTCACGCACTCCATCGCCGCCGATTGGCGAGACGAGCCGCTCCATTTCATGTTCGCTGCCACCTGCCTCGTGCAAATACCAGCTCTTGAACGTCGCCCGCTTTGTCCTGGATCCGATCATGCCAACATAAGCGAGATCAGACCGCTTCAGCGCCTCGGCGACGATGAGAAAATCCAGCGCATGGTCGTGCGTCAACACCACGACAGCGCTCCCGGGCGGCGCCTGGCGCACTGCTTCCTCAGGCACTGCAACCAGTCTGGCGGCGACACTTTCCGGCATATCCTCAAGCGCCTCGGCGCGAGTCTCGATCACCGCAGCCTTCACCGGCAGCAGCGCAAAGGCCGACGCCAGCGCATGCCCGACATGGCCGCCGCCAAAAATCAGGATTTGCGGCAGGCGCGCATCGGCTTCGCGCGCCATCTCCAGAAAAGCCTGCTTAGCCACATCGTCCATCAGCCGGATCGACAGTTCAACCCGCCCGCCGCAGCATTGGCCGATCTCGGGTCCGAGCGGCACGTCCATGGCATCGGTCGCGATCTGGCCTGCCAGCGCCTCTCGCGCCCGGGCAATCGCCATGAATTCCAGCGCTCCGCCGCCGATCGTGCCGAGCATCGAAGACGGCGACACCAGCATCCACGCCCCCTCCTCGCGCGGCGTCGACCCGCGCGCACGGGAGACTTCGACAAGTGCGATGTCCGGGTGGGTTTCGAGGAAGGCGGTTGTGTCGGCGAGGCGGGTCATGGGTAAGGTCACCGCTTACGCCTGATATTGCACCGCCCCCCCTCTGGCCTGCCGGCCATCTCCCCCTCAAGGGGGGAGATCCCGCGCGGGATCGAAGCTGCCCAATCTCCCCCCTTGAGGGGGAGATGGCCGGCAGGCCAGAGGGGGGGCGGTGAAGAAAAAAGCATCAACGTCGACAGGATCAGCCTACAGCCCCGCCCCGCAACCGCTCCACCGCCATCAACACCCGTTCAGGCGTCGCAGGCGTGTCGAGCTGCGGGCAGACCGTGTGGTTCGCAACACTCGCCACCGCATCAGACAGCGCGTGCAGCACCGCCATGCCAAGCATCAGCGGCGGCTCGCCGACCGCCTTTGACTTGTGCACGGTCGGCTCGGCATTGCCGGCCCAGTCGGCCAGCGCGACGTTGAAGATCTTTGGCCGGTCAGACGCGAGCGGGATCTTGTAGGTGGACGGCGCATGTGTTCTCAGCCGCCCCTTGTCGTCCCACACCAGCTCCTCCGTGGTCAGCCAGCCCATCCCCTGAATGAACCCGCCCTCAATCTGGCCAAGGTCGATCGCCCGGTTCAGCGACTTGCCGGCATCGTGCAAAATGTCTGTGCGCTCCACCATATATTCGCCAGTCAGTGTATCGATCGACACTTCCGAGCAGGCCGCTCCATAGGCGAAATAGTAGAACGGATGGCCTTCGCCCTTTGCGCGATCCCAGTGGATTTTCGGCGTCTTGTAGAACCCTGCCGCCGACAATTGCACCCGCGCCATATAGGCCTGCTTGACGAGGTCGGCGAAGGCAAATTCCTGATTGCCCACCTGCACCCGGTTCGGCTTGAACGCGATCTGGTCGACCGGCACCGAATATTTGTCAGCCGCAAAATCGATCAGCCGCTGCTTGATCTGCTGCGCCGCGTTTTGCGCAGCCATGCCGTTCAGGTCCGTGCCCGATGAGGCCGCAGTCGCGGACGTGTTCGGCACCTTGCCGGTCGTCGTAGCGGTGATCTTCACCTGATCGATGTCGATCTGGAATTCTTGCGCCACCACCTGCGCCACCTTCACATAGAGGCCCTGCCCCATCTCGGTGCCGCCATGGTTCAGGTGCACGGATCCATCCGTATAGACATGCACCAGCGCGCCGGCCTGGTTGAAATGTGTTGCCGTGAACGAGATGCCGAACTTCACCGGCGTCAGCGCGATGCCGCGCTTGACGATGTCGGAATTGGCGTTGAACGCCGCAATCTCCATCCGCCGGCGGCGATAGTTGCAGCTCTCCTCCAGTTCGCCAACCAGACGGTCGAGGATGTTGTCTTCGACCCGCTGGTGATAAGGCGTCACGTCGCGTTCGCCGACGCCATAAAAGTTGCGCTTGCGCACATCGAGCGGATCGAGCGAGAGCGCAAACGCCACTTCGTCGATCACACGCTCTGCGCCGACCATGCCCTGCGGCCCGCCAAAACCACGAAATGCGGTGTTGGACACGGTATTTGTGTAGAGTGGCGCGCTCGTCGCCTTAACCGCCGGATAGAAATAGGCATTGTCGCAGTGGAACAGCGCCCGATCCGTCACCGCGCCGGACAGGTCGGCTGAAAACCCGCACCGCGCTGCATAGTGGTAGTCGACGCCCAGAATATTGCCGTCGTCGTCAAAGCCGACATCATATTCGACAATGAAGTCGTGCCGCTTGCCGGTCGCGCTCATGTCGTCGTCGCGATCGGGGCGAATCTTCACCGCCCGCTTCAGGCGCTTGGCGGCAACGGCCGCGACAGCCGCAAACTGATTGCCCTGCGTTTCCTTGCCACCAAACCCGCCACCCATGCGGCGGATTTCGACCGTCACAGCGTTGCTTGGCACGCCAAGCACATGCGCCACCATGTGCTGCACCTCGCTCGGGTGCTGCGTCGAGGAATAGACCGTCACGTCGGAATCCTCGCCCGGAACGGCAAGCGCGATCTGGCCTTCCAGGTAAAAATGGTCCTGCCCGCCGATCCGCATCTGGCCCGACAGCTTTCGCGGCGCGGCCTTGATTGCTGCCGCCGCGTCGCCGCGCTTCAGCACCATGCCCGGCGTCACCATCTTGCCCTTGCGCAGGTCGACATCGCCGATATCCGTCACAAACGGCAGAGCGTCGTACTCAATTCTGGCCAGCTTGCAGGCGCGCCGCGCCTGTTCACGCGTCTCGGCGATCACTGCAAACACCGGCTGGCCGTGAAATTGCACCAGACCGTCCGCCAGCACCGGCTCGTCATTCTTGCCGGTCGGACTGATATCATTCGAGCCCGGCATGTCCTTGGCAGTCAGAACCTCGACCACGCCCGGCGCCTTGTGCACGGCATCAAGGTTCATCGACTTGATCTTTCCATGCGGCACGTCGGCCAGCCCGAGACAGGCATGCAGCAGACCCGCGGGCTCCGGCATGTCGTCAATATAGACCGCCGTTCCCGTCACATGCTTGTGCGCGGAATCGTGCCGCTGGTCGGTTGCGACCCCGCCCTTGATCGCCTCGGCGCGTATGTTGGGCTTGTGCTGGTTCATGCCGCGCGCTCCCGCGTCACCGTGATCGGCTTGGCAGTGCCGGTCGTTTCAAGGAAGAACCGCTTCAGCAGGTTTTTTGCCACCAGCATGCGGTATTCAGCAGACGCCCGCATGTCGGACAATGGCGTGAAGTCGCGCTCAAACGCAGGCAGCGCCGCCTCGACCGCTTCCATCGACCATTTTTGGCCAATCAGCGCCTGTTCCACCGCCGCAGCGCGCTTTGGCGTCGCCGCCATGCCGCCATAGGCGATGCGTGCGCTGGTCACGGTACCGTCCTTGTCGGTCTCCACCAGGAATGCGCCGAGTGCCGCGGTAATATCCTCGTCACGGCGCTTGGTCACCTTGTGCACGGCAAAATGCGCGCCTTCCGGCGGCAGCTTCACATGCACCGCCTCGACAAACTCGCCCGGCTGCCGGTCCTGCTTGCCATAGGCAATGAAGAAGTCTTCCAGCGGAATTGTCCGGCTTTCCTTGCCCTTGCGCAGGGTCAAAGTTGCGCCAAGTGCAATCAGCGGCGGCGGCATGTCGCCAATCGGCGATCCGTTGGCGATGTTGCCGCCAATCGTGCCCATATTGCGCACCTGCTCGCCGCCGATCCGGTCGATCAATGGTCCGAGCGCCGGGATTGCGTCGGCCAGCGCCTGCCGCGCCGACGTGTAGCTTGCGCCTGCGCCAATCGTCAGCTCGCCACCTTTCAGCGTCACCGCCTTCAGCTTGTCCAGATGGCCGATAAACACGACAGGCGTGATGTCGCGCATGAATTTTGTCACCCACAGCCCGACATCGGTCGCGCCCGCCACGATCCGCGCATTCGGCTCGTCGTCCAGAATGTCGGCAAGGTCGTTCACATTGGCCGGGAGCACCAGCCGCTCCTTGCCCTTGCCGATCTCGACACGCTTGCCGTCGCGAATGTCGAGCAGCGCGTCACAGATACGCCCGCGCTCGGCCGCCAGTTCACAATCCGCCGCGACACCATAGGTGGAGATCTGCTTCGCCGCCTTGACGATGGCGTCATAGCCGGTGCAGCGGCAAAGGTTTCCCTGCAGCGCCTTTTCCACGTCGGCATCCGTCGGCCATGGCTCGCGCATCCACAACGCGTAGAGGCTCATCACAAAGCCCGGCGTGCAGAAACCGCACTGCGACCCGCTAAAATCCACCATCGCCTGCTGCACCGGGTGCATCCGGCCATTATGGCCGCGTAGATGCTCGATCGTCACCAGATGACAACCGTCCAGCGTCGCCAGGAAGCGGATGCAGGCATTGACCGATTCATAGACCAGATTGCCGTCGCACAGCCGCCCCACCAGCACCGTGCATGCCCCGCAATCGCCCTCGGCGCAGCCTTCCTTGGTGCCCCGCAGCGACTTGCGCAGTCTCAGCCAGTCCAGCACCGTCTCGTCGGGCTTGAGGTCAGCCACCTCCACCGTTTCGTCATTGAGCAGGAAACGGATCGTATTGCGTATGCCGGCGCGCGCCATCAGCTGCCCCTGTAGGTTGAATAGCCGTATGGCGAGATCAGCAATGGCACATGGTAATGTGCGTCTTCGGCCATGCCGAAGCGGATCGGCACCTGGTCGAGAAAAGGCGGATCCGGCAGCTCGACCCCGCTGGCGCGCAGATAGTCGCCCGCCATGAACACAAGCTCATACTGCCCGGCGGCGAAATCCTTGCCATCTAACAAAGGACTATCCACACGGCCGTCCGAATTGGTCACGACGGTCTTGAGCTTGCGGTGCGAATTGCCTGTCACCTTATAGAGCATGATTGTCAGGCCCGCAGCAGGCTTGCCGCTCGCGGTATCCAGCACATGGGTCGTCAGTCTGCCGCCAGCTGCCATCAAATCATGTCCCCTTTTGCCAGCAGCATCGCCGCCTATGGATTGCCCGTCAATAATCTGAAACTTATAGGCGATTGGCCAATCCGGCGGAGCACAAAGACTTTCAAGAAAATATCGGGAAATCGCCGCGTTCGCCTTTGCTAGTCTGGGAAAACATGACCAAACCCAATCGATATGTCCGCGACATGCGCGGCTACGGCCCCAACCCGCCAGATCCGCACTGGCCGGGCGGCGCCAATGTCTGCGTCCAGTTTGTCCTCAACTATGAGGAAGGCGGCGAAAACAACGTCCTGCACGGCGACGCGGCCTCGGAAGCCTTCCTGTCGGAGATCACCGGAGCGCAAGCATGGCCCGGCAAACGCCACTGGAACATGGAATCGATCTACGAATACGGCGCGCGCGCCGGCTTCTGGCGGCTCCACCGCATGTTTACTGCGGCAAACGTGCCCGTCACAATCTATGGCGTTGCGTCCGCACTCGCCCGCTCGCCCGACCAGGTGGCGGCCATGCAGGACGCCGGCTGGGAGATCGCCTCGCACGGGCTGCGCTGGATCGACTACCGCGACCATGACGAGGCGACCGAGCGCGCCGACCTCGACGAAGCAATCCGCCTGCACACCGAAGTCACCGGCGAGCGCCCTGCCGGTCTCTATCTTGGCCGCACCTCGGTCAATTCGGTCCGTCTCGCCTGTGCGGAAGGCGGCTTCGAATACATTTCCGACACCTATGACGACGACCTGCCCTACTGGCTTGACCACGACGGCCACGGCAACCCCATCGCGCCACAGCTGGTCATTCCCTACACGCTCGACGCCAACGACATGCGCTTTGCCATCACGGCGGGCTTCACCGATGGCGAACAGTTCTTCAATTATCTGAAAGACGCATTCGACACGCTTCATGCCGAAGGTCAGGCCGGACGCCCGGCGATGATGAGTGTCGGCCTGCATTGCCGGCTGATCGGCCGACCGGGCCGTGCGGCTGCGCTGAAACGCTTCATCGACTATGTGCAAAGCCACGACAAGGTCTGGGTCGCGCGCCGCATCGACATCGCCCGCCATTGGCGCGAGAACCATCCATACCAGCCCGCCGCCTTGCGCCCCTCGCGCATGGACCGGGCTGCGTTTGTGCAAAAGTTTGGTTCCATCTTCGAACATTCGCCCTGGATTGCCGACCGCGCCTACGATCTGGAACTTGGCCCCGCCCATGACAGTTCGAGCGGCCTGCACAACGCGCTGGCGCGTGTCTTCCGCTCGGCCAGCGACACAGAACGCCTCGGCGTGCTCAACGCCCACCCGGATCTCGCCGGCAAGCTGGCGGCAGCCAAGCGCCTGACGGCGGAATCCACCTCCGAACAGGCGTCCGCCGGGCTCGACGCGCTGACCGACGACGAGCGCGACACGTTCACGCGGCTCAATACGGCCTATGTCGAGAAATTCGGCTTCCCCTTCATCATCGCGGTGCGCGACAACACCAAGGCGTCGATCCTCGCCGCGTTTGAGACCCGCATCGCCAACAGCCGCGATCAGGAATTTGCGACCGCCTGCAAGCAGGTCGAACGTATCGCATGGTATCGTCTGAGAGATATGTTGCCATCATGAACCGCACCTATTACGCGCCCAAGGGCGGCCTGCCGCCCCAGACCGACATGATCACCGACCGCGCCGTGTTCACTGACGCCTATGCGGTCATCCCCAAACGCGAGTTCTCCGACATTGTCGTCAGTTTCCTGCCGCATTGGGACCTGACCCGGCTGTGGATCATTGCCCGTCCTCTCTCGGGCTTTGCCGAGACCTTTTCGCAATACATCATGGAAGTGCAGCCAGGCGGCGGCAGTGCAAGACCTGAGCCCGATCCGCAGGCGCAAGGCGTCCTGTTTGTGGTCGACGGCGAAATCACAGTCATCTGCAACGGCGAAAAGCACGCGATGAAGCCGGGCGGCTACGCCTATCTGCCAGCAGGCTCGGCCTGGACACTTATCAATGGCGGCAAGAAGACCGCACGCTTCCACTGGATCCGCAAGCGTTACGAAGCCGTCGACGGTCTGGACAAGCCCGATCCGCTGTTTCTCAACGACAATGACATCGAGCCAATGGCTATGCCGGACACGCAAGGGCGCTGGGCAACGACGCGCTTTGTCGACCCGTCGGACCTGCGCCACGACATGCACGTCACCATTGTCACATTTCAGCCCGGCGGCATCATTCCCTTCCCTGAAACCCATGTCATGGAGCACGGGCTTTATGTTCTGGAGGGCAAGGCGGTCTACCGGCTGAACCAGGACTGGGTCGAGGTCGAGGCTGGCGATTTCATGTGGCTGCGCGCCTTCTGCCCGCAAGCCTGCTACGCTGGCGGCTCCGGCCCCTTCCGCTACCTCCTCTACAAGGACGTCAACAGGCACGCTGCGCTCGGCGGCTTCCAGCGGGCCTGAGCGGATGTATGCCCTTGATACGACCCCCCTCTGGCCTGCCGGCCATCTCCCCCTCAAGGGGGGAGATTGGGCGATGTCGGCCCCGCGAATAGTCTCCCCCCTTGAGGGGGAGATGGCCGGCAGGCCAGAGGGGGGTCGTTGCAGAACTGAAAACGGCGGTGGAGGGGGCACAACCACATGAAAACCATCACCGCCCAGCCCCTCACCCGGAAAACCTTCGCCCCGTTCGGTCAGGTACTCGATCCCGACGAATGGGACAACCACTACCCGATCAATGCCGGCAAATGTGAGCGCTACCACGACATGGCGACCGCCGAAGCGGCAGGAACCGACGCCCGCGTCATCCTGTCGGTTTTCCGCGGCACACCCTACCCGTTCCCGCTCCAGCTGACGATGATGGAGCGCCATCCCTATGGCAGCCAGGCCTTCATGCCGCTGTCGCCAAAACCTTTCCTTGTCGTCGTCGCGCATGACACGCCGGATGGCCCCGGCGAGCCGCAGGCGTTCGTCACGAGCGGCGGCCAGGGCGTGAATTATCCAAAAAATCTCTGGCACGCGGTGCTGACGCCAATCGGCCAGCCGCAGGATTTTCTCGTGGTCGACCGCGCCGGCGTCGAGAAAAATCTCGAAGAGCATTTTTTCGCCGAACCATATGAAGTCCGCCTGCCTGAACCGGAAATGCCTGACTTCGGCGGACGGGAGTCACGCAACAAGGGACGCCGCGTGTTCTCCTCTCGCCCGTTGCGAAACGGCTAAACGCCCACCCTCCACTTGAGGGGGGCCGAAGGACGGGCGAGACACGTGGCTCGCCCCGGCAAGTCGGCGCGCAGCGCCGGGGTGGGGTGATAACCCTCCACGGCACAGATCTTTCGAGGAACTCAAATGACCAATGCCGACCTGATCTCCCGTATGCTCGACGTGATCGAGCACGACATCGTGCCCAAAACGCGCCAAGGCGTCGCTGCCGGCAACAAGCTGTTTGGCGCTGCCATCCTGCGCAAGGCTGACAATTCGGTCGTCATCGCCGAGACCAATAACGAGATCGAGAACCCGCTGTGGCATGGCGAGGTCCACGCGCTCAAACGTTTCTACGAACTGCCGAAGGACGGCCGCCCAGACACCAGGGACTGCGTCTTCATCGCCACCCACGAGCCCTGTTCGCTCTGCCTGTCGGCCATCACCTGGACCGGTTTCGACAATTTCTACTACCTGTTCAGCCATGAGGATTCGCGCGACGCCTTCGCCATCCCGCACGACCTGAAAATCCTCAAAGAGGTCTTTACCCTCGATCCGGGCGGCTACAATTCCGACAACGCCTTCTGGCATGGCCGCTCGATCCGGCGGATGATCGCCGAACTTCCGGAGCCCGACCGCACCCGCCTCAGCGCCCGCGCCGACAAGATCGCCGCGATCTACGACGGCCTCTCGGCCGAATACCAGGCGGGCAAGGGCGAGAATGACATTCCGTTGAATTAGCGGTGGCCAATGTCGCAGCCGCGCCTTGCTTGCGCGATGGACTTGTTGTCCCCTGCGGCCATGAGAATCGTAATCGAGTTCCCGCGCAAGATTGTCGAATTCCCCGACATGGGTATTGTCATGCCGGATGGCTGCCGCCTGTCAGCGCGGATCTGGATGCCTGAGGATGCCATTGGCGATCCGGTTCCGGCCATTCTCGAACACCTGCCCTATCGCAAGCGAGACGGCACCACTGCACGTGACGAGCTCACCCACCCCTGGTTCGCGGGCCACGGCTATGCCTCGATCCGCGTCGACATGCGCGGCAATGGCGACTCTGAAGGCCTGATGGAGGACGAATACACCGCTCGGGAATTGCAGGACGCTTGTGATGTTATCGCCTGGGCCGCCGCGCAACCCTGGTGCAACGGCAAGGTCGGCATGATGGGCATCTCATGGGGCGGCTTCAACGGCTTGCAGGTCGCCGCGCTCCGGCCTCCCGCGCTGAAAGCCGTCATCACGCTCTGCTCGACCGTCGATCGCTACGCCGACGACATCCACTACAAGGGCGGCTGTCTGCTGAACGAAAATGTCGGCTGGGCGGCCAATATGCTCTCCTATTCCTCGCGCCCTCCGGATCCGGCGCTGGTCGGCGATGCCTGGAGAGACATGTGGCTCGACCGGCTGGAGAACATGCCCTTCCTTGCCGAGACCTGGTTGCGCCACCAGACCCGCGACGCTTACTGGAAACACGGCTCGGTCTGCGAGGACTATTCAGCAATTGAAGCGGCCGTATTGTCGATAGGCGGCTGGCATGACGGCTATCGCAACACGATCTCGCATCTGGTCGAGAACCTGTCATCGCCGGTCAAGGGCATCGTCGGCCCGTGGATCCACAAATATCCCCACTTCGCCAAGCCTGAACCCGCCATCGGTTTCCTGCAGGAGGCGAAACGCTGGTGGGACCATTGGCTTAAAGACATCGACACCGGCGTTGATAACGATCCCGCCATGCGAATGTGGCTGATGGACAGTATCCGGCCGGCGAGCTGGCACCCCGAACGGCCAGGCCGCTGGATCGCCGAACAGAATTGGCCTTCGCCGCAGATCACTGAACGCATCCTGCATCTTGCCGGACAGAGCCTGTCGGCAGCTCCCGCCCCGGTCTCCCGTATCGTCGCCTCGCCACAGGATTGCGGCCTTGCGGCTGGCGAGTATTTTCCGTTCAATTTCGGACCAGAGCTTCCGTCCGACCAGCGGCCGGACGACGCCCTGTCGGCCTGCTTCGACAGCGAGCCGCTCGACGAGGCCATCGACATCGTCGGCGCACCACGCTTTGCCTTCGCCTTCACCTCCGACAAGGCGCAGGCCAACATCTGCGTCCGGCTTTGCGACGTCCATCCGGACGGCGCATCCGAACTGATCTGCTACGGCCTGCTCAACCTGACGCATCGCAACTCACACGAAAACCCGGAGCCCCTGACACCCGGCGAGCCCACAACGGCGGCCTTTGATCTCGATCAGATCGCCTACCGCGTACCCACCGGCCACCGCCTGCGCGTCGCGCTATCCACCACCTACTGGCCGTCGATCTGGCCTTCACCCGAGCCAGCCCAGCTCACCGTCACCTCTGGCCAGATTGGCTTGCCGCTTCGCCCTCTCGCAGACGCTGTCGAGTGGTCGTTCGAGCCGCCTGAGGCGGCTTCCGGCTGGAAGGTCGACACGGTTCGCCCCGCCAGCTCCGGCAGGGTCGTCGAGCGCGATCTTGAGACTGGATTGGTTACCGTCACGGTGACCAATGACTTTGGCGAGGTACGCGATCTCGACCACGGCCTGGTCAACGGCTCGTCAATGTCCGAACGCTGGACCATCCATCCGGACGATCCCCTGTCAGCGGCCTGTCACATCGAGTGGGAGCAGACCCTGTCGCGGGGCGACTGGTCGGTGCGCACCCTGGCAACATCGGCGATGAGGTCGACAGCGGCGGAATTTATTGTTACGTCGGCCCTATCGGCCTGGGAAGGCAATGATCAAATTTTCAATCGCGGCTATTCGGCAAGGATCGCACGCGCCTTTATCTGACAGATGCGACATGTTCCGTCGCATAAAACCAATTACGTCAAGGAATGTCGTATTCGGCCTTGCAGAGGATTGGAAAACCACGCCAATATTAAGGCAACGAACAGAGGCCCGTTAGTGGCCCGGGTGAACACACGAGTGAGGAGAACACAATGTCCCGTGAACTGGACTTCCTGAGCAACTATGTCGTTTCCGGCAAATTGAGCCGCCGCGACTTCCTAGGCCGCGCCGCCGCTCTCGGCGTTTCGGCAACAATGGCAAACTCCTTGATTTCCACCGCAGCGCGTGCCCAAGGCCCCATCAAGGGCGGCACGCTGAAAGCCGGCATGGTCGGCGGCGAAGCCACCAACAGCCTTGATCCTGCATCATGGCAATCGCAGGTCCCCTACAAGTTCGGCCGCATGTGGGGCGAACAACTTGTCGAAGTGTCGCCAACCGGCGAACTCGAGATGAAACTCGCCGAAGAGGTTTCAGCGTCAGACGACGCCAAGGTCTGGACGTTCAAGATCCGCAAGGGCGTGCAGTTCCACAACGGCAAGGAACTGACCCCCGACGATGTCGTCGCCACACTTGAGCGCCATTCTAACGCCGATTCGAAATCGGGCGCGCTTGGCCTGATGGGCGAGATCGATACGATCAAGGCCGACGGCGGCAATGTCGTCATCAGCCTGAAGGAAGCTGACGCCGACCTACCCTTCCTGATGACCGATTACCATCTGATGATCCAGCCCAATGGCGGCAAGGACAACCCGGGCGAAGGCATCGGCACTGGTCCTTATAAGGTCGCTGAAAACCAGCCTGGCGTGCGCCATGTCGGCCAGCGTTTTGACGGCTACTGGAACAAGGACGGCATTGGCCACGCCGACACGATCGAGATCATCGTCATCAATGATGCGACGGCCCGCACCGCTGCTTTGCAGGGCGGCCAGGTCGACATGATCAACCGTGTCGAGCCGAAGATTGTCGAACTGGTCAAGCGTGCGCCAGGCGTCACCATCCGCAACGTGTCAGGCAAGGGCCACTACGTTTTCATCGCCCATTGCAACACTGCGCCCTTTGACAACAATGACCTGCGCCTGGCGCTGAAATATGCGATGGACCGCGAGGAGCTGATCCAGAAGATCCTGATGGGCTATGGCACCGTCGGCAACGACACGCCGATCAATGCCGCCTATCCGCTTTTCACACAGCTTGAGCAGCGCAAGTTCGATCCTGAAAAGGCGGCCGAGCACTACAAGAAGTCCGGCCACACCGGTTCGGTCCTGCTGCGCACGTCGGACGTCGCATTCCCCGGCGCTGTCGACGCCGCCCAGCTCTATCAGCAGTCTTGCGCCAAGGCAGGCATCAAGGTTGAGATCAAGCGCGAACCCGGCGACGGCTACTGGTCGGAAGTCTGGAACAAGCAGCCCTTCTCGACCTCCTACTGGGGTGGCCGTCCGACGCAGAACCAGATGTTCACCACCGCTTATTATTCCAAGGCGGACTGGAACGACACGCGCTGGCTGCGCGAGGACTTCGACAAGCTGCTGATCCAGGGCCGTGCGGAACTTGACACCGCAAAGCGCGTCGAAATCTACAAGACGATGAACGAGATGTTGCGGGACGAAGGCGGCGTCATCACGCCGATGTTCAACGACTTCATCGACGCCACCGGAAAGCGGGTTGCGGGTTGGGAAAACGACCCGAATGGCGAACTGATGGGCGGCTACGCGCTGGCCAAGTGCTGGATCGCGGCCTGACGGGCTGAGACGATGAATTCTCCCGTTCTTAAACTCATTGCCCAGCGCGTCGCGCTGGGCATCCTGCTCCTCCTCGCGGTGTCGGTGCTGATTTTTGCCGGGACGCAGATCCTGCCGGGCGACGTCGCCCAGTCCATTCTCGGCCAGTCGGCGACACCTGTCGCACTGGAAAATCTGCGCCGCGATCTCGGTCTCGATCAGCCTGCCTATGTGCGTTATTTCAGCTGGCTCGGCGGCGTTCTGACCGGCGACCTCGGCACCTCGCTCGCAACGCGTCAGGACATCACGACAACGCTGATGCCGCGCCTGTGGAACACGCTGTTTCTTGCCTTCTGGGCGGCAATCGTTTCCGTCCCGCTCGCGATCATTCTCGGCCTTCTTGCCGTTCGTTATCGCAACGGCCCGATCGACAAGCTGATCTCCGGATTTGCGCTGGCCTCGACATCGCTTCCAGAGTTTTTCATCGGCTACCTGCTGATCCTGTTCTTTGCCGTTCAGCTGCAATGGTTCCCGTCGATCTCGACGATCTATGACGGCATGCCGTTCCTGACCAAGCTCAACGCGATTGTGCTGCCGGCCACCGTTCTGGTGCTGGTCGTTCTGGCGCACATGATGCGCATGACGCGCGCCGCGATCCTCAATGTGATGCAGTCAGCCTATGTCGAGACTGCGGAACTGAAAGGCGTCAGCCAGTTCGACATCATCCGCAAGCACGCCTTTCCGAATGCGGTCGCACCGATCATCAACGTTGTGATGCTCAACCTCGCCTTCCTCATTGTTGGCGTCGTCGTGGTTGAGGTGATCTTCGTCTACCCCGGCATGGGCCAATATCTGGTCGACCATGTCGCCAAGCGCGACGTGCCTGTCGTGCAGGCGGTCGGGTTGATCTTCGCTGCCGTCTATATCGGCCTCAACATCGTGGCCGACGTGGCTGGCATTCTGACCAATCCGCGTCTGCGGCATCCAAAGTGACGGGGCGCGGATCATGAACCTCAAGCACATTCCCGCCGGCGCGCTGATCGGCCTCATCATCACCGGGATATTCCTGTTCGTTGCTATCTTCGCGCAATGGGTCGCGCCTTACGGGCTCGGTGAAATCGTCGGCGGCGTCTGGGAGCCGATGTCCTCCAAATATTGGCTCGGCACCGACAATCTCGGTAGAGACCTGCTGTCACGGATGATCTACGGTGCGCAGACGACGATCTTGATTGCGGCGGCGGCAACAGCACTGTCCTTCACACTCGGCTCGATCCTCGGCTTTGCGGCCGCAGTCACCGGCGGCTGGTTCGATATGACAATGTCTCGGTTCGTTGACTTGTTGATGGCCATCCCGACGCTGATTTTTGCGCTTGTCGTCCTGTCGGTTCTCCCGACAACGGTCGTCACGCTGATCCTGGTGATGGGAATCCTCGATTCCACGCGCGTCTTCCGGTTGTCGCGCGCGGTTGCTGTAGACATCAACGTAATGGACTATGTGGAGGCGGCAAAGCTGCGCGGCGAAGGGACGGGATGGATCATCTTCCGTGAAATTCTTCCCAACGCTCTTTCGCCATTGATCTCGGAACTTGGCCTGCGCTTCATCTTTGCGGTTCTGTTCCTTTCGGCGCTGTCGTTCCTCGGTCTCGGCGTCCAGCCGCCGGCAGCGGACTGGGGCGGCATGGTCAAGGAAAACAAGGACGGCATTGTGTTCGGCATTCCCGCCGCGCTGATCCCGGCTGGCGCGATCGCCGCGCTCGCCATTTCGGTCAACCTGGTTGCGGACTGGATCCTGAACCGCACCGCAAGCCTCAAGGGAGGACGCGGCTGATGGCGAACGGCGTTCAGAAAAGGCCTGCCGCCGAAGGCAGGCTTCTCGAGATCCGCAACCTCAGGATCGAGGCGAAGGTCTATCCGCCCGGCGAAACGCCGCGCAACGTCACGATTGTTGACGATGTTTCGTTGACGCTTGAACGCGGCAAGGTGCTGGGCTTGATCGGCGAATCCGGCGCCGGCAAATCAACCATTGGCCTGTCGTCGATGGCCTATGGCCGCGGCGGCGTGCAGATCACGGGTGGCGAAGTCGTTCTCAATGGCCGGGACATTCTCAAGGCCGGCAAGGAAGGCATACGCAAGCTGCGCGGCAACGAAGTCTGCTACGTCGCACAATCGGCGGCGGCTGCGTTCAATCCAGCGCACAAGCTGATGGATCAGGTGGTGGAGGCGTCCGTTCTACACGGAACATCGACACGCGCCGAGGCGGAGGAGCGGGCGAGGCATCTGTTCAAGAAACTCAGCCTGCCTAACCCGGACACAATTGGCGATCGCTATCCGCACCAGGTCTCTGGCGGGCAGCTGCAACGTGTCATGACGGCAATGGCTTTGTGTTCAGAGCCGGACCTGATCGTCTTCGACGAACCGACGACGGCGCTTGACGTCACAACCCAGATCGACGTTCTGGCGGCGATCAAGGACGCGATCCAAGATACCGGCGTCGCTGCGCTGTACATCACACATGACCTTGCCGTTGTCGCACAGGTGGCGGACGAGATCATGGTGTTGCGTCACGGCAAGCTGGTTGAATGGGGTGGCACGCGCCAGATCATCAAGGAGCCTCGGCAGGAATACACCAACGCTTTGGTCTCGGTGCATCATATCGAACACAAGGAACAACCGCCGTCGGATGACCCGTTCCTGTCGGTCAAGAACGTGACAGCCGCGTATGGTGGCGGCGCGGTCAAAGTTCTGAAGAACGTTTCCGTCGACATCTACCCAGGACAGACGCTTGCCGTTGTGGGCGAATCCGGTTCGGGCAAGTCGACGCTGGCCCGGGCCATCACCGGCTTGCTGCCGCCTGAACAGGGTGATGTCACCTTTGCCGGCCGCCCCCTGCCGCGTGCGCTGCGCGACCGCACGCGTGACGATCTGCGCGAGCTGCAGATGATCTACCAGATGGCGGACGTTGCCATGAACCCGCGCCAGACGGTGGGTACGATCATCGGCCGGCCGCTCGAATTCTATTTTGGCATCAAGGGCGCCGAGCGCGACCGTCAGGTGATGGACCTGCTCGACAAGATCGAGATGGGCAAGGGCTTTGCGGACCGCTACCCGGCCGAACTGTCTGGCGGCCAGAAGCAGCGCGTCTGTATCGCCCGGTCGCTTGCCGCCAAGCCGAAGCTGATCATCTGCGACGAGGTGACATCGGCGCTTGATCCGCTGGTCGCAAACGGAATTCTCAAACTGTTGCTGGAGCTGCAGAAAGAGGAGAACGTCGCCTATCTGTTCATCACCCATGATCTGGCAACGGTGAAGTCGATCGCAGATTCTATCGCGGTGATGTATCGCGGCGAAGTGGTGCGCTACGGGCCAAAGAGTCAGGTTCTCGCCCCCCCGTTCGACGCCTATACTGATCTGCTCCTGTCGTCGGTTCCGGAGATGGAAATCGGCTGGCTTGAGAAAGCGATCAAGGGCCGCAGGATGGAAGCAGCGGGGAACTAGCCTTCCCTTCCCGTTTCACGTCGACAATTGCCAACTCCCCAATCGGGAGAAGGACCGGTTTCTATGCCTCTCAAATCAAAACTCCTGCTCATCATTCTCGACGGTTTGCCCTGGCGCAACTGGAAGCCATTCATGGGCAATCTGGAAGGCTGGGTGCAATCCGGGCAGGCGCGCAAATGGCGCATGCGCTCCGTGCTGCCATCCACATCGGCCTGCTGCTACGCGTCGATTCACACCGGGGTGCCGCCCCAGGAGCATGGCATCCTGTCAAACGAGGTCCGCTTTCGCGTCGAGCAGCCTGACATCTTTGGCGAGGTGACCAAGGCAGGCGGCAAGACGGGTGCAGTAACCCATTCCTATTGGTCGGAATTCTTCAACCGACACCCGTTCGATATGGTGCGCGACATTGAGTATGACGAGCCTGGCTCACCGATTGCGCATGGCCGCTTCCACACCATGACCGGCTACGGCCACGACAATCAGATGACGCCGTCTGACGTTGATCTGTTCGCGACGCTTACCATGCTATGCGCCCGTCATGGCATCGACTACGGCATCCTGCACACGTGCACGCTGGATTCGATGGGGCATCGCTTTGGCCATGACTGCCGCGAGATGGACCACGCGCTTTACGTCATGGACGCGATGCTGGCCGCCTTCCTGCCAAAGTGGCTCGAGGCCGGCTATGAAGTGATCGTCACTGCCGATCACGGCCAGACCAATCGCGGCCACCACGGCGGCCATGATGACGAGATGCAGGACGTAGCGCTGTACTATTTCGGCCAGGGCAAGGGACCGAAAGAGGATGTGTTGCTCGACCAGTTGCAGCTTGCCCCCACGGTCCTGAAGCGGCTCGGCGTCCCGATCCCGAAGTCGATGAAGGCGAAGCCATTTCTGAGCTGACGGGCGGCTTCAACCAGCCAGCCGCCGCACCAGATAGCGCACCGTACGTTCACCGCCATAAATCATGGCGTGGCCTACCTCTTCAAAACCTAGCGCAGCGTGAAATGCGTCCGAACCTGGATTGGGCGGATCAGAGTTTACCTCGCAGGCGATCATCGTGTGACCATCTGAAGCCGCCTTGGCAAACAGCGCCTCATAGAACTGGCGGGCAAGCCCGCGCCCCCGCGCATGTTCGGCCACAATGATGCGATCGACATAGGCGAAGCGCTTGTGTCGTTCCCTGAACCAGATGAAATTGGCGCTGTCATAGTCAGCGCTCTCGTCAAAGGCGATAAGCAGCGCATCGTCCATTCCGGCCCGCAATGCCAGATAGGACTGGCCAAGCAGGTGCCGCAGCTTTGCCGCATCAAGCAAAGATGTCTCGCGCTGATGGCGATTGTTCAACGCAAGAATTGCCGCCTCTTCGGCCGGGCCAATCGGCAGAAATTCAGCCTGCACACTCATATCGCTCGTTCAGTCCGTGCGTTTCAGCGATCTGTCTTTTTCGCAGCGTGACAACGGAATGATCTTGCCCGAATAGACGCGCGCAATGCGCCCCTCAGCCTTGTCGACGTCGACGCTGAGACAAGCGCAACCATAGCCGTAATTGCCGTTGGTTGCGACATACTGCTTTTCGTCAAAGGGCGGCACTTGATCCATAACCGACTCGCGATATTCCTCGCCCTGAGCCATCAATGTCCAGCTTCCATCCTTGTCGGTCAGCCACCAATTGCCGGGCGTCGGATTTTCCAGCCAGCCGCAGCGGTTTTCCGCAGCCGCAGCGCTGCCCGCGGCCGCAATCATCAGCCCCACTGTCAGCAATAATCGAACACTCATCTCAGACGGTTTTCGTCCCAGTCGCGCTTGCCCAGCATCCTGACCGCTTCGACAATCCGCGCAAAACTGTCGCGCGCCCGCTTCACCGAATGGCGCGCACGCAGATATCCATGCACCATTCCGGTCTCCTCGATATTCAGCGCCTTACCGCCTGCCGCCTTGATCGCATCGCGATAGGCAGGACCGTCCGACGCCAGCGGATCGATTTCCGCCGCGATGACCACCGTTGGCGGGAGTTTGGAAAAATCCGTATCGCGCAGCGGCGCAAAGCCAGGATCATTCGACACATCCAGACCACCGGTGCGCATTTTCATGTAATAGGCCATATCGCCAAGCGTCAGCAGCGGCGCATCGGGATATTTGACATAGGATCCCTTGGTGCGGTCGCCTCCCAGTCCCGGATAGATCAGCACCTGGCCGATGGCTGCATGTTCATGATTCCGGTAGCGCCCGGCTACCGCGGCCGCAATGTTTCCCCCGGCGCTGTCGCCTGACAGCACGATGCCGCGGTCCGCATAGGTTCTTGCCGCCCATTCAAACGCCGCATAGCCATCATCATGGCTTGCCGGATAATAGTGCTCCGGCGACAGCCGGTAGTCGACCGACACGACGTCAAAACCGGTCTGGTCACAGATTTCAGCGCACACATCATCATGGCTTTCCAATCCGCCAAGCGTGAAGCCGCCACCGTGGAAATAGAGCACCATCGCGTCGCTGTTCGCCCGCGCCGCACGGTAGATTCGGATAGGGATTTCCCGGTCCGGCATTTTGATGGTCGTGGTCTCTGCCTTCAGGCCGGGCGGATATGCGGCATGAAAGGCGCGAGCCATTTCGTCATACATGTCGCGCTGCTTCTGCATCGAAAAATCGACATTGCCCGGCGGATAGAAGCTGTTGGTCTTGTCGACAAACGCCCAGGTCTCGGCATCGAGCAGGTTTGTATAATCGGTCACTTCATTTCCCCTTCCACACCGGATCGCGCTTTTCAGCGAAAGCCTTGAACCCTTCGAGATTGTCCTCCGAACCGTAGAGTTTGTCGACAGTCGGCAATTGACGCCGGGTGATGCGATTCATCGTATCTTGAAACCGGGCGCCTTCAGCGTCACGCGCCGTCTCCTTGATCGCCGCAAACACCAGCGGCGGTCCCGACGCCAGCAGCCGCGCGATCTCCCAGACACGTTCCTCAAGCTTGTCCTGGGCCAGTACTTCGTTGACCAGGCCCCAGCGATGCGCCTCCTGAACATCCATCCAGCGCCCGGTCAAAAGCAGGTCCATAGCCACATGATAGGGAATGCGCTTGGGCAGCTTAATCGTGGCCGCGTCAGCCAGTGTACCGGCCTTGATTTCGGGGAGCGCAAATGACGAATGCTCCGACGCGTAGATCAGATCGCACGACAGCGCCAGCTCGAAGCCGCCGCCCACCGCCATGCCATTGACACAGGCGATCACCGGCTTGTTCATGTCACGCAGCTCCTGCAAGCCGGCAAAGCCGCCAACGCCGTAGTCGCCATCGACCGCATCGCCTCCTGCAGCTGCTTTCAGGTCCCACCCGGCCGAAAAAAACTTGTCACCCGCAGTTTTGACAATCGCCACGCGGAGCGCAGGGTCGTCGCGAAACGCCTTGAATGTTTCGCCCATCAGCCGCGACGTTTTCAGGTCAATCGCATTGGCTTTCGGCCGGTCAAGCGTGACCTCCAGCACAGCGCCTTCGGTGCGAGTAGAAATAACGGTCATCACGAGGCCCTTTCAGTGCCAAAAACCATCAAAGCATCCGCCGCCCATGCACCATGTTCGCACACGATCAGCGGATTGACGTCGAGTTCTTTCAGCGAGCCGGCGTTCGCAACCGCGAAGGCGGCGATATTGCCTATAGCGTTCACAGCCGCAGCAATATCGGCCTTGGGGCGTCCGCGAAAACCGTCGAGCAGCGGGAACATTTTCAGCGCGCGCAGCGCAGCCTCTATGTCGCCATACGTTGACGGCAGCAGCAGCGTAACGTTGTCTTTCAGCAACTCGACCAGCACACCGCCGGTTCCAACGGTCATCACCGGTCCAAACAGCGGATCGTCGGTGATGCCGACAATCAGCTCGCCGATGCCTCCGGTCACCATGCGCTCAACATAGAGGCCGGACCCAAGACCTTCCATCGCCATTGCCGCCACATGAACATTGTCTGCATTGCGCAGGTTGAGCTTTACGGCGCCAGCCTCAGATTTGTGCGCGATGCCGAGCGCTTTCACGGCAACAGGGTAGCCAAGCGTTTCCGCCATCGAGACGGCTTCGTCTGCACTGGTCGCACGGCGGCCATCAGGCACTGGAACGCCAGCGCCGGCAAGCATGGCTTTCGCAGCGGCTTCGTCGGGATTGTTTCTTCCCTGACGCTCCCCTCCTGACGAAACGCCTATCAAGGTAGGAGGAAAATCCCGCCGCCAAGCCTGCCCGACAAAAAGGGCAGCCTCCGCAGCATCCATTGCTTCCTCGATGCCAAGCAGCGGCACGATCCCGCGCCGGAACAGGTCCTCGGCATGCGCCTCAGACAAATTCTCGCCCATCGAGGCAACAATTGCGCCTTTGGCGCCATTGGCCTGCAGCGCGGCATCGAACGCATTAACTGTCAGCAGCCAATCGGCATCGGAACAGCGGTCAGTACGCGGGAAGTCGAGCACCAGCATGTTGAGATCAAACCCGCCGGACACCATCGCCGAAAAGGCGGTCGTCATCGCCGGTTGATTGTTCCAGATGTAGGTGTTGTAGTCGAGCGGATTGGCCACAGCGACGAGCGGTCCGAGCGCTGCCTGCACTCGTGCGATATGTGCGGTTTCAAGTGCCGGAAAGCCCACCTGCCTGCCCTCGGCACAGTCGGCCATCACCGACGCCTCGCCGCCGGAGCAGCTCATTGACGACAGCGTCCCGCCAGAGAGCGGACCAACGCCGTGCAAGAGCTTCAGCGTTTCGAGGAAAGACGGGATCGAGTGCACCCGCGCAATGCCGAGACGTTTGAGGAAAGCCGACGAGGCCGCGTCCGAACCTGCAAGCGAGGCGGTATGCGAAACGGTTGCCGCGCGCGCCTGTTCCGATTTGCCAACCTTCATTGCCACGATCGGCTTGTTCAATTCTCGCGCCCGCGCCGCAAGCTTTTCGAACCCGGCGGCCGAATCAAATCCCTCGATGTGCAGGCCGAGGCACGACACCCGTTCGTCCTCGATGAGACCAAGCGCCATCTCCGACAGGCCGGTCTGCGCCTGGTTGCCCGCAGTCATCAGATAGGCCACTGGCAGACCACGCGCCTGCATGGTCAGGTTGCAGGCGATGTTGGACGATTGCGTGATAATCGCCACGCCACGCGTGCCAGGCTTCAGCCGCTTGCCACCATGCTGGTCCGGCCACAACAGCGCACCATCCGCATAGTTGATCAGGCCATAACAGTTTGGCCCGATCACCGGCATATCGCCAGCGGCTTCGAGCAGCGCGTCCTGCAGATTCGACCCGTCTGCATCGTAGGCGCCGGTCTCGCGAAAGCCGGCAGCGAAACACACTGCCCCGCCCGCGCCGCGCTCGCGCAGCTGCCGTACGACATCAATGGTCAGGTTGCGGTTGACCCCGATGAAGGTGGCATCCGGCGCGCCTGGCAGGTCTGCAATCGACCTGTAGGCGCGAACGCCCTCGACCGCATCCTTGGTCGGATGCACCACCCAGACGTCACCCGGAAAGCCCATCTTGAGCGTCTGTTTGACCACATTTGTTCCAAACCCGCCGCCGCCAACGACACAGATCGACCTTGGCCTGAGCAAGAGAGACAGGTCTTTCACTGCTGTCACTGTCATGGCGCAACCCGGGTTTCAGGATTGCCGTCCAGCTTGACGGCGTCCGCTAAGTTCTGGATTTCGGCCGCATAGTCCGCCACGGCCTGCACACCTTTGGGACTGAGTGCGTAGACGCCAGTGGCAACGCGTTCGAACCAGCCATAGTGATTGTCGGCCATGATCCTGCGTGCATGACCAACCTGCGAACCGGCGGCCACCACCGCCGCCTTGGTCGGACCCTGCCGGTCAAGCAAGGCAAGACATCGCAACGCCTCCTGCCGATAACCTGTAACAAGTTTGCGGCGGGTCGAACCACCATCGTTCGGATCGCCGACCAGCCGGGCAAACTCGCGCAACAACCGCGCCTTTTGCGGTTTTGACTGGCGCGGTTTGTAGGGCTCGGGGTCACAATGGATTTCGACGTATCCGTCCGGCAGCCGGATCGTAATCAACCCAAGGCCAAGCCTGCGGCAGAGCTTGCGATTGTCAACCAGCGCATTGTTGAACAGACGTCCCTTGCCCTGCGGCACGGCGATGTAGACCGCGTGGGTCAAGGCCTGGCGTTCAATTGCCTGATGGAACAGCGACAAGGAGAACCCGGTCTTGAGTTCGACGACGACAGGGTCTTCGCCTTTGCGAATCGCAACGACATCAGCGGCCCCGACTTCGCCCTTGACCTCATAGCCCTGCCCTTCGAGCATCGCCTTCACAGGCTGGTAGAGATCAGTTTCCCGAATGCCGGTCTTGGCCATCGCGCCCTTTCAGCCCCCGACCGCCCGGAGCAGGGCGCGTGAGATGATGTGCCGCTGAATCTCGCTGGTGCCCTCCCAGATGCGTTCGACGCGAGCATCGCGCCAGATGCGCTCCAGCGGCAACTCGTCCATCAGCCCCATGCCGCCGTGGATCTGGATCGCCTCATCGGCAATGAAGGCGAGGACTTCGGTAGCCTTCAGCTTGGCCATCGCCATGTCTTCGTCGGTCACGGTGCCGGCATCATATTTCCATCCGGCCTCACGGGTCAGCAGTTCGGCCGCCTTCAGCTCCATCGCCATGTCGGCCAGCTTGAACGACA
>DAINRF010000038.1:0-37590 GCA_036742015.1 Mesorhizobium sp. | reverse complement strand
CTCGACTGCGCCAGGGAGCGGGTCGCGCAGAAATTCTGCCGCCACAGGCTCGACATTGTCGGGCCGCGCCGCCCGTTTCGTGCATGCCATCATCATGTGCCGGGAGATATGCTGTCGCTGAACTATATCAGCTATGGCGCTGATGTTGAGATTGACCCCGGCGAATTGGGTGACTTTTACCTGATCCAGATGCCTGTGACCGGTGCCGCGACGATCCGCAACGGCACAAAAGAATTTCTGACCGACCGGTCGACTGCGTCTGTGCTGAATCCCGACCTTGCAACGAGAATGCGCTGGTGGGAGGGGTGCGCTCAGATTCTGTTACAGGTGCGCAAAGCGCCATTTCTGGCCTTTGCCGAAACCGTATTCGACCGTCCTTTGCCTGGTCCTCTGCATTTCGATCCGATTGTCGACTTTTCGAGGCCGGAAATGCAGGCTTGGCGGGCGTTCGCCAATAGCTTGTTTCATGCCGCCGAGACGATTGGCCAGCGTGACAGTCAGATCAGCATGGCCTTCAATGAGCAGCGGCTGATGGAATTGTTCCTGCGGGTGCAGCCAAGCAATATGTCGCTGTTCATCGGCGAAAAACCGCCAGGGCCGTTGCCGCGCCATACCAAGCGGGCGCAGGAGTTCATCCACGCGAATGCCGCCAGTGCGATTTCGTTGTCTGATATTTCAGATGTTGCTGGTGTGACGCCACGTATGCTGCAACTTGCCTACAAATCGGCATTTGGTGTGTCGCCCATGCGCGCACTGCAGCAGGAAAGGCTGCGGCTGGTGCGCTTCGATCTCTTGTCTGGCAATGCGGTCAGTGTGTCCGAGACGGCGCTGAAATGGGGTTTTGTCCATCTCGGCCGCTTCTCGGTCGACTATCGCCGTGAATTTGGCGAAACGCCGCGCGAGACGCTGGCGAGCGCGGGCTGACCGCCAGAAATCACTGTTGCTCTTCTTCGGGCTCGCCTTCGCCCAAGAATGCTGCTGCCGCAGGCAGGCAGGAGACCGACCAGCCGGCGGGCTGCGCTGTCTTCTGGTATTCGACGATCGCAGCTTCGCACTGCTCGCGCGCATCGAACCCCGTTGGCATGACCACCATGCCGCCGCCAGGGCCGGCAACGACCAGATACCAGATATAGGCGGTCACAGCGGCGTTCATCGGAAACCTCAATCCTGTTGCAAAGCCTCGCGTGACGCGAAGCGCGCCAGTGAATTACTCCGGCATGCGGTAGTGCGTCCAGACCTTGTCGCGGGCGCGCCAGATTAATCCGGTCTCTTTCAGACCTGGGTCGGCCAACGGCAGGATGTTTGCGGCAATTTCTGACGGATGGGGCAGGGTGTTCGGGTCTTCGCCCGGCATGGCCAGCGCCCGCATGGCCGTCCGTGTGGCACTTGGGTCGACTATGTTGATCCGCAAAGGCATGTTCTTGGTTTCGTCCGCCCAAGAGCGGCCAAGCGCCTCAACGGCAGCCTTCGATGCTGCATATGGCCCCCAGAATGCGCGGGCCGAATGCGCGGCGCCGGAAGAGAGCAGGATGGCGCGGCCAGCGTCAGAGACTCGCAGTAGCGGGTCGAGCGAGCGGATCAGCCGCCAGGTCGAAGTGACGTTGATGTTCATCACCTTGTCAAAAGTCTTGGCTTCGACATGGCCGATCGGCGAGATCGTGCCAAGGATGCCGGCATTGGCCACCATGATGTCGAGCTTGCCCCAGCGGTCATTGATCGAGCCACCCAGGCGGTCGATGCCGGTCATGTCGGCCAGATCGAGCGGCACAAGGGTCGCCGAGCCTTTGCCAGTGCGGGCGTGCTCGGCCTTGATCTCGTCATCCAGTTCTTCAAGTCCGCCAACGGTGCGGGCCACGGCGATGACATGCGCCCCGGCAGCCGCCATATGCTTTGCGATGAAATAGCCGATGCCGCGCGACGCGCCGGTGACGACCGCGATACGGCCGGAAAGGTCGATGGTCATGGGTACCTTTGATCTTGATTGTCGACAGGGTCTAACAAATTGAGGATGAATCGAAAAGTTTCATAGGTGCGACATGGCAACCGATCTCAAACCGATACGCACGGAAGCGGACTATGGCGCGGCATTGGCGGAGCTTGAGCGCCTGTGGGGCGCTGCGTCGGGAACGCCGGACGGCGCCGCCTCGACGTGCTTGCGACGCTAATCGAGGCATATGAGGTGAGGCAATTCCCGATGGACCCTCCTGATCCTGTCGAAGCCATCAGATTTCGGATGGAACAGCAGGGTCTGACACGGAAAGATATCGAGGCAATTATCGGCCCGCGCAACAGGGTTGCCGACATTCTCAACCGCAAGCGTGGCCTGTCGATTGATATGATCCGACGGCTGCATTCGCAGCTTGGCATTTCAGCAGACGTATTGATCAGGACGAGCCGCAACGACGACGCGGCCTGATCAGATCAATTTTCTACGCGCATGTTTCGAGCATCATGTTCCTGCTCTTGTCGCCAGCACCGACAATTGCCGGACATTGTCGGTCGAATCGTGATCGGTCAGCCGCGTCGGATATTGCTTGGTGAAACATGCGTCGCAGAACTGCGGCTGTTCATTGTCGCGCGATGGTTCGCCAACGGCACGGTAAAGCCCGTCTATCGACAGGAAGCCGAGCGAATCGACACGGATGAAATCCGCCATTTCCTGCACTGACATGCGCGACGCCAGAAGCTTCGACGTTTCTGGCGTGTCGACGCCATAGAAGCAGGAAGCGCGTGTCGGCGGCGAGGCGATGCGCATATGCACTTCGCGCGCGCCGGCATCGCGCACCATCTGCACGATTTTCTGGCTGGTGGTGCCGCGCACGATGGAATCGTCCACCAGCACGACGCGTTTGCCCTCGATCATCTTGCGGTTGGCATTGTGCTTCAGCTTGACGCCCATGTGGCGGATGGAATCGCCCGGCTGGATAAAGGTGCGGCCGACATAATGATTGCGGATGATGCCGAGCTCGAACGGCAGTCCCGACGCCTGGGCAAATCCGATGGCCGCTGGCGTGCCGGAATCGGGCACCGGCACGACGATGTCGGCGTCGACCGGGCTTTCATTGGCGAGTTCAATGCCGATCTGCTTGCGCACATCATAGACATTACGGCCTTCGACATAGGAATCCGGCCGGGAGAAATAGACATATTCGAAGACGCAGAATTTTGGCGGCTGTGGCTCGAACGGAAAGATGCTCTCGATACCCTTGTTGGTGACAACCACCATTTCACCGGGTTTCAGGTCGCGCACGAAACGTGCGCCGATAATGTCGAGCGCGCAGGTTTCGGAAGCAAGAATCCAGGCGCCGTCGAGATCGCCCAGAACCAGCGGGCGGATGCCAAGCGGATCGCGGCAGCCGATCATCTTCTTGGAAGACAGCGCCACCAGCGAGAACGCGCCTTCGACTTGCCGCACCGCGTCGATGAAGCGGGCATTGAGGTCGCGTTCCTTGCTCATGGCGACAAGGTGCAGGATCGTTTCTGTGTCCGAGGTGGACGAGAAGATTGCGCCTTGCTTTTGCAAGGTGCGCTGCACGGTCATCGCATTGGTCAAATTGCCATTGTGCGCAACCGCAAAGCCGCCGTCAGCCAGTTCGGCGAAGAAAGGCTGAATGTTGCGGATGCCAGCGCCACCGGTTGTCGCATAGCGCGTGTGGCCGATCGCCCGATTGCCCTTCAGGCTGTCGATGACCGCCTGATTGGTGAACGTGTCGCCGATCAAGCCGACATGGCGCTCGACATGGAATTGTGAACCGTCGAAGGAGACGATGCCTGCCGCTTCCTGGCCGCGATGTTGCAGGGCGTGCAGCCCGAGCGTCACAATGGCCGCTGCGTCCTGGCGGCCAAAAATGCCGAAGACGCCGCATTCGTCGTGGAAACCGTCCGCGCCGGAAAAGGGAGTGTCGTGCCCGTCGGCCATATCCGTCGCGCCTCTCTATCGTCCTGTTTTTGACCGGACCTAGTTGTTGGTGTCGCTGTATTCTTAGTCAGACTGCGTCGCAGGCTCCTGCGGTGAGGCAGGCGCGGCGTCACCGCCTGGCGTCAATTTATTCAAGATGGTGGCTTCCGGGTCTTCCGGCAACAGGCTTGCGAGCTTTTGCCCTATCGTTTCAAGCATTGGCCGCGATTTTGCATTTGCCACCCAGGCGGGTTGATTGCTGGCCACCAGCCAGTTGAAGAACAAAAGGCCGACTGCAACGACGAGAATGCCGCGCGCCGCGCCATAGAGGAAGCCGAGCGTCCGGTCGAGCGCGCCGACCCGGCTGTCGATGATAAAATCGGCGATCTTCATGGTGATGATGGTCACAATGATCAGCGCGATGAAGAACACCACGGCAGCGGACGCGGCGATGGCCAGCTGTTGCTGATCGAGATAGGGCGTCACATAGGGCAGCACGAGCGGATAGAAGAAATAGGCGGCAATTGCTGCGGCTGCCCATGACGCGATCGACAGCACTTCGCGGGAGAAGCCACGAACCATCGCCAGCATGGCTGAAACGAGGGTGAAGCCGACGAGAATTCCGTCCAGCAGCGTAATCGGCATAATGTCTCCAGTCCGGTCTAGTCTTCGTCGCGCCGCAGTTTCGAGCCCGCGATGCGGGCTACGAGATCAGCCAGATGCTCAGGCCGAAAAGTCTGGCCGGAAAACGCTGTGGTTGCATCGCCGCCTGAGCCCGGCAGGACAGCCTGACGGAACCCGAGCTTTTCTGCTTCCTTAAGACGTTGCGCCGCATGCGCCACTGGTCTGATGGCTCCCGAAAGGCTGATTTCGCCGAAATAGACGCAATCGGATGGAAGGGCAAGGCTGGTCAGGGACGAAACCAGCGCTGCCGCAACAGCAAGGTCAGCAGCCGGTTCGGTGATGCGGTAGCCGCCAGCGACGTTGAGATAGACATCGTTGGTTGCAAAACGAACGCCGCAATGGGCTTCGAGCACTGCGAGGACCATCGACAACCTTGCGCTGTCCCAGCCGACCAGCGACCGGCGTGGCGTGCCAAGCGGGGAAGGCGCGACCAGCGCCTGGATCTCGACCAGAACGGGCCTTGTGCCCTCCATACCGGCAAAAACCGCAGCTCCCGGCGCTTTGCCGCTGCGTTCGCCCAGAAACAGCTCTGACGGATTGGGCACGTCACGCAGGCCCTTGTCCGACATTTCAAACACACCGATTTCGTCGGTCGGTCCAAAACGGTTCTTGATGGTGCGCAGGATGCGATAATGGTGGCCGCCTTCGCCTTCGAAATAGAGCACCGCGTCGACCATGTGTTCGACAACACGCGGGCCGGCGATCTGCCCGTCCTTGGTGACATGACCGACCAGCACGATCGCCGCCCCTGTCGACTTGGCGTAGCGAATCATCGCCTGCGCCGAGGCGCGAACCTGGGTCACGGTGCCGGGCGCCGATTCGGCCAGATCGCTCCACAGCGTCTGGATCGAATCGAGGATCACCAGATCTGGCCGTTTGCCATCAGCCAGCGTCGCCAGAATATCTTCGACATTGGTTTCGGCCGCGAGTTCAACCGCCGAGTCCGCCGCACCCAGCCGTTGCGCGCGCAGGCGGATCTGCGCCACCGCCTCTTCGCCCGACACATAGACGACACGATGGCCCTGACGCGCCAGGGCGGCAGCGGCCTGCGTCAGAAGCGTCGACTTGCCGATGCCGGGATCGCCGCCGACAAGCAGCGCCGAGCCGCGCACAAAGCCGCCGCCGGTTGCCCGGTCAAGTTCGCCAATACCGGACGCGATACGCGGCGCATCCTCGATGTCGCCGGCAAGAGAAGTGAGGGCGACAGCGCGGCCCTTGCGTGCGCTCTTGAGTGTTTGTGGACCGGAGCCAATGCCACCGGCCGTGCCTTCCTCGACAAGCGTGTTCCATTCGCCGCAGGCATCGCATTTGCCTGCCCAGCGCTGATGCACCGTGCCGCAATTCTGGCAGATGAACTGGGTGCGGGACTTGGCCATCTATTCGGACCTGTCGGTGAGTTGGGTTCGGCGCGCACGGTGCGCAGCGACAAAGGCATCGCGCACTGCGCGGAAAAAGCTTGCAGGTAGCAGGCCATAGGCGACGCTGGACAAATCGCCGGGTGTCGTTGGCCTCAGATCATAGCCGGGCCATGCGAAATGGTTGGCCTCATTCAGCACAATCCAGGATATGTCGGCGTCCAGTCCGAGACGCCGTTTCGTTTCAGCTGGAATTTCGATGGCCGGCTTATCCGGAGAAGGGGGGCGATGTGTGACCGGTAAGGCGACGACCTTGTGACCCCTGCCAGTTTCGACCGCCAGGATGATCGCACAAGGTCGATCTTTTGTGCCTTCCACTTTGCCGGACGCGGCTTCCCGCGCCCACAGATGGCTGTAGCGGATGACGAGGCCCGGAACTGGCTTTGGCAGATTGGTCAAGTTCAGCGAACAAACTCATTGTCGAACGCGCTTGCCTCTTCCGGCGGTTCAGACCGTTCGATGTCGGAAATCATCTCATCCGAAAAATCATCCAGCAGGAGAACCTGACGGTCGAGTTGCTTAAGGCGCTGATATTCCTCGGTTGAAATCATCACAGTGCGCTCGCGTCCATTGCGTGTGACCGCGATGGGTTGAGTGAGTGCGATGTCCTGATATCGACCGATGTTGCGCTGAAATTCAGCAGAACTGACTTTGATCATGGCCTAATCTCATGCAAATCATGCAGTTTCCATATATTGCATAAGTTGCATGATTTTTCCAGCTTTGAACTCTCACTCAAAACGCTCTGGCAGATGGCTGTCTTCGGCAAGGTCGAAGAAGCGGGTGTATTCGCCCTGGAAGCCCATCGGCACGGTGCCCGTCGGTCCGTGGCGCTGCTTGGCGATAATGACCTCAGCCTTGCCCGTAACCTCGCGCATCTTGTCTTCCCACGCGAGGTGCTCCGGCGAGCCGCGCTCCGGCTCCTTGTTCTTGACGTAATATTCGTCGCGGTAGACAAACATCACCACGTCCGCGTCCTGTTCGATCGAACCCGATTCACGCAAGTCCGACAGCTGCGGGCGCTTGTCTTCCCGGCTTTCCACCTGACGCGACAGCTGCGACAGCGCGATGATCGGCACTGCCAGTTCCTTGGCCAGCGCCTTCAGGCCAGTGGTGATTTCGGTGATTTCCTGCACGCGGTTTTCGCTTGCGCGCTTTGATGCGCCTGTCATCAGCTGGATATAGTCGATGATAATGACGTCGAGGCCGCGTTGGCGCTTCAACCGCCTTGCGCGTGCTGCAAGCTGGGCGATCGAGATGCCGCCGGTCTGGTCGATATAGAGCGGACGCTTGTGATTTTCCTGCGCGTAGGCGACCAGCTTCTGGAAGTCAGCGTCGGTCAGCTCGCCGCGGCGGATCATCGAAGAGGGGATTTCGGTCTGCTCGGAAATGATGCGGGTGGCCAGCTGTTCTGAGGACATTTCCAGCGAGAAGAAGCCGACGACGCCTCCTTCCGCCGCCTTTGCCGTTCCATCGGCCTGTTGGGCCGGCCGGTAAGCGGCAGCGACGTTGTAGGCGATGTTGGTGGCCAGCGACGTCTTGCCCATGCCCGGACGCCCGGCAAGCACGATCAGGTCAGATGGCTGCAACCCGCCCATGCGTCTGTCGAGGTCGCGAAAGCCCGACGAAACGCCAGACAGGCCGCCATCACGCTGATAGGCGGCGTTGGCCATGTCGACGGCGGTCTTGATGGCGTCGTTGAAGCTTTCGAACCCGCCGTCATAGCGGCCGGTCTCGGCCAGTTCGAACAGGCGGCGCTCTGCGTCCTCGATCTGTTCGCGCGGCGCCATGTCGACCGGCGCGTCATAGGCGATGTTGACCATGTCCTCGCCGACCGTAATCAGCGCCCGCCGCGTCGCCAGATCGTAGATCGCGCGGCCATAGTCGGCAGCGTTGATGACGGTGACAGCTTCGGCTGCGAGGCGCGCCAGATAGATCGCAACGGTCATGTCGCCAACCTTGGCGTCCGACGGAAGAAACGTCTTGATCGTCACCGGGTTGGCAGTCTTGCCCATACGGATCAGCTCACCGGCGACCTCAAAAATTTTCCGGTGCAGCGGCTCGTAGAAATGCGACGCCTTGAGGAAATCCGAAACCCGGTAAAACGCATCATTGTTAACGAGCAGCGCGCCGAGCAGCGCCTGCTCGGCCTCGATATTGTTCGGGGCCTCGCGATAGAGCGGCGTGTCGTTGGCCGCGGCCGGTTTGCGAAGTGCTTCTGCCATGATGTCCTGTCGAGTGTTCCCCGCTGTCTGCTATCAGACTTGTGGCGCGAGTTGCGCATGAACTTGGCCTCATGCCCGCGATTCACAGCCTTTCCAAGATTGCGCATCGATCACGGTTGACTCGAATCGAAGTCTACACCCGCCAGCGTGAATAGAGAACGTAATATGAACAAAAACGCAAGATTGTTGCTCCGTCATGACGTTAACACGATTGTAGTCTCGACAGGCGATGGTGCCGCTTCTGGCCCCAAGGGATTCTGCCGTGCAGGTTACTTTCGACGACACAAGAGAGTCGCTCCATTCGGCTCTGACCAACGCGATTGATCAGATCGATGGTGACACGATCACACTGAGGCGGTTGCTGGTGCTGGTCGGCGAGCACGGGCTGTTGTTTCTTTGTGCGCTTTTGACAATTCCCTTTCTCATTCCTGTGTCGATCCCGGGTGTCTCGACTGTGTTTGGCGCGGCAATCATTCTGATTGCCATTGGCATCACGCTGAACCGGCTTCCTTGGTTGCCTGACCGCCTGATGGACAAGGAGCTGGATGCAGCAAAACTGACCGGCATCCTGCGCCGGGGCCTTGATGTAGTTGCGCGGGTCGAAGCCTATGTGAAGCCGCGCTACCGTTCCCTCACGGGTTCGGTTTTCGCCAATCGGATCAATGGTCTGGCGATCATCTTTGCAGGTGTTCTGCTAATGGCGCCGCTCGGCCTGGTGCCGTTTTCCAATACGCTGCCAGCCTTTGCGATCCTGCTGCTGGCCGTCGGCATGGCGCAGCGTGACGGGCTGATCGTGATTGCAGGCTACGCGATGATCCTGGCTTCGGTTATCTATTTTGGCGTGCTGGCCTGGTTGGCCTTTGCCGCCGGCAAGGGGCTGCTCGGCGTATTCGGCTGAACTCAACAAGGGAGTCTGCAACATGTCCGATGAAACGATTACCCGCGAAATCCGCGGCCATGTGTTTCTGATCGGCCTCAACCGCCCGGCAAAAAAGAACTCGTTCACGGTGCAAATGCTGAACGAACTGTCCGACGCGATCCGGGAATATGAGGCGAACAAGGAGTTGCGTTGTGCTGTGATCTTTGCACACGGGCCGGACTTTACCGCTGGTCTCGATCTTGTGGATGTCGCGCCGCAAATGGCGAAGGGCGTTCTATCGGATGGCGCCTATGATGCACTGGGGGTGCACGGCAAGCGCACGTCGAAGCCGGTGATCACCGCCGCCAAAGGCCTGTGCCTGACGATTGGCATTGAACTGATCCTGGCGTCCGACATTGTGGTGCTGGGCGACAATGCCCGGCTGGCGCAGATTGAGGTCAAGCGCGGCATCTTCCCCTTTGGTGGCGCGAGCCAGCGCTGGGTCAGCGTGTCCGGCTGGGGAAATGCTATGCGCTATCTTCTGACCGGCGACGAGTTTGACGCCGCAACCGCTTACAGGATCGGCATGGCGCAGGAAGTTGTCGCCGCAGGTGAAGAACTGGATCGCGCCATTGCCATCGCAGAAACGGTCGCAGCTCAAGCCCCGCTTGGGGTGCAGGCGACGCTACGTTCGGCGCGCCAGGGGCTTGAAGAGGGGCATCAAGCGGCGTTCCAGCAATTGGTGCCAGAGATCAAGAAGCTGATGGCCTCAAGCGACGCACAGGAAGGCGTGATGAGCTTCTTGCAGCGCCGCCAAGCGAAGTTTACCGGCGAGTAGGGCGGTCGGCTCTGCAAAATGAAAAGGCCCGGATGTCGCCATCCGGGCCTTTTCATTTCAAACTCGGCTGAAATCAGCCGTTGTCGTCTTCGCCGTCTTCGTCTGCATTCGGATCGAAGAATGCGTCAGGACGGGCGTTTTCGTTGATGTCGTCGCCGTAGATCGCTTCAGCGGTGGTCAGCGTCTCGCCCTTGGCCTGACGCTCGGCTTCGTCAGCCGAACGGGCGATGTTGAGCGTGATCGTCACTTCGACTTCCGGATGCAGCGAGATCGCAACATTGGTCAGGCCAATGGTCTTGATCGGCTGGTTAAGTTCGATCTGGTTGCGGCCAACGGAGAAGCCTTCAGCAGTGACCAGGTCGGCGATGTCGCGGGTCGAAACCGAACCGTAGAGCTGGCCGGTTTCGCCAGCCGAGCGAACGACGATGAACGACTTGCCGTCAAGCTGTTCAGCGATGGTCTGGGCTTCCGACTTGCGCTCGAGGTTGCGGGCTTCGAGCTGGGCGCGCTGGCCTTCGAACTTCTTCTTGTTTGCTTCGTTGGCGCGCAGCGCCTTGCCCTGTGGCAGCAGGAAATTGCGCGCGTAGCCGTCGCGAACCTTGACGGTTTCGCCCATCTGGCCGAGGCGGGCAATACGTTCGAGAAGAATGACGTCCATGTTATTATCCTTTCAGAACCGCATGCGGTTGAACAAAATCTCTGAAAGGCAGGGAGCAAATGGGCAACTGCGGCCCTGATCGCTGTCCTGCCTGCTGGCAGTTAGGGCGCTTCCCATGACCCCGAAAAGTTGAGACTTTCCGGAAAAGGATCATGGGCAAAAAAGCTGCCCAACTCGGGGTTTGCCGCTCCCGAAGCGGTAGAATGGCGCGGGCGGCGAACCGCCCGCGCCTGGAAACTCAGCGGACCACGTACGGTAGCAGGGCCAGGAAGCGGGCGCGCTTGATCGCCTGAGCGAGTTCACGCTGCTTCTTCTGGGAGACCGCGGTGATGCGGGACGGAACGATCTTGCCGCGCTCGGAAATGTAGCGCTGCAGAAGGCGAACGTCCTTGTAGTCGATGCGCGGCGCATTCGGGCCCGAGAACGGGCAGGTCTTGCGGCGGCGGTTGAACGGACGCCGCGCAGGAGCGGCAGAAACGATCTCAGGGGCCATTATTCGCCTCCTTCCTGGTTGTCACGGCGGCGGGGCGGACCACGATCCGGGCGGTCGCCACGGTCACGGTCGCCAAACGAACGCTGCGGACGGTCGCCGCGATCGCCACGGTCCGGGCGGTCGTCGCGTTCACGCTTCTGCAGCATGGCCGACTGGCCTTCTTCGTGCTTCTCGACCTTGATGGTCATGAAGCGCAGCACGTCTTCCGACAGGCCCATCTGACGCTCCATCTCCTTGACGGCGGCTGCCGGCGCGGTGATGTCCATCAGCGTGTAGTAAGCCTTGCGGTTCTTCTTGACGCGGTAGGTGAGGGACTTCAGTCCCCAGTTTTCGACGCGGCCAACCGAGCCGCCACCAGCTGCCAGGACTTCCTTGTACTGTTCGACAAGGGCGTCGATCTGCTGCGGCGAGAGATCCTGCCGGGCCAAAAACACGTGTTCGTACAATGCCATGTTCTTTGCCTTTCTACATTCTCCACTGTGCCGAAGCTGAGCCTCTGCGACTTCTCTGGGGTCAGACGACCCTGGAAAGGCGCGGTAGGAGTTGGTCGAGAGCGGAGACACGGGAGGCGGAAGCGTTATCGCTCCACAACGGACCATCTTGCAAAGGTGGCCCGGCCCTCCGTTCAGCCCCCATTCGGACCAGCGGAATGGCCGCGCTTATACAGGGTTTCGAGGCGAGATCAAGGCAGGAAAGGTCGCAGGCGCAGCGATCAGCGGGCCCATTACGCTACGCTTTGGGAAATACCGCCGCTCACCGTAGCGATTACCAAACAAGATATCATACTGCATCAGCCGCTGTTTCTCGATCAGCGGGTCGATCTTGTGCGCACGGCTCCAGTCGCGGGTTTCTGACCCATCCTTGGCGATCAGCAATTGACGGTCAAGCACCGGATAGGCGGCATGGAGACGGCCAAGGATCCCCGTGTAGTACGGGTGCGTGATGCCGGCCTGGCGCAGCACCAGATAGGGCATGTAGAGCGGGCTGACGGTGCCGATATCCTTGGCGTGGCCCTTGCGGTTCGACCACACAACCAGCGGCGTTTCGCGAACCCGTTTCATTTCGGCGGCCGGGCCAGTGCGTGGCGCCACATTGTCCGGGAGGAAGCCAGTGCCGACATAGGCAGGCCCCATCGGCGGCAGATGGTCGCCAAAATAGGCAATCACGGTCGGACGCTTGCGCTTCTTGGCCCAGTCCATCAGCTTTTGCAGCGAGCGGTCGGAATCGGCCATGCCCTGCGCGAATGTCTCAACCGAGCCGCGCGTCCAGGTGTTCATCTGACCGTCGGCCTTGATGGTGGCGTTTTTGTAGCGGCCTGGCTCGTATGGACCATGGTTCTGCAGCGTCACTGCAAACATGAACAACGGCTTCTCGGCCTTGTTGGCGCGCTTGATCATCTGGTCGACGAGCGCCTCGTCAGAGGTGAGCATGCCGCGGGTTTCGAGCTTGGGCAGCTTTTCCATCGACAGGAACTGGTCGAACCCGAACGACTTGTAGACGTCGTTGCGGTTCCAGAACCAGCCCTCGAACGGGTGCATGGCAACTGTCTCATAGCCCTGGTTCTTCAGGAAAGACGGCACCGATGGCACCTGACCGCGCACATATTGCTGATAGGGGATCGAACCATAGGGCAGGAATGCGTTCGAGAAGCCGGACAGCGCCTCGAACTCGACATTGGCGGTCATGCCGCCAAATTCGGGCGAAAACACATTGCCCGACTGGACGCGGCGGGTGTTTTCAAGCGGATCGATGTTGAATGTGACGCCGGGCAGGCGGGTCGGATCCCAGAAGGATTCACTCATCACCATGATAATGTCGGGCTCGGCCTCCGGCACCACGGTCTGGACCAGCCGCCCGCCGCCGGCGGTGATGACTGCTTCTTCGCCATAGCCCGACGGGGCCATCACCTTGGCCAGCGGCACGTTCATGGCAAAAGCCAGCGTGAAGCCGTTAAACGAATAGTTTTCCTTCTGATCCCACATCATCGGGCTGATCCACAGCCGGTCGCGGGTCCAGGAGAATGTCGAGTAGTCGAGAATCGAGGCGTAACCCACAATCAGCGGGATTGCGACGGCGGCGCGCATGGCGCGCCCGGGCAGTTGCAATACGCGCATGCGTCTGCGCCAGTGCATCCAGGCAAATGGAATAAGGACCGCCAGCGCCGCGATAATGGCGACGATCAGGATGGCTGTTCCGACCCGCTCCTTGGCCAAAAGCGGCAAAAGCTCGAGGATCTGGCGGCCGTAGAGGAAATCGGCGGGATAGAGCGGGTCGCCAAGATAATACGACTTCTGTTGCCCGGTTGCGGCCAGCGTCAGCACAACTGGCGCCAGCAGCATGATGCCAAGATGGACGCGCCCAAGCAGTGCATCGAGCCCCAGCAAGACGAGGACAAACAGCAAGACAGTTGCAAAAGCGGGCCGGTAAGGCTCGCTGAGGAACTTCATCGTGTCGCCAAACGACCCGCGCGCGATGAACTCGACAAAGAACGTCAGCAATGCCGCGATAAAGATGGTCGCCAACACCGAGCGGGCGACCAGCCAATAGGGCGCGGCACGGCCAAACCGTCCCGGAAAGGCGCGACTTGATCCCAGATCGACAATTTGTGCACGCTGTTGCGACATGGCCAGACTTGTTGGGTTGGAGTGCGAGGCGTCATGCCACTGTCATTCAACTGTCACAAAAAAAAGTCGTTCCAAAAAAAATTTATGGGCTGCGACATTATTCCACCGGCAAGGCGCACTTTCGCCTGCACTTGACACCCGCGCCGCACGTGCGCCACACGCTGGGTCACAGGATTTCCGAGACGGAGAAGCCGATGTCGGTCGCATTTACCTTTCCCGGACAGGGCAGTCAGTCAGTTGGCATGGGCAAGGACCTTGCCGACGTCTATCCGGAAGCGCGCGCGGTTTTTCGCGAGGTTGACGATGCGCTTGGCGAAAAGCTCTCAAAAATCATGTGGGAAGGGCCGGAAGAGACACTCACCCTGACCTCAAACGCCCAGCCGGCGCTGATGGCCGTGTCGATGGCGGCAATCCGGGTGCTGGAAAAGCGTGGCGTAACCCTTTCCGACCACGTTGCCTATGTGGCAGGTCACTCGCTGGGTGAATATTCGGCGCTCTGCGCCGCCGGCATGCTGTCGCTTTCCGACACGGCGCGGCTGTTGCGCATTCGTGGTGATGCTATGCAGAAGGCCGTGCCGGTAGGCGAGGGTGCAATGGCCGCAATCATTGGTCTCGATACGCAAATTGTCGAAGACGCATGCGCCGAGGCTGCTGTCGGATCGGTTTGCCAGATCGCCAACGACAATGGCGGTGGGCAACTGGTGATTTCGGGAACAAAGCCCGCCGTCGAGCATGCCGCTCGCATCTGCACCGAAAAGGGCGCAAAGCGGGCTCTGATGCTGCAGGTGTCCGCGCCGTTTCATAGTGCTCTCATGGCTCCGGCCGCCGAAGCGATGCGCGAGGCGCTGGCCAATGTGGCAAAACATCCGCCTGTTGTGCCGGTCATTTCCAATGTCGTGGTCAAGCCGCTGACCAATGCCGACGAAATTGCCAAAAGGCTGGTAGAGCAGGTTACAGGCCGTGTGCGCTGGCGTGAGACGGTCGAATGGTTCGCAGCCAACAAGATCGCAACGCTGTATGAAATCGGTTCCGGCAAGGTGCTGACTGGCCTCGCCCGCCGCATCAACAAGGATATCGCCACAGCGGCCGTGAGTGGCCCTGCTGACATTGACGCGGCTGTCGAGGCATTGGCCTGAAAAAACAAATGAGGGCCGTCGCAGAGACGGCTCCCCCTCCAAGGGAGAGCAATATGTTTGATCTGACTGGAAAGAAGGCGCTCGTCACCGGCGCATCCGGCGGCATTGGCGAGGCGATTGCCCGTATGCTGCACAAGCAGGGCGCAACCGTCGGCCTGCACGGCACGCGCGTCGAAAAGCTCGAATCACTTGCCGCTGATCTCGGTGACCGGGTAAACCTATTTCCCGCCGATCTGGGCAATCGTGATGCGGTCAAGGAGCTGGCAGCCAAGGCGGAAGCCGATCTCGAGGGCGTCGACATTCTGGTCAACAATGCCGGCATCACCAAGGACGGCCTGTTCGTGCGTATGTCCGACGCTGATTGGGACGCGGTTCTGGAGGTCAACCTGACCTCTGTGTTCCGGCTGACGCGTGAACTGACACATCCGATGATGCGCCGCCGCTGGGGCCGCATTATCAACATTACTTCGGTTGTTGCAGTGTCGGGCAATCCTGGGCAGGCCAATTACATCGCCTCGAAGGCAGGCATGATCGGCCTGTCAAAGTCTCTGGCGCAGGAAATCGCCAGCCGTAACGTCACAGTCAATTGCGTCGCGCCGGGCTTCATTGAGTCGGCCATGACCGGCAAGCTCAATGACAAGCAGAAAGAAGCGATCATGGGTGCGATTCCGATGAAGCGCATGGGAACCGGCGACGAGATCGCGTCGGCAGTGCTCTATCTGGCGTCGCCGGAAGCCTCTTACGTCACCGGCCAGACCATTCATGTGAATGGCGGCATGGCGATGATCTGACTTGCGCGTTTTCGCCTTGGAGCGCCGGGGCTTTTCGTGTAATGCCGCCTTCGACGAGCTTGGACCGGGCAAAACCGCCGGGCGCGTTCCGACTAGTTTTCAGCTTGATTAGCGGCAATCCGGTCGCTAACGAAGTTCCAACACAGTGATTAGACGAGGACAGACCCCATGAGCGATACCGCAGAACGCGTTAAGAAGATCGTGGTCGAGCATCTTGGCGTCGACGCCGACAAGGTTACCGAAGGTGCGAGCTTCATTGACGATCTCGGTGCAGACAGCCTGGACACGGTTGAGCTCGTGATGGCGTTTGAAGAAGAGTTCGGCGTCGAGATTCCCGACGATGCGGCAGAAACCATTCTCACCGTCGGCGACGCGGTGAAATACATCGACAAGGCTTCGGCCTGACGATCTGCCGGCGCGGCGCCTTCAAGCGCCGCGCCGCCTGCAATTTGCATCAAGCGAGCATCCGATGAGGCGCGTTGTTATTACCGGCATCGGTCTTCTGTCGCCATTTGGCGTCGGGGCCAACCACGGCTGGCAACAGATCCTTGCTGGAAAAAGTGCCGCGAAGCGGATCGAGACGTTCGAAGTCGACGATCTGCCGTGCAAGATTGCCTGTGCTATCCCGCGCGGTGATGGCAGCGACGGTACATTTAATCCCGACGCATTCCTTGAGCCCAAGGAACAGCGCAAGATCGCTGATTTCATCATCTACGCGATTGCAGCCGCCGACGAGGCGCTGGCCGATTCTGGCTGGAAACCCGTCACCACTGAAGATCGCAACGCTACCGGTGTGATGATTGGCTGTGGCATTGGCGGCATCGACGGCATCGCAGAAAACGCGCTGCTGCTGAAAGAGCGCGGCCCGCGGCGCATCAGCCCGTTCTTCATTCCAGGCAACATCATCAATCTGGCATCCGGCCATGTTTCGATTCGTCATGGATTGAAGGGCCCGAACCATTCGGTAGTCACAGCCTGTTCGACCGGAGCGCACGCAATAGGCGACGCTGCCCGCATTGTCATGCTCGGCGACGCCGACGTGATGGTCGCCGGCGGTACCGAGGCGCCGATCACGCGCCTGTCGATTGCGGGCTTCGCCGCATGCCGGGCGCTGTCGACCGATCGCAATGACGAGCCGGAAAAAGCGTCGCGCCCCTATGACCGCGACCGTGACGGTTTTGTCATGGGCGAGGGCGCAGCCGTCGTCATCCTGGAAGAGTTGGAGCACGCCAAGGCGCGCGGTGCCAAGATTTACGCCGAATGGACCGGCTACGGCATGTCGGGAGACGCCTATCACATCACCGCACCGGCCGAAGACGGCGACGGCGCGTTCCGCTCGATGGCTGCAGCCATGAAGCGCGCCAAGCTGTCGGCGTCCGACATCGACTACATTAACGCGCATGGCACTTCGACCATGGCTGACACGATTGAACTGGCTGCTGTCGAGCGCCTTCTGGGCGATGCAGCGTCAAAGGTTTCAATGTCGTCGACCAAGTCGTCAACCGGCCATTTGCTGGGTGCTGCGGGCGCAGCTGAAGCGATTTTCTCGGTCCTGGCGATCCGCGACCAGATTGCGCCGCCGACTATCAATCTCGACAATCCATCGGTCGAAACCCCGATCGACCTGGTGCCGCACAAGGCACGCAAGCGTGAAATCAATACGGTTCTGTCCAATTCATTTGGTTTTGGAGGCACCAACGCGTCGCTGATTTTCCAGCGATACGGGGGCTAGTGCGCCAGCCGGCCTCCCAGGGCCTGGCGCACACCGGCAATTTTGCCATATTCGGCGCTAGGTTTTGGCGTTGCCGGGCTGTCATTGATTCCTCGAAGACGCCCTGATTTTGTTTGAACGAAGAGCGCGGCACGATGAACTCCACACCGGATCAGTCTGCTTTTGGCACCCGCACCGAGGCGCCGAAACCGATCGTCCCCAAATCAGCAAGCGAGGCCCTGCGCCCGACACCTGGTCCGACTCCGCCTGAACGCAAAAAGCGCTCGCGCCGGGCGCGCAGCCAGACAATCGTTTTCCTGAATTTCCTGATGTCGGCAATCGTCTTTGTGACGATCGCCGCTGGCGCCGTGCTTTGGTACGGCAAGACGTCGTTCGAGACGAGCGGGCCGCTCACGTCGAATGCGACAGTCAACGTCAAGCCACACTCTGGCCTCGGCGAAATCGCCTCCTTGCTTGAGCGCAATGGCCTTATCAGCGATGCCAATGTGTTCCGTATGGGTGTGCGCGCTTATGGCAATGAAAGCGCCTTGAAAGCTGGCGAATACGAGGTGAAAGCCGGCGCCACCATGCACGAGATCATGGACCTGCTGAAAAGCGGCAAATCGGTGCTCTATTCGCTCACTGTGCCGGAAGGCGTGACAGTCGAGCAGGTGTTCCAGCGTATTGCAGCCAATGAAATTCTGACAGGCGAAATGCCGGCGACGATGCCCGCCGAAGGCGCGATGGTTGCCGACACGCAACGCTTCGCGCGTGGCACCAGCCGCCAGGAAGTTATCGACAAGATGACTGCCGACCAGAAACGTCTGGTTGAAAGCATCTGGGAGCGCCGCATAGATGGCCTGCCAATCAAGGACATCAACGAGTTTGTCACATTGGCGTCGATCGTCGAGAAAGAGACGGGCCGCGGTGACGAACGTTCGCGCGTGGCTGCCGTGTTCATCAATCGGCTGAACAAGGGCATGCGTTTGCAGTCCGACCCGACGATCATCTATGGGATCTATGGTGGCAAGGGTAAGCCGGCCGACAAGCCGATCACGCGCTCCGACATTGATACGCCGACGCCCTACAACACCTATACGATCGACGGCCTGCCGCCGACGCCTATTGCCAATCCCGGCCGGGCGGCACTTGAAGCTGTTGCAAACCCCTCGCGCACGGATGATCTTTACTTCGTTGCCGATGGCACCGGCGGCCATGTCTTTGCCAAATCGCTCGAAGAGCACAACCGCAATGTTGCCCGCTGGCGGGCGTTCGAAAAGAAGCAGGCGGAAGAGGCCAAGAAGGCAGCGGCCGGCGCTGCGTCAGGTTCGGAGCAGCCTGCCAGCAGTCAGTAGATTTTGGTCGGCCAGGGCCAGAGAGGGGAAACGATGGCCTTGCAGAGTATGACAGGTTTCGCTCGCGCGGACGCCGGCACCGGCGTTGGTTTGGCCGTCTGGGAGCTACGCTCAGTTAACGGAAAAGGTCTGGATGTCAGGCTGCGCCTGCCCCCAGGCTATGAGCGCATTGAAGCGCCTGCCAGGCAGATTGTGCAGAAGGCGTTCACGCGCGGCAATGTCAATGCTACTCTGACTGTGTCTCGTACTGGCGTGGCGGCCCAGCCCGTCGTCAACGAAGAGTTCCTGCGTGACATCGCTGAGTTGAGCAAACGGCTTGAAACCCAGTTCGGTTGTGCGCCAGCCAGCGCCGATGGCCTGCTGGCCATCAAGGGTGTTCTCGACATTCCCGAGAAGGTCGAGGACCCGGAAACCCAGCAGGCGGCAGACGCGGCGCTTCTTGCCTTGCTTGAGCAGGCAGCCGGCTCTTTGGCTGAAGCGCGCGCCAGTGAAGGAGCCGCGCTTCGCCAGGTCTTGCTTGGCCAGGTAGACGCAATAGAAACATTGACGTTGCGCGCCGAGGCAGATCCATCGCGTGAGCCTGCGGTGATCCGGGAACGCATTGCCCAACAGGTGCGGTTGCTGATGAACGCTGCCGTCCCACTGGACGAGCAGAGACTTTACACCGAGGCGGCTTTCCTGGCGACCAAGGCAGACATCAGGGAAGAGATCGACCGGCTGAAGGCTCATGTCGTCTCGGCCCGCACCCTGCTGTCGTCACAGACGGCGGTTGGCCGCAAGCTCGATTTTCTGGCGCAGGAATTCAATCGCGAATCGAACACGTTGTGTTCTAAGTCTAATGCGACGGCTGTGACCGTGATCGGACTTGAACTGAAGGCGGTGGTCGACCAGTTCCGGGAGCAGATACAGAACTTGGAGTAGTTGGGGGGATGAGTTTGGAACAGGCCGGGTCACGGATCAGACGCCGTGGATTGATGTTGGTTATTTCGTCGCCCTCAGGTGCTGGCAAATCGACGATTGCACGCAACCTCCTCGAAAACGACCAGGGGCTTGAGCTTTCTGTTTCGGTGACGACAAGGGCGCGGCGTGCAAGCGAAATCGACGGTGTGCATTATCACTTCATCAACAGGCGCGAATTTGACCGCCTGAAAGACAGCGATTCATTGCTGGAATGGGCCGAGGTTCATGGCAATTTCTACGGTACGCCACGCGAGCCTGCAGAGGTCGCAATGGCCGAAGGCCGTGACATGCTGTTTGACATCGACTGGCAGGGAGCTGTTCAGCTCAACGAAAAAATGCGTGCCGATATCGTCTCGGTTTTCATCCTCCCGCCGTCAATGGCGGAGTTGAAGGCGCGGTTGAAGCGGCGCGCGGAAGACAGCGAGACGACGATCGAAAAGCGCCTTGCCAATGCCCGCGTCGAAATTGAGCATTGGCGCGAATATGATTTCGTCGTCATCAACGACGATCTCGACAAGGCCTATTCAGAGGTGAAGTCGATCGTCACGGCCGAGCGATTGAGACGCGACCGCAGGCCGGGCCTGTTCGATTTTGTGACGCGGCTGCTCGACGAGAATATCTGACCGGTCAGCTGACGCGAACGTTTGCCAGCCGCACAAACTCCTCAACGCTGAGCGTTTCAGCCCGGCGCGTACCGTCGATGCCAGCAGCTTCCAGCAGACGCTCGCCGCCAACACCTTTGAGGCTCTGCCGCAACATCTTGCGCCGCTGCCCGAATGCGGCAGCTGTCACCCGCTCAAGCGCCCGCAATTCGGCTGGCAACGGGGTAGGGCGGGGCGTCATGTGCACGACCGAGGATGTCACCTTCGGCGGCGGCCAGAATGCCTGTGGGGGCAGGTCAAATACGATGCGCGATTGCGCCCGCCAGCCCGCCAGCACGCCGAGCCGCCCATAATGGTCAGTGTCTGGCCGGGCGGTAATGCGTTCAGCCACTTCGCGCTGGAACATCAGCGTCATCGATGACCAGAATGGCGGCCATTGCTGCGCCGTCAACCACCGCAGCAGCAACTCGGTGCCGATATTGTAGGGCAGGTTGGCGGCGATTTTGATATCGCTCCGGCCTGAAGCCAGCGCGGAAAAATCGGTCTCAAGCGCATCGCCTGAAATGACCTCAAGCCGGCCCGGATAGGCCGCAGCAATATCCGCCAGCGCCGGCAGGCAGCGCTCGTCGCGCTCGATTGCGATGACGTGCGCTGCGCCATGCATCAGCAGCGCCCGTGTCAGGCCTCCGGGTCCGGGACCGACCTCGATGACGGTTGATGCGGTCAGATCGCCAGCGGCGCGGGCGATCTTGCCGGTTAGGTTGAGATCGAGCAGAAAATTCTGGCCAAGCGACTTTTTCGCAGCAAGACCATATTGCTCGATAACAGCCCGGAGCGGCGGCAATCCGTCAGGGCTCATGACAGGCGTTTGTCGTTGTTGGCAAGTTCGGCCGCGAGGCGAAGGGCTGCGATCAGGCTGTCGGGGCGCGCCTTGCCAGTGCCTGCGATGTCAAAGGCAGTCCCGTGGTCAGGTGAGGTCCGGACAAACGGCAGGCCGAGCGTCACGTTTACTGCTTCATCAAAGGCCAGCATCTTGGCAGGGATCAGCGCCTGATCGTGATACATGCACAATACAGCGTCATAGCTGGCGCGTGCGCGTGCATGAAACATGGTGTCGGCTGGCGCAGGCCCGAACGCGTTGACGCCTTCGCGGCGCAGGGTTTCGATTGCGGGAAGCACAACGTTCGCGTCTTCAAGCCCGATTGCCCCGCCTTCGCCCGCATGCGGATTGAGGCCGAGCACGGCAATACGCGGCTTTGCAATCGCAAACCGGTGTTTGAGATCGTTAGCGACAACCCGGCCGACAGCGATGATCTGTTCAGTGGTCAGCGCGCCGGGAACGCTGGCTAGCGGGATGTGAATGGTCACCGGCACGGTGCGCAGTTCGGGCCCGGCAAGCATCATGACTGCGATGTCCTTGCGCCCGGAAGCGGTATTTGCCAGATGCTCCAGGTATTCTGTGTGACCTGGAAATTGGAAACCTGAATCATAAAGCGGCTTCTTGGCGATTGGGAGTGTCACCACGGCTGAGACCGCACCCGTCCGGGTTAACTCGACGCCGCGATCAATTGACTCGATGATGCCTGCTGCATTGCGCACATCCGGAACACCCGGTGCGTCAAAAAAATGGTGCTTCAGCGGGAGCACGGGCAGCGCCGTTTCGAACTGCGCCTGCGCCAGATCGGGGTTCGACATTTCGATTGGAATGTTGAGACCCAGGCGATTGGCCCTAGCTTTCACAGCGCGCGCGTCGCCTATCAGCAAAAATGGCGGAATATTCCGCTCATGGCGCAACTGCCATGCCAACAGGGCAATTTCCGGTCCGATACCCGACGGGTCACCGGAAGTCAGGGCGAGCATGGAGGCTCCGAAAGATCAGCGATTGACGATCTGGGCCTTTTCGCGCAGCTCGGAAATGTACTTTTTCGACATTTCTTCGGCCTTCTCGTCGAGCTTGCCTTCATTGTTGAGAACCATTTGCGCGGCGCGGTCATCATTCACTTCGCGGGTGCTGCAAATGCCGATGAACTCGATGCCAGTCGCAGTTTCGCGCGTTGGCGTTGCGGTGCCCGGTTTGCCGTTCTCGATTGCCTTTTTCCAATCTGGCGGCAGTTCAGGCCCCAGAATACGTGGAATATCCTGAACGGAAACGTCAATCAGGCCCTTGGCAAACTGGCGGCTGGATGCACAGCCATTGAACCGCTTCCGAAATGCTTCCGCCTCACGCTTGCGCTTCCCCAGGATCGCGCTGCGCTCCTTGGCCGGAACCACAAACGTGATTTTCTGCAGCATGTATTCGGTCGCAGACGGCTTCTTGCCGCCGAGTTCGAAAACCTTTCGAACCATCTGCTGCTCGGTCATCATCCCGCCGCCGGTGGAATTGGAGCGCATTCGCATGCCAAGAACCTGTGACCAGCCCATCTGCACACGAATGAACTCCTTCATGTGTTTTGCCGTCACCCCGGCCTGATTCAGAATCTGGTCGAGTTGTGCAGGTTTCAGCTTGTTCGAACTGGCAAAGTTCAAATATGCGCCGTCTACCTGCTGCTTGCTGATGCGGACATTGAAGCGCGCCATTTCAGCCGATTTGAGCGTCTGCTCGACCATCTGATCGGATGCGCTTCCCTTTTGGCGGAAGAGTTTCATCAGCGCTGCGCGGCGCTGGATGTCATAGCTTGTGATCGGGTTGCCATTGACGACGTGTTTGATCTCGCTCGCTTGAGCAGAGATGAAAGACGGTGCCGCCAGTCCCCCAAGCATCGACAATGCAACGAAGGCAGTCACCGCGACAAAGCGTTTCCGCGCTGGTGTCATGCTGTTTCCAACCCTTTTTGGTTATTTTGGCACGGGTTTCCAGTTCCGTCCATGCATCGCCAGTGCGGCGAAAGCGTGACCGCCAGGATAGCCGTCAGTCAAAGCCGCGCGTATCGGAACCGAAATCGCCGAGCGTGCGGAACGATACATTGAATCCGATCTTGGTCCGCTTCTCAGCGTTGATGGCAGTCGGATTGATCTGCGAATAGGTCATTGAGTAGGTGAAGCACTCGTCATCATAGGCGAAACCAAAGGACGAGCGGACAAATTTCTCCGATACGAAATCATGCGTCGCTGAGCCAAAAGCGCTCCAGTTTTCGTTGAACCTGGTCTGCGCAGCGACGGTCACTTCGCGGCGGTCCTTGTCGAATCCGTAAAGTGGCTGCTTTTCGATGAAGACATACCGCGCACTAAGCGAGACAGGTGTGCCTGTATAACCTCCCTTGAGCTCGTAGCGGCGAAGGGCGCCCGTGGTTTCATCCATGCGAGCCGACGCCGACGCCGAAAATCCGTAAGGGCTGGTGAAGCCGACAAGACCGACAAAGTCCGAAACGTCAGTCTCCAGGCCAGAATAGGCTCCGACATTGACCAGGTCAGGCGAGGCGAACGAGTTTTCACCGGCGATGCGATAGGACTGGCCAAAGATGCCGTTGGCGGTCCAGCCATTGGCAAAATTACCGGAATAGCGGAAGCCGACATTGGCGCGTGTGCCGCCTTCGATCCGGTCGTATCCAGAGAATTTGTCGCGCTCGAAAAGCGTCGTCGCATCAAAGACAAAGCTCTGGGCGTCTTCGTTCGGAATTCCAAGTTGGGTGCGGTAGGTGTTGTCAGGACGCACATACAATTGCGCCATCGGCTCGAACACGTGGGTCGAATTGCCCCCGGCGAACAGAATCGGCCAGCGCAGCTCGAGACCGGCTGTCGCCATGCCTCTCATGTAAGTCGACTGGAAGCTTGTGCCGACGGGTCCGTAGGCCAGGCTACCGTCATTGGTGTAAGGCACACCACCGAGTGAGCCCGCCATGTTTCTGATGGCCGTTGCCGAATCCGTGCTCATATCAACGCCAATGGCGTCACCACGCGCATGCAGCGAAGGCGTGATCAACAGACCGCCTTCTGCGACGATCTGGCGTTTCCACTCTGCCTCGGCGGTGAAGCGCGCAGAAGTGCCTTCAATGCCTCTGACACGATAGCCACTGGTGGTCGAAACGTCTTGATCCCGACGCGTCAGAACCTGCGCATTGAGGTCGAGCCGGAGCTGCCCACCTGCGACCGGATCATCTGCTGTCCGTGTGTAGTCGAATGACGGGAGTACATAGGGCTGACGCGAATCGCGCGATGCAAGTCGAGAGCTCGTTTGTTCCTGAACGTTGAACTTGTAGGCGCGGAGATCGAAATAATTCCGGTCGTTCAGGCCGGTCAGATAGAGTTCCGACCTCTGGACAGGCTCGGAAAAGCCTTCGATTTCATAACGCCGGCTGAAGTTCTTGTCGGTCTGGGCCAGCACATTCCAGCCAAATGACCAGCGGGGGTTGATCTTGAAATCGCCCTTCGTTCCGATCATCGCGCGGAAATGCTGCTCACGGTCTACCCAGCCCGTTGGAAACGCCTTGCGATGGTCTTGACTGATGCCCGCAACCGTAACGCTCAACTGGCCATTGTTGAACTGCCTGCGGAATTCAGCCTGGCCGAGGAAGCCCTGACGTCCATAATAGGTCGTCTTGAACAGCGCATCCGAAGAAGGCGAGATCACGAGATAGTAGGGGACTGTAACGCCGGTTCCGAGCCTCGAACTGGTCGATATGCCCGGAATAAGGAAACCGCTTTTGCGTTTGACCGTCGGGTCCGGCACCGTGAAATAGGGAACATAGGCGATCGGCAGCCCAAACAACTCAAACCGCGCCCTCTCAAACCGGATTGTTTTCTCTTCACCGTTCCAGATGATTTTGCGTGCCTTGACGCGCCAGATCGGCGGCTTGCCCGGCTTGTCTTCGCAGGGTTCGCAGGCCGTGTAGACGCCATTGTTGAATGTCGTCAGGTAGCCACCGCGCCGTTCGGCGCTTTCTGCCGCGAAATAGGTCTTGTCGGTCGTCTCGACCCGCAGCGCGTTGACAAAACCGTCCTTGAAATCGTCGGTTACGTCGATCTCATCCGAAAAGATGCGGGTGCCGTCCTTGTCGACAATCTCGACATTTCCGGTCGCCATCACCCGGCCGCTCTTGCGGTCATAGGTGACGCGCTGCGCGACAAGGCGATTTCCCGCATATTCGATCTGCACAGCACCTGCTGCGACGACCACTTCTCTATCATTGTCGTAGGTGAGGGTATTTGCTTCCAGCAACATCTGGCCGTTGGCCGGCACGCTTGCACCGAGCGATTCGATGTCCTGAGCGAAAGCCGGGCCGTTCGAAACCGGAGCCAAAATGAAGGCGCAAGAAAGCGCCGTCGCACCCAGAAGGTGCGCCGCGCGGGCATACTTGCTCCCGCTAGCTTTCCCCAACCCCACTAACCGTCCTCCTTGTGCAGCAGGAACGTTACTCCAAAGAACGCTGCGATCACCACCGGTGTCCACGCTGCGACTACAGGTAACACGAAGCCCGAACTACCGAGCGCCTTGACCAGAACCGTGACGACATAAAGCAGAAAGCCCGCCAAGACGCCACCCAAAATCATCAGTGCAGATTGCCCCAGTCTTGCAAACCGCATCGACACCGTTGCCGCAATCAGCGTCATGGCCACCAAAAGTGGCGGAAGGGCAAGAAGCGAATGATATTGCATGGAAAATGCGTTTGCGCTCAGTCCAAATGAACGCGCCGCGTCAATCTTTCCGGCAAGCTGAAAGAAGGGGATTGTCTCCGGCATCGCGAACTGCTCTTCGACAAATTCGGGCTTGAGACCCGTTGCAACTTCTGCAGTCGGCAAAGTGCTTTTGGTACCGTTCGAATCGTAACGGGTGACGTCTGTCAACTTCCAGGCGCCGTCGCCCAGCCGCGCTTCGCGCGCGTCAAGCCGCTCGGAAATGTCGTTATTGGCGTCGAAGCGCACAAAAGTGGCCTCCGAAAGCAGCAAGCCCTGTTCTGCAGTGCGTTTGGCGCCGATGATTGTGGCGCCTTCATCGGTCTTCTGCCTTAGCCAGGGCATGCGTTGACCGTCGGCGCGCGCCGCACCACCCCGAATAGTGGTTTCCAGCATTTGAGATTGAGACAGCGCATACGCACTCAACGTGTTGAAAACGGTGATTGTCAGGATGCCGATCATCACGCTGCCAAGGCAAATCGGCATCAGGAATTGCCAGGCCGAGACGCCGGCAGACCGGGCGATCACCAGTTCATATCGCCGGTTGAGGGTCATCAATACTGACATCGCCGCAAACAGGATCACAAAGGGCATCGCCAGTTCGATAAGAGAAGGGAGACGCAAGGCAGTGACAACCATGCCGATTCCCATCGAATAGCCTGGAAGCCCGCCAACGCGTCGGGCCAGTTCTGCAAAATCGATGAGAAACGCGATTATCGCCACCGCCAGCAGGAATTGCATGACGATGATAAGGTAACGCCGCAGGAAATATCCAAACAGGGTTCGTCCGATCATGTCGGTCCCCCCGCCTGGCGTCCGCGATGGCCCTGCACCCAAAGCTGAAATGCGATCCGGCGCTGTTCGACCCAAGCCAAGGCCGTGCTTGTATTTTCCACCAGCCGTTGCGGGACGCGCAATTGCCGTCCTGTCAGGATAAGCCAGCCAAATATGACAAACACGCTGGCCGGAACCGCGTAGACCAGAACAGCGATGGCAGTGCTTGTACCGGCAAGATTGATCATAAAGAAGCCGCCGCCGCGAAGTGTCAGCGCAATCAGGCTGGCAGCGGCGACGCTCCATATCTGTTCCTGCCTGTTCGACCGAGCGGTACCGACGAAATAGCTGGCGATAACGGCAAAGACGAGCGGATACATCCATTCAGTGAAGCGCCTGTGGATCTCGCTACGGATGAAATGCGGCCGGTTCTTCGCAAAATAGTCTGCTGCTGGCGGATCGAGCAGATAGGAGAGGCTCTGTTCTTTCGGGAAGTAGATGACATCCTTTCCTGCGGCGCCAAACTGCGAAAAGTCGATGCTGTAGGAATCAAAGCGGATGATCGAAACGTCACCGGTTGTCCGCGCTTTGCGCTGGATCTGCCCGTCTTCCATCGCAAGCAACGAAGATTCGCCATGCGACATGATTATCGCTTCCTTGGCGTAGTAGAGCAAATCCATGTTGGGGTCGCGAAGATCGGCGATAAACAAGCCGCCCAGCTTGCCGCCAGGCTTTTCCTCTGCAACCTGAATGTACAGGTTGTCGTCGAGCTCCTTGAAGCTTCCCGACTGAATGGCGGTTCGGACCAGATCGGCGCCGGCAGTCGAAACGATGTTCCGAAGTTCGCGATTTGCCAGCGGCTCAACAAAGTTGTTGGTCGCAAAGGTGATCGCACTGAGCATCAGCCCAAGAACTATGACCGGCAGCGAAGTCGCGAGCGGAGACGCGCCGGCGCTTTCGAGAACTGCCAGTTCAGAATCGGAGTTCATGCGCGACATGACCTGGACAACACCCACCAGCATTGCGAACGGCAGGGTGACCGTCGCAACCGACGGAACAAGCATCAGCGCCAGTTTTGCAAATGTCACCAATGCCTGGCCCGATGAGGTGAGCAGGTTCACCCGGTCGAGAATCTGGGTAATCAGCACGATCACGGTCGCGGCTACCAGTGTCATCACCGTCAGCCTGAACGCGCGCGAAAATATGTAGCGCTGAAATAGGTTCATTGCGTTGCGGCTGTTCCTGTCGCCGAAATCTCTGTCACCGGCGGCGCGGAGAAGCGCCGGACCATACAACCGTTGCTATAGGCATGGAATGTCAGATTGGCTAAAACTTGACGAAGAAGCATGGTAAAATTTTCGTAAACTCAGCGTGGCGCCGGCCTAACCCCTGGCGATATTTCGATTTTTGGGCTGACAAGCCTCGGCTTACGCACCAGATGCGGACTTTTGCGCCGGTCTCGCAGTGCGACACTTGCCATTGCACACCAAAAGGGGCGAATTTTGGGGCGTAGCAATTCCGACTCAACTGCCTGGAGGCACAATGACCAAGGCCGTCACTATCAATTTCGCACGCAGTGCGCCGGCCAAAGCCGATCTTGTGATCGTGCTCGCAGCACCGGACGGCAAGGATGTCGTTTTGCCTGCAGCCTTCGCTGGCAAGCTTGACCGTGCCGTGAAAGCCGAGCGCTATGCCGCAAAATCGCTGACGACGCTTGATATCATCGCCCCCGAAGGCATCGAGGCCGGCCGGTTGGCTGTTGTCGGCATTGGCGACAGCAGCGCACGCACCTCGGACGCCTGGATCAGAATGGGCGGCAAGGCCGCTACGCTATTCCGCAATGCATCGTCGATATCGGTTAGTGCAGACATTCCCGGCGTCGGGATCAGCGCATCCGAACTTGCCGAATTTGCCCTCGGCATCAAGCTGCGTGGTTATGGATTCGATGTCTACAAGACCAGGCGCGACGATGACGAAGCGCAGCCAAAAGCTGTGAAGGTGACGATCGTATCGCCCTCAGCGGCCGCAGCTGGAAAAGCCTTTGCCGGACTGCAGGAAGTTGCGGCCGGAGTTGAACTTGCGCGTGATCTTGTCAACGAGCCGGCAAACAAGCTGGGGCCCGTTGAATTTGCCGCTCGCGCCAGCGAACTGGCGTCGCTCGGCGTCAAGATCGAGGTCTTGACGGACAAGGAGATGACAAAGCTTGGCATGGGCGCGTTGCTCGGTGTCGCGCAGGGCTCACCGCGTGGAGCGCGCATGGTGACCATGCGCTGGGATGGCGGCAAGGCCAAGGAAAAGCCGGTGGCCTTTGTCGGCAAGGGCGTGACGTTCGACACGGGCGGAAATTCGATGAAGCCAGCTGCCGGCATGGAAGACATGAAGGGCGACATGGGCGGCGCGGCTGCTGTCACCGGCCTGATGAGGGCGCTGGCAGGGCGCAAGGCCAAGGCCAATGTCGTTGGTGTGATCGGGCTGGTGGAAAATTCCGTCGACGGGAATGCACAGAGACCAGGCGATATCGTCACGTCAATGTCCGGGCAGACGATTGAGGTTCTGAACACTGACGCAGAAGGCCGCCTCGTACTGGCCGATGCGCTTTGGTATTGTAACAAGAAATTTGAGCCGACGGCGATGATTGATCTGGCGACGCTGACAGGCGCGATCATGGTTGCGCTTGGACAAAATCACGCGGGCCTGTTCTCCAACAATGACGGACTGGCCGATAAATTGCAGAAAGCAGGCGCAGAAACCAATGAGAAGCTGTGGCGCATGCCGCTGGGGCCTGACTACGACAAGCTGATTGATTCCAAAAACGCCGACATGAAGAACATTGGCGGCCGCTACGGCGGCGCAATCACTGCCGCACAATTTCTGCAGCGCTTCGTCAAGGATACGCCTTGGGCCCATCTCGACATTGCGGGCATGGCGATGAGTTCTCCTGCTAATGAATATTCAACGTCCTGGGGTAGCGGCTTTGGCGTGCGCCTGCTCGACCGGTTCGTTCATGACAACTACGAGTGATGGCCGAAATTCTCTTCTACCACCTGACGGAGTCGACACTCGAAGACGCGCTGCCCGCGCTGCTTGAAAAGAGCATTGCGCGCGGCTGGCGCGTGGTGGTGCAGGCCGGCAGCGAGGAACGCATGGACTCGCTTGACGCGCATCTGTGGACTTATCGTGACGACAGTTTCCTTGGCCATGGCCTCGACAGCGACCCGATGGCGGCCGATCAGCCTATTCTGCTGACGACGCAGGGTGGCAATGCCAATCAGGCCGCCGTGCGTTTCATTGTCGACGGTGCCGAGCCTCCCTCACTCGATGGATATGAGCGCGCGGTCTTCATGTTTGACGGTCACGACCAGCAGCAGGTTGAACTGGCGCGCAGCCAGTGGAAAGCGCTCAAGGGCGGCGGGCACCAGGTCACTTATTGGCAGCAGGCCGACGCCCGACGCTGGGAACGCAAGGCATAGGGCTGAACCTCTACGGAAGAGGCGAAGCATTTTTCTGGCGGAATGCCCTGCGCCAGACGCTTGGACTGACGCCGTAGCGCGTCGCAAAGCGAGCCCTGAATGTAACGGCGCTTCCAAAGCCGGTTTCAATTGCAATCTGTTCGACAGATTTCGACGTTGCCTCCAGCGCTCGCACGGCGATCGCGAGCCGCATGTCTGCAAGCCATTCGTGGAAACTGATGCCCAATGTCTGCTGGAACATCCGGGTGAAATTGCGCCGGCTCATGCCAAGACTGGCAGCCACAGAGTCGATCGTATGCCTGTCGCTGATGGTGCGGACAATTTCGAACAAGGCGGTTCGAAACCGGCTGTCGCGATTGCTTTCTGGCATCGGCCGGTCGATCAGTTGAGATTGCGTGCTGGCACGATGCGGCGCCGCGACAATAGTTCGGGCAATTCCGTTGGCGTATTCGGCCCCGAAAAGCCGGCTTGCCAGATGGAGGCAGCAATCAACGCCTGCTGCAACGCCGGCCGACGTCACCAGTTTGCCTCCATCGACATAGAGTTGTGTTTCGTCGAGATCAACCAGCGGGAAGCGCCGCCGGAAATCGTCGGCGAAGGCCCAGTGTGTGGTGGCGCGCTGGCCGTCCAGCAGTCCGGTTTCCGCCAGCACAAACGCGCCCAGACATAGCCCGGCAATGATCGCGCCATTGGCGTTTGCTGCCAGAAGGGCTTCCAGCAGTTTCGGCGCGGGCCGCTCATGCGGCAGCTTCCAGCTCGGCACAAAGATGACATCGGCTCGTGCAAATTCATCAAGCCCAAAATCAGTCTCGATGTGGAAGCCTGCGCTCGAACGGATTGGCCCGTCTTCGATGCTGCAGACCCTTAGTTGTGCCCTGTCGCCGGCGGTGTGGGCCTCGCCAAAAATCTCGCAGGGTACCGACAACTGAAATGGCCGCACGCCATCAAATGCCAGCACTGCAACCTTGAGAGGGGACGGCTTGTCATTGAACGGGCGGCAATCGGCTTCATTGAAGTTCCCTATAGTTTGGCCCGATTCCATCGGTTTTCGCCGGTTTGGACGGTTGGTCAATTTTCGACAGAGTCCTACGTGGGAATAGTTCATACATTGGAGTGAAAGCTTATGACAAAGCCAGCCATTATTCTCGTTCACGGCTTTTGGGGTGGCGCTGCCCACTGGGCAAAGGTGATCCCCGAACTCGCAGCTCAGGGCTATACTGATCTCCATGCCGTTGAAATGCCTCTGACATCGCTCGCCAATGATGCTGCACGTTTGACCCAGATGATCAAACAGCAGGAGGGCAAGGTCATCCTCGTTGGCCATTCTTATGGCGGCGCAGTTATCACCGAAGCGGGCAACCAGCCGAATGTCGCTGGCCTGGTCTACATCGCGGCCTTTGCACCGGATGCAGGTGAAAGCGCCGGTGCAATCACTCAAGGCAATCCGCCTGCTGGCATTGCAGCAGTCGTGCCCGACAGCGATGGTTATCTCTGGGTCGCTCCTGACCAGTATCATGCGAACTTCTGTCAGGATTTGACTGCAGAAGAAGCGCTGGTGATGGCAGTTACCCAGAAAGCCCCAGTGGGAACCACCTTTGGCGACAACGTCACCGACCCGGCCTGGAAGCACAAGGACTGCTGGTACCAGATCTCCACGTCTGACCGGATGATCAATCCTGAAAATCAGAAAATGATGTCGGGTCGGATGAACGCCAAGAAGGTCATTTCGCTCGACGCAAGCCACGCGTCACTGGCGTCGCGTCCAAAGGAAGTCACTGCTCTGATCGTTGAGGCTGCCAAGGCTGCCGAATAGTTTTGCCATGTTTGATCGGCGGCGTGTTTCCGCGCCGCCGGTCGCTCGCCATCTGGGCGCCCTCGACTCCAATCGGCCGCCGTGGCACTTAGCGCTTCCGTCGAACAATGGCCGGACACATGCGCTTCTTTTTTCTGCTTCTTACTCTCGCCGGTCTTGCCTTGGGTATCGTCTACCCTTGGGCCGTCCACAATTTTTCCGGTGAGGAAATTGCGCGCGAACGCGTCTTCGAACGAGGGCGCGGATTCATGCCAGTGACTGTGACGCTGCGCGCTGACCAGTCGCCGGTCCGGGTCTTTGTCGACATGACGTCGATAGGGGCGATGAATCTGTCTGGCGACAGCACCGTTCTGACATTGACGGCAACGGTCAACAACCAGACCGTTCTGGCCAATACCCTTACCTTCACGCAGCAGAACCCCAGGCCGGACAATCCGCAAGCTGGCGGCACGATCTATGGCGATACGGCCGGTTCGATCGATCCGGTGGTGGATGGCGACTACGTGTTTGTTGTCGGCCCCGGCGATGCTGAAACTGTCGAGATGCGCTCCGCGGATCTGATTCTTCGGGCTGTAGCGCTGACCTACGACGCGCGCGCATTGCCAATCGGTCTCGTATTGGGGGTCATCGGCTTTATCGGCTTTGTCCTGTCGTTCAGAGGAGGCAGCAACCGCCGTCCGCCATCTGAGCCGCCGCAACCGAAATGGGGCCGCTGAACCGGTTCAGATCTCGCCAAAGTCGCCTGAACGGCCTTTGCCCGACGCGAAGCGCGCTGCCCCGGATGCGCCTTCCTTGCGGAACGCATCTGCGCTTTTCCATTCGTTGACCAGTGCTGCGGCAGGGTCGAGCGACCATTGCGCAATGGCAGACGCACGGTCGGCCAGCATGCATTGCTGCGGGAATTTCGCCAGTTGGGCTGCGAGATCAAGTGCGGTCGAAAGCGCCGACCCGTCTGCACACAGGCGGTTGGCGAGGCCGATTGAAAGGCATTCATCAGCCTCTACCTGCCGGCCGGTGAGGATCAGGTCCATCGCCCGGCCATGCCCGATTATGCGGGGCAGGCGAACCGTGCCGCCGTCGATCAGCGGAACACCCCAGCGCCGGCAATAGACGCCCATATAGGCGCTTTGCTCCATCACACGCATGTCGCACCACAGAGCCAGTTCCATGCCGCCTGCGACGGCGGGTCCGGAAATGGCGGCGATGACCGGCTTTGACAGGGACAGCCGCGTCGGGCCCATCGGTCCCTTCCTTGGATTGTCATTTCTGCCATCGAAACCGGCAGCGAGGTCCATGTCGGCAAACCAGTCCTCGCCGACGCTGCCTGCGGCATGTTTCAGGTCAAATCCGGCGCAGAACGCGCCGTCGACACCGGTCAGGATAGCGACGCGCTGGCTGTCATCGCGTTCAAAGGCGACGAATGCCTGGAACAATTGTTCTGCCATCTCGGGATTGACGGCATTGCGCGCATCCGCCCGGTTGATGCGCACGATGGTTGTCGCGCCGTCGTGACCAACCTCGATGCTCATCAGGCAAGCCCTTCTTCATATTCAGTCGAGAGTGTCAGCCAGCGGTCCTCGTGTTTGGCGAGTTGCGAGGCGAGATCAGCTCGCTCCTTGCCAAGCTGCGTCGACGCCTTCGGATCGCGTTCGTACAGTTTTGGGTCGGCCAGTTGGTCTTCGATCACGTCGAGGCGCTTGCGCAGCCGCTCCATAAGTCCTTCGGTTGCCTTGATCTCCTTCGCCAGCGGTTCGAGGGCCTGACGTCTGGCGGCCGCCTCGCGGCGTTTGTCGGCCTTTGATGCCTTGTCAGCTTCGCGCTTCTCCTTTGAATTGGCCGACACGCCGGTTACTTCGGTGCGGTAGTCGTCCATATCGCCGTCATACGGTTTCACGGCGCCATCCTTCACCAGCCAGAGCCGGTCAGCCGTCGCTTCAATCAGGTGGCGATCGTGCGAGATCAGGATCACAGCGCCGGGAAAATCGTTCAACGCCATCACCAGCGCTTCGCGGCTGTCTATGTCGAGGTGGTTGGTCGGTTCGTCGAGGATGAACAGGTTCGGGCCGTCAAATACCGCCAGCCCCATGAGGAGGCGCGCCTTTTCGCCGCCGGAGAGATCCTTTGCAGGCGTCATCATCTTTTCCGTCGCCAGTCCAAACTGGGCGACCTTCGCACGCACCTTTGCCTCGGGAGCATCGGGCATCATGCGGCGGACATGCTCGATGGCGTTTTCCTCCGGCCGAAGATCGTCGAGCTGGTGCTGCGCGAAGATCGACACTTTCAGACCGGGTGCGATTGTCATCGTGCCGGCTTCCTGTTCGAGTCGTTTTGACAAGAGCTTGGCGAAAGTCGACTTGCCGTTGCCGTTGGCTCCGAGCAGCGCAATGCGATCGTCGGCGTCGATGCGCAGGTTCATGCCCTTGAGGATCGGTGCGCCGGGCGCATAGCCGACCGAAACCTTTTCCATCGCGACAATTGGCGAAGCGACCGTCTTCACCGGGGCAGGGAAGGAAAACGGCGCGACATTGTCTTCGCCCACTGATGCAATTGTCTCCATCCGCTCCAGCATCTTGATACGCGACTGTGCCTGGCGTGCCTTGGATGCCTTGGCGCGGAACCGGTCGACAAAGCTCTGCAGGTGCTTGCGCTTGGCCTCTTGCTTGACCCGGCCCTTTTCCTGCAATTCCAGCTTCTCGGCGCGCTGGCGCTCGAACTGGTCATACCCGCCGCGCCACAGTGTCAGCTTCTTGTTGTCGAGGTGGACGATGTTGTCGACGGCCCGGTTGAGCAGGTCGCGGTCGTGGCTGATGAGCAGAACAGTGTGCGGATATTTGGCGACGTAGGTTTCCAGCCAGAGCGTACCTTCAAGGTCGAGATAGTTGGTCGGTTCGTCGAGCAGCAACAGGTCTGGCTGCGAGAAGAGTACAGCGGCCAGCGCCACGCGCATGCGCCAGCCGCCTGAGAACGAGGAGGCGGGCCGCCGCTGCGCCTCGTCGTCAAAGCCGAGACCGGCCAGAATGGTGGCGGCGCGGGCTTCCGCTGAATGGGCGTCAATATCGGCAAGCCGCATGTGGATTTCGCCGATGCGGTTGGCGTCGGTTGTCGTTTCAACCTCCGCAAGCAACGCGGTGCGCTCAAGATCAGCCTTCAGCACGATTTCGATCAGCGGCTCCTCGGTGCCTGGCGCTTCCTGTGCGACCTGGCCGATGCGGGTGCCCTTCGGATAGGAAATCGAGCCGGTTTCTGACGCCAGATCGCCGGTGATGGCGCGAAACAGCGTCGTCTTGCCGGTGCCATTGCGCCCGACGAGCCCGGCCTTGGTGCCGGCGGGTAGGGTCAGAGAGGCATGGTCGAGCAGCAGACGTCCGGCGATGCGCAGCGAAAGGTCATTGATGATCAGCATGGCGAGGCTTTGGCATGGCGGAGAAGGGGAGGCAAGAAGCGGCAACGCTTGCTGATCTCATTGTCGTGTCCGGGCGACATGTGTATAATGATTTTAGATTATACACATTGGGCACATATGATGCGCACAAACATCGAAATCGACGATGACTTGATGGAGCGTGCAATGCGAGCGTCGGGCCGCAGGACCAAGCGCGAGACGGTTGAAGAGGCGCTTGAATTGCTTGTCAGACTTCGCAGTCAGGAAGCGGTACGTTCATTGCGTGGCAAAATTGAGTGGCAAGGCGATTTGGACGCCATGCGGCGCGACAGGCTACCGACCTGATGGTTCTCGTCGATACGTCGGTCTGGATCGACTATTTCCGCGGTATCGACGTTCCGCATACAGCAAGGTTTGACCGGGCGCTGGGACGGGTGGAGATCGTCATCGGCGACCTGATCCTCGCACAACTTCTTCAAGGCATGCGCGACGGCCCGCAACTTCGTTCCGCCAGCGCCACGATCGACGCATTTCGCGTTGTGACGTTGGGCGGAGAGGAAATTGCCCGTACGGCGGCTGCAAACTACCGTTTGATGAGGACGCAGGGGATCACTGTTCGGGGCACGATCGATGTCATGATCGCAACGTGGTGCATCGAAAACAACGTGCCGCTGCTGCACAAAGACCGCGATTTCGCGCACATGCAAACGGTGATCGGTTTGCAGTCGTATCGATAGCTTCTGGTGAAATAGGTTTCACGCAAACGCCCTGCCTTCCGGCGTGCGCTGAAAGTAGATCAGGTCGAGCTGCAATGAAGGCTTGCCGAGCGCCGTCAACATCGTGTGGATCTGGCCGCGGTGATGTGTCTGGTGGTTGAACAGATGCGCAAGCGCCGGTGCAAGCCGCTGTGAAACGGTGCGCATGTCTGTCACCGTCAGATAGGTAAAGCGTCCGGCGAGCGCCTTGGCGTCCAGCCTGTTGACCCAGTCGTAGATGCGCTGGTCCTCGGCGACGCGCGCGGTGCGCAGTAGTTCAAACTCTTCGAACAGGATCGTGTCGAGCGTTGCCGGCGCCTGGCCTTCACCGGTGAACCGCTTCATCCAGATGCGGTCGGCAACCAGCAGATGGTTGAGTGTTCCGGTGATCGACTTGAAGAACGCGCCCATGTTGCGATCCCGTTCGTCCCGGGAGAGTTCGGTGGCGGCATCGTAGATCGCGCTGTTTGCCCATTGGTTGTAAGCGGCAAACATCAGAAAATGCTGTTTCACGAAGAGGTCCTTGCAGCGCGGCGACAGGCATGGTGGTCTGTCGCCGAAAAAATCAGGCAGGAAAGATGACAATCAAGCTCTACGACCTCGTTGGCTCGGACGCCAGCCGTCCGTTCAGTCCGCATTGCTGGAAAGTGGCGCAGGCGCTGGCGCACAAGGGTCTCGCCTATGAAAGCGTGCCGACGCCGTTCACGGCAGTCACTGGCGTAGAAGAGGGGTTTGCCCAGATCGTGCCGGTGATCCGCGATGGCGAGAAGCTTGTCGCCGATTCGTTCGACATCGCGCTCTATCTCGAAAATACCTATCCGGACCGGCCGACACTGTTTGGCGGGCCGGGTGGCGAGGCAAGTGCACGGTTTGTCGAACGCTGGTCGCAGATGGTTGTGCATCCGTTTGCCGGTGCAAGCGTGTTGCTCGACATTCACGACATGCTCGATCCCGCCGATCAGGAACATTTTCGCCGCACCCGCGAGGCCCGTTTTGGCAAGTCGCTGGAAGATGTGGTGGCAGGCTCGGCTTCCGGGCGGGACGCCTGGCGCAGATCACTTGAGCCGCTGCGTTCAATGCTGACCTATCAGCCATTCATTGGCGGGCAGTCGCCTTTGTTCCATGACTATATCGTCGCCGGGGCATTGCAGTGGGTGCGCATAGTGTCGCCGATGGAGCTGATCGACCCGGCAGACTCGGTCGCGGCCTGGTTCGAACGCTGCCTTGATGCCAATGACGGACTGATGAGGCGCGTTCCCGCTGCGGCATGACGGCCCTTGGCAATCGCGGGCGCGCCACGTATAGAGCGCGCCACTTCCATCGAGATTGCAAGAAAAGGACCATCCATGGCCATCGAACGCACGTTTTCCATGATCAAGCCGGACGCCACCAAGCGCAACCTGACGGGCGCCATCACCAAGATGCTTGAAGACGCCGGTCTGCGCGTCGTCGCATCGCGCCGCGTCTGGATGAGCCTGCGCGAGGCGCAGGGCTTTTACGCTGTGCACAAGGATCGTCCGTTCTTCGGCGAACTGAC
>DAINRF010000037.1:0-37750 GCA_036742015.1 Mesorhizobium sp. | reverse complement strand
TCGATCTGCTGCTTGATCTGGGCGACGCGGCCCTGGATCTCGGCCTTCTTGCCGGCGCCGTCGACGATCGTGGTGTTCTCCTTCTCGATGCGCACGCGCTTGGCGCGGCCGAGCATGTTGAGCGTCACGTTCTCGAGCTTGATGCCGAGGTCTTCCGAGATGACCTGACCGCCGGTCAGGATCGCGATGTCTTCGAGCATGGCCTTGCGGCGGTCGCCGAAGCCAGGCGCCTTGACGGCAGCGATCTTGAGGCCGCCGCGCAGCTTGTTGACGACGAGCGTGGCCAGAGCCTCGCCTTCGACGTCTTCCGAGATGATGAGCAGCGGCTTGGAGGTCTGGACGACAGCTTCGAGCACCGGCAGCATGGCCTGCAGGTTCGACAGCTTCTTCTCGTGCAGCAGGATGTAGGCGTCTTCCAGCTCGGCAACCATCTTGTCCGGGTTGGTGACGAAGTAAGGCGACAGGTAGCCGCGGTCGAACTGCATGCCTTCGACGACTTCGAGTTCGGTCTCGGCGGTCTTGGCTTCTTCAACCGTGATGACGCCTTCATTGCCGACCTTCTGCATCGCTTCAGCAATCATCTTGCCGATAGCGGTTTCGCCGTTGGCCGAGATGGTGCCGACCTGAGCGACTTCGTCAGACGACTTGATCTTCTTGGTGGCCTTGGCAAGCGATGCAACAACTTCCGTGACAGCGAGATCGATGCCGCGCTTCAGGTCCATCGGGTTCATGCCGGCGGCAACTGCCTTGGCGCCTTCCTGAACGATAGCCTGGGCGAGAACGGTTGCGGTGGTGGTGCCGTCGCCTGCGATGTCGTTGGTCTTCGAAGCGACTTCGCGGACCATCTGCGCGCCCATGTTCTCGAAGGCGTCTTCGAGTTCAACTTCCTTGGCGACGGTGACGCCGTCCTTGGTGATGCGCGGTGCGCCGAACGACTTGTTGATGACAACGTTGCGGCCCTTGGGACCGAGGGTGACCTTCACCGCGTCGGCGAGGATGTTGACGCCGCGCAGCATGCGCTCGCGGGCGTCACGGGAGAATTTTACTTCTTTAGCAGCCATTGTTAGCTCCTGGGCTCAAAGGCCCGAATTGGAATGGATGAATTGGGGTGAGGCGGCCGATCAGCCGATGATGCCCATGATGTCGGATTCCTTCATGATCAGAAGGTCTTCGCCATTGAGCTTGACTTCGGTGCCCGACCACTTGCCGAACAGGACGCGGTCGCCCTGCTTGACGTCGAGCGGAACCAGCTTGCCCGCTTCGTCACGGGCGCCCGAACCGACGGCGATCACTTCGCCTTCAGACGGCTTTTCCTTGGCGGTGTCTGGAATGATGATGCCGCCCTTGGATTTTTCTTCAGAGTCGACGCGACGCACGACCACGCGGTCATGGAGCGGGCGAAAATTCGTCTTGGCCATGTTGGTTTATCCCTATCGGATGTTCGAAAATTGGTTTTGTTCCCGCCCGGTCAACCAGAGCACAGAACGCAATTAGCACTCAGAGAACCGAGTGCTAACGTGCCGCTGAGATAGGCTTGCATATCTGAGGTGTCAAGGATTTGGCCTGCGCAAAAAAGCAAAATCCGCGCGGCTGCCGCGCGGATTTCGCAAGATTTCGAGTTTGAACGTCAGCCGACGATGCGCAGGTTAGACAGTTCGTCGGCGATTTCCTTGAACGTCTTGTCGAGATCGCCGCCGCTGGTGTTCCAGAACAATTTTCCGTTTCTGAACCTCGATTGCGACGCACAATCACGCAAGCCGTCAATCTGGCCCTGTATCTGGGCCTTCTGATCGGAACTGCCCTTGGTCGCGTCGAGGTCGAGTGCGATCGTCATGATGATGACATTTGAGTTCTTGGCATTGTCGCAGGTGCGCGCCATCTGTTCGTCCAGCGCCTTGCTGTAATTGGAGTTAGAGTAGGTCGATTTCGACACCGACGAACTGGTTCCCTGAAACAGGCGCCCGGTCGAATACGGACTGTTGTATGGCGAAACATAGCCAAATGCCGAATAAATCGACCTGGTGCCGGCTGCTTCGTTGCCGCCATAGTTCGGATCACCGTCGTTGTTGAAGTTAGAATACAGCTCGCCCCTGACAGATGATGGCGTATAGTAGGTGTTGGCGCCGTCGGTGAGTACGATCAGGATCTTGTCGTTGCCCTTTTCGGTGTCGTCGCGGCCTTCAGTGAACGGCGCACCGCCCGAGACAGAGCGCCAGCCCCAGGCGACGCCCTCGGCGACATTGGTGCCGCCCTGCGGCTCCATCGCTTCAATCGCCGATTTCATCGTCGTCATGCCCGACGCAGTCGTGATGTCGGTCAGCGGCGTGATCGGTCTTGTCGTGCACTGTGCATTGGGGCCGGATGTTTCGCCGCGTGCATCGGGCGAGAAACCGAATGGCTGGAAATATTTAGGCATATACCGCTGACGTTGTGCCGACGATCCCGAGGTCGTATCGCCCAGCCAGTTGTTGATTGAAGCTCTGGAGTAGCCATCAGTCAAATCCGCCTCGTCCGGGCCGAACATCGGCACAAACATAGACGCGGGCGTGGAAGGCAGCGCAGCGCTGTCGGTGGTGTTATGGGGATATGGCCGGCTTTCGACGCAACCGGTCCACGACGTATATGTATCCAGGATCGGCTGGTCTTCGTACGCGGGAACGGTAACGCAGACCTTTTTGCGTCCTCTGCCGCTGCAGGATTCGCGCGTGCCGACCTGCACCTGCCTGGTACCGCTGACATAAGTCATCTCATTGTAGAGGTCGAAGCGTGTGATGGGGGTATCTTTCTTGAGGCCCCAGCCAGCGCCGCGCCTGTAATAGCTGTCGCCGGATGCCTCGACCTTCTTTGTCGAGTCCGCTGCGGCCATCGTAGACCAGTCAAAGTTCTCATGATGAATTGGCGAAATGCCGGTTGTGTCCATCCAGGCGGCGGACTTTTTGTCTGGCCCGACATTGACCGAGGCGGCAAACGGCACAAGTGAGAACTGAACAGGTTTGACCACCTGTTTCATTTGTCCGGCTTGCTGTGCAATGATTTCAACCAGCGATTTCGACGCTTGTTTCAGCAAGGTCATGCGCGAACTGTTTGAGTTTTGACCTCTGTCTGTCATCGAACCGGAATTGTCGAGAACCAGCGCCACTTCAAGCGTGTTCTTGAGCACGATCTCGGTGCGCGCAGTAAAGTCGACTGTCACGTCGGTGCCGCTCGTCTTGTAAAGAATGTCGACAAAGCCCGTATAGAAGTAGGGTTGGTATTTGAGGTCGGCGCTCAATTTGAGCGTGCCGCCGCCTGTATTGTTCTTGGGCAGTACAACGTTGACCGTGACATTCTTCGGATCGACCGCGCTCAGGTTGGCCTTGAAGAACGATTTCGCATAGGACACGAGTTCGTCGTCGGTTTTCCCATAGATCGCTGCGCGGGCTGTTGCGATGCCCGCAGCGTCGAGTGCGTTGATCGTATTTTCGCGTTGCCTGGTTATTTCGGTGTAGTCGATGGCAAGAGCCAGGCCACCAAGCAGTGGAACTGCGGCCAGTGCAGTCATCAATGCAAACTGGCCATTTTCATTCCGGCAGAAGTTTTGCAGCTGAAGCATTTGTATCCGTCTCGTTTCTTGCGGACAGATTAGTTTGCTTTCTTTAAGATTTCGTCCTTGCCAATCGAAACAAGTTTCATCCGCATGTTGGTCGAATATTAACCATTGCGAATTCAATTGCCGCATCGTGCTTTTGAAAATCGGGTTCGATTTCCGGACCGGTGCAGTGTGCGGCGTTGACAAATAGGCCGCGGCCAGCGGACCTGCTATTCTGGTTTGCGATGAACTGTTCACGCTGCGAAAATCTGAACGAGTATGTGTGCTTCAGGACGCCAGGCGAGCTCTTTCGCGCGGTCCGGAAAATCCGGCAGGCTGTGGCCGACGGCGACATCGAAGAGATCGATGCAGGGCCGATGAAGGGAGCGACAGCATTCCGCGACCTGTCGGAGGAGGGACCACTCGACGACCACATGCTCTTTCGCTTCCGTTGTACTGACTGCGGACAGAACTTTGTGCTGGGAGCCGAGACGTATCACGGCAGCGGCGGTTCCTGGGGCAAATCAGCGCCGCTCGGATCAACACGGATATTTTAGGGTCCTGACCCCAGGACCAGCCGGCCAACAGCTTGCCCGGAATGGTCCATGCCGCTGTCACCAGATGCCGGATCAAATTTGTCCACGCCGCACTGTCTATGATGGGGACAAGGCGGGTCTCGAAATGGTCCTCAGCGCCAGGTTGGAAACCTGTGGCAACAGCCCGGCTACATTGTAGCTTGCGCGCGGCGCGTCTGGCGTCGTCAAGTCAAGGCCAACGTCAAAGGGCAACGCTGGCCGGGCCAGACTGCAAGGGCTTGAGGCGGCGTGGGCCTGAAAATCGCGGCCCGGCCATCAGGTTGACACCAAGATCCATCAGCGCAAGCACGTCTTCGTCATTGCCAACGCCGGTCGCGATGACCGCGATATTTGCGGCCGCAGCGTTGTGGACGATGTCGCCGCCGCGAAGCGGTGAACGGCTGCGCTCGCGATCCAGCAGCCGGTTGGCGGAAAGTTTCACAAAGGTGATGCCAGACGCGGCCAGTTGCGGCGCAGCGCTATCGGCTTCCGGTGCAGCTTCCAGCGCAAAATGCGCGCCCGCCTGGGCAAGCCGGGCAAGAGCCTTGGCGTAGGTTGTGGTCAGCGTTGTCGGGGCTTCGGCGAGCGAAATTACGATCTGGCCTTCCAGGCCGGAATGCATCTTGAACACGTCCTGGACGCGCGCGACCGCCTTGGTGTCTTCCAGGAAGGCGCGCGACACGGCGATGTGGATCGGCAGGTCGCGCACATTGCTTCCAAGCTGACGCCGGCTGGCCGTGACGACGGCCTCGAACAAGTCAAGCTCGAACTGGATGCGCTCGGCGGCCGGAACAAGGTCGCTGAGCCGTCTGGTCAGATGTTCCTCGCCATTGACCAGCCGGACTCCGGCATAGGCCTCGAAGCCGGTGGCTGCGCTGTCGACAATCGAGACGATCGGTTCAAGATGGATCTCGATCGGGCCAGTTGGCGCAGCTATCGGAAGTGCCGCTGGTTTCTGCTGGTTGGCAGCTTTTGGGCTGCGCGCAGTCCGGCCGGGCGTTGGAAGCGAAACAACATTTCCGCCATTGGCGCCGGGACGCTCGACATCGGTGCGGTCCAGCCGTTCCGACAGCCGGCCGATATCGCGGTTGACCGCGTCTGCAAGCTCTTCGATTGTTGAGGTGTTGCGGCTGCCGATGGTAGCAAGCGTCTTCAGGGCGCCGTCCAGCGACAGCGCGACACGGTCAATGTCTTGGCGCATTCGGCGCGATGTACGCAGCGCGAAAAGGCCAAACGTCAGGCCAAGAATGCCGGCGATCAGCGAGATGAAGGCGAACACGCCGCTGGTGAGCAGCGCGTCTAACGGTTCAATGCGGGCAATGGCGATCAAGGCAATCGCCAAAGCGGCAATTGCGGCAATCAGGCCGGGCGAAATCCTTTTCATCTATCCGTCCAATGTCCCTGAACCTGACGCCCGCCAGCGCCCGTTCCCACTGCCAGACTTGTCGCATGAGCGGCCCTGACTGTTAAGCGAAAGCTGGTGACACGGTGAACCGGTTCGGTTAATTGCGACCGGCAACGTGCATCAAGAACAGCAGTCTGGATTGAAATGATATGGCCGCCGAACTGAAGCGTATCGACGCGCTCGACGCAATTTCGGGGAACTACAAGGCAATCCTGTGCGATGTCTGGGGTGTCATCCATAATGGCATTGCAGCGTTTGGGCCTTCGGTCGAGGCTCTGCGCGCGGCGCGCGCAAGGGGCCTTGCTGTCGTGCTGCTTACCAATGCGCCGCGGCCCTGGCAGGGCGTCGAGGCGCAGTTGCGCGGCCTGGGCGTTCAGGCGGACGCCTATGACCGGATCGTCACCTCGGGCGACGTGACACGCGAGCTGATCGCACAGGGGCCGCGAAAACTGTTTCACCTCGGTCCCGACCGCGACTTGAGCATCTATGACGGTCTGGATGTCGATCTTGTCGACGAGTTCGAGGCAAATGGCGTGGTTTGCACAGGCCTGTTCGACGACACGACCGAGACGCCGGAAGACTATGCCGATATGCTGCGCAGGTTCCGGGGGCGCGACCTGCCGTTCATCTGCGCAAACCCGGATATCGTCGTGGAAAGAGGCGATAAGCTGATCTGGTGTGCGGGTGCATTGGCGCGCGACTACGGCCAGCTCGGCGGGCGGACGCTGATTGCCGGCAAGCCGCATCGTCCGATCTATGCCGCAGCGTTGAAGGCGGCGGGCGAGGCGTTGGGCCGCGAGGTTGAGGCTTCTGACGCTCTGGCAATTGGCGACGGCATGCTGACTGACATCAAGGGCGCGGTACTGAACGGGGTCGATGTGCTCTATGTGTCGGCAGGCATCCACGCACGCGAATATGGCGATGGCCACGAACCAGACCCGGCGCGCCTGGCGGCGTTTCTGGAAAAGCATGGCCACGAGCCCGTCGCCGTGATTACGAGGCTGCGCTGAGTTGGCGAGGCAGATCGAAAAAATCTCCGACCTGAAAACCTGCCCGGGCGCATTGCGCGGCAGCGTGCTGGCGGTCGGCAATTTTGACGGTGTGCATCGCGGTCATCGCGCGGTGCTGGAGCGTGCACTGGCGATTGCGGCCGAACTGGACTGCCCCGCGATGGTGCTGACGTTTGAGCCGCACCCGCGCCAGTTTTTCCAGCCGGATACGCCGTTGTTTCGCATCACTTCCGGCGCTTTGAAGCAGCAGATTTTGGGGCAATTGGGCTTTGATGGCGTCGTGGAACTGGCTTTCAACAAGGATTTTGCTTCGCTGACGGCGGACGAATTTGTCAATCGGGTGCTGGTCGAGGGGCTGGGCATTGCCCATGTGGTGACCGGCGTCGATTTTCACTTCGGCAAGAACCGACAGGGCGGTCCGGCCTTTCTGATCGCGTCGGGCAAACGGCATGGATTTGGCGTAACGCTGGTCGACAGTTTTCGCGACGAGGGTGCCGAGATCGTGTCGTCAAGCCGTATCCGCGGACTACTCGCGGCAGGCGATCTGACCGAGGCCAATGCGCTGCTGGGCTATCGCTACACGGTCGAGGGCGAAGTGGTGCATGGCCAGCAGCTTGGCCGCACGCTAGGCTATCCTACCGCCAACATGGCGCTGGCGGCGTCCAACGGGCTGAAGCATGGCATCTATGCGGTGCGATTGCGCCGCGCGGACGGAACGCTGCATGACGGCGTCGCCTCGTTTGGCCGGAGGCCAACTGTCGAGGCCGACGGCGCGCCATTACTGGAAACTTTCGTGTTTGATTTTTCCGGCGATCTCTATGGCGAGGTCTGTAAGGTCTCCTTGTTCGGCTATCTGCGCGGTGAGGAGAAGTTTGCCTCGCTGGATGACCTCAACGTGCAGATGAGACGCGATGAAGCAGAGGCAAGGGCGCTGCTGGCTGGGGTCACACCACTCTCCGGGCTCGATGCAAATATCAGTTTCTGAATGCCGGGATTGAAGGTGATTGCAAATTGACGTAGCCGGCAATTCATCGTTTAAGTCGATATTCATACTGTCCTGAGACTGTTGATTATTGATGTTGGTTCACATGCAGAAATACCGCTCGTCCTTCCGATCTCTCCTCATCTTGTCGTCAGCCATCTATATGGTTTCCGCAACGTCAGCAAAAGCGGAAGGCATGTTCGACTGGGTGCGCGGCGACTGGTATCTGACCGTCGGCGCTTCCGGCATCGCTGCGCCGGAATTCGAGGGATCGAAAGACTGGCTGTTCACGGTTGCCCCGATTGTCTCTATCGGCAAGGCCGGTAATGAGGCGCGGTTTGTCTCGCGCAACGATAACATTTCATTTTCGCTGCTCGACACAGGCCCGATGCGTGCCGGCCTGACAGGAAAATTCATCCTCGGACGCGATTCCAGCGACTTCACCGAGACCAGAGGCATGCGCGATGTCGAGCTGGGCGGCGAGGCAGGCGTGTTTGCCGAGCTTTACCCGACTGAATGGATGCGGCTGCGCGCCGAAGTCAGACACGGCATTCGTTCACATGACGGCGTTGTCGCCGATCTGTCCGCAGACGCCTTTGCCGATCTGACCGAGACGATCCGCATTTCCGCTGGTCCCCGCGCGACATTTGCCACGAAGGGCTTTTTCAACGCGTACTACGGCGTCAATGCTGCAGAGTCGGCCGCCTCGGGCCTTGCGCCTTACACGCCTGGCAGCGGCGTGAAATCTATCGGTTTTGGCGGCGCGGTGAACTGGAAAACCACCGACAAGATCACTACTTCCGTGTTCGGCGAATATGCCCGCCTGCAGGGACCGGCGGCGAAATCGAGCCTTGTCACCCAGCGCGGATCTCGCGACCAGCTGATGCTCGGGGTTTCGGCGACCTACCGGTTCGACTTCAAGCTCTGAAGGCGATTGCGGCAGAACCCTTTATTCCCGGCGCTCGTTCGTCTAAGACGCAATCCATGACGACCCGTTTCGCCATACGAATTACTGGCCCGGTGCTCCGGGCGGCCTGAAGTCTTCGGACAAATCGGCCGCCGGAGCCGCCGGGTTTTGGCGCATGTCTGCGCTCTTCCATCCATGATACAGGCCTGCCGCCGAGCCGTTTCTGCGCCGGCGCAATTCGATGACGAAACCGATGACCGAGATCAAGATCGACTATTCCAAGACGCTCTACCTGCCGCAGACGGATTTTCCGATGCGCGCCGGCCTGCCGGACAAGGAGCCGCAGATCGTGGCCCGCTGGCAGGAGATGGACCTTTACAAGCTGCAGCGCGAGGACGCCGCAGGCCGGCCGAAATATGTCCTGCATGACGGCCCGCCCTATGCGAACGGCAACATCCATATCGGCCACGCGCTGAACAAGACGCTGAAGGACATCATCACCCGCTCGTTCCAGATGCGCGGGTTTGACTCGAATTATGTGCCGGGCTGGGACTGCCACGGTCTGCCGATCGAGTGGAAGATCGAGGAACAGTATCGCGCCAAGGGCAAGGAAAAGCCGAACTTTGCCGACGGCAAGGAGATCAACGCCTTCCGCCGCGAATGCCGCGAGTTTGCGCAGCACTGGATCAACGAGCAGGGCAAGGAGTTCCAGCGCCTTGGCGTGATCGGTGACTTCAAGAACCCGTACACGACGATGGCCTACCACGCCGAGGCGCGCATCGCCGGCGAACTGATCAAGTTTGCGATGAGCGATCAGCTTTATCGTGGCTCCAAGCCGATCATGTGGAGCGTGGTCGAGCGCACCGCGCTGGCCGAAGCCGAGATCGAGTATCATGACTATGAGAGCGACACGATCTGGGTGAAGTTTCCGGTGATGGTTGGAGGTCCTATCGCTGCCTACGGGCACGGAAAGGCTGAAGAACTTTATGCGAAGTTGAGTTCAGCATCGATACTAATTTGGACGACCACTCCTTGGACAATTCCCGGAAATAGGGCCATCGCGTACTCGCCGAAGGTGAGTTACGGCCTATATCTTGTTACGGATTCCCCTGAAGGAAATTGGGCCAAAGTCGGCGACCGCTTGATTGTAGCCGACAAGTTGGCTGCGGACGTTTTCGAGAGGGCGCGGGTCACGAGTTACACGCGTGAAGCGGAAGTGCCTAAGGCGTTTTTCGCCGGAAGTGTAATGGCCGCCGCCCATCCGTTCAATTCCAAGATCAAATCTAATCTAAACTACGACTTCCAGGTCCCCCTTCTTCCGGGCGATCACGTCACCGACGACGCCGGCACCGGCTTTGTGCACACCGCGCCGAGCCATGGCCGCGAGGACTTTGACGCCTGGATGGATGCGGCGCCTCAACTGCGCGAGCGCGGCATCGACACGACGCTGCCGTTTACGGTCGGCGACGACGGCTATTACACCGAGGACGCGCCGGGTTTTGGCCCGGATCGCGAGGGCGGGGCTGCGCGCGTCATCGACGACAATGGCAAGAAGGGCGACGCCAACAAGGCGGTCATCGACGAGTTGATCGCCAGAAATATGCTGTTCGCGCGTGGACGCCTGAAGCATCAGTATCCGCATAGCTGGCGCTCGAAGAAGCCGATCATCTTCCGCAACACGCCGCAATGGTTTGTCCATATGGACAAGACCCTTGAGGACGGCACGACGCTGCGCTCGCGTGCCCTGTCGGCCATCGACCAGACGCGCTTTGTGCCGGCTGCCGGCCAGACGCGCCTGCGTTCGATGATCGAGGAGCGGCCGGACTGGGTGCTGTCGCGTCAGCGCGCCTGGGGCGTGCCGATCGCAGTGTTTGCCGACGCCGATGGCAATGTGCTGAAGGATGAGAAGGTCAATGCCCGCATCATCGAGGCGTTTGAAAAGGACGGCGCAGACGCCTGGTTCGATGACAATGCCAAGGAACGCTTCCTGGGCAAGGATCACGACCATGCGCGCTGGCAGAAGGTGACCGACATTCTCGATGTCTGGTTCGATTCAGGCTCGACGCACACCTTCACGCTGGAAGACCGCCCGGACCTGAAATGGCCGGCGGACGTCTATCTTGAAGGGTCTGACCAGCATCGCGGCTGGTTCCATTCCTCGCTGCTTGAAAGCTGTGGCACGCGGGGCCGCGCGCCTTACGACACGGTCGTCACCCATGGTTTCACCATGGACGAGGAAGGTCGCAAGATGTCGAAGTCGCTCGGCAATACGGTCGTGCCGCAGGACGTCATCAAGCAGTCGGGTGCTGACATCCTGCGCCTGTGGGTCGCCACCACCGACTATTGGGAAGACCAGCGGTTGGGCAAGACGATCCTGCAGACCAATATCGACGCTTACCGCAAGCTGAGAAACACCATCCGCTGGATGCTGGGCACGCTGGCCCATGACGATGGTGCGGAAGTACCGTTGAAGGACATGCCGGAACTGGAGCGGCTGATGCTGCACCGGCTGTCGCAGCTCGACCAGATGGTACGCGCGTCCTACGATTCGTTTGATTTCAAGCGCATTGCCCGCACGCTGCTCGACTTCATGGTGGTGGAACTGTCGGCTTTCTATTTCGACATCCGCAAGGACGCGCTCTATTGCGATGCGCCGTCAAGCGTGCGCCGCAAAGCTGCCGTCCAGGTGGTGCGCCATCTGTTCGAATGTCTGGTGAAATGGTGGGCGCCGCTGCTGCCGTTCACCACCGAGGAAGCCTGGCTCGACCTGCACAAGGACGCAAAGTCGGTTCATCTGACCCAGTTCCCGGCGATCCCGCCACAATGGCGTGACGATGCGCTCGCCGCCAAGTGGGACAACATCAGGGATGTGCGTTCGGTCATCACCGGGGCGCTGGAACTTGCCCGCGCCAACAAGACGATCGGTTCCTCGCTTGAAGCTGCTCCGGTCGTCTATATCGCCGACGATTCGCTGGCCGGGCTGATCAGCAATGTCGACATGGCCGAAATCGCCATCACGTCCGGGCTGGAAGTGTCGACCGGCGTTGCGCCGGCAGATGCATTCACCCTGCGCGAAGTTCCGGGTGTGGCGGTTGTTGTACGTAAATCAGCCGATCTGGGACTGGTGAAATGCGCGCGTTCCTGGCGCTACACCGACGATGTCGGCCAGGACCCGGAATTCCCGGACGTGTCGGCGCGAGATGCTGCTGCGCTGCGGGAATTACAGGCGCTGGGACGGCTGTGACGATTGTTTGCAATTGAAAGGCAATGTGACCGGGCTGCAACGCCCGGTCGTTGCTCTTGATCTTGCATTGGGATAAACATCGAAGACGTCTGGCCTGCCACGATTTGGCCGGATATGCGTGATCTCACGCGAGGGAATACGCTGAAACGGTCGCGCTTGCGCCATGTTTCGAAAGGCAGACAGTGATCTCGAGTAAGTCAAAAGTCCGCACTGCCACTCGCCTGACCGGCGGCGCCGTGCTGTTTGCGTCCAGCCTGGCGGTTTCGGGTTGCGTAGGCATGGCCCCGACCTATGGTACGGGCAAGCACGCAGACCAACAGCTGATGGAAGACGTCAGCACTATGTTTTCTCTCAAGCCGCAGCGCGGCGAGCAGATCGACTATAAGCCCCGTCCGGATCTGGTGAAGCCTGCCGAAGGTGCTGCCGCTGGCGCATTGCCCGCGCCACAGGACAATATCGTCACCGCGTCGGCAAACAGCGGCCAGTGGCCTGAATCGCCGGAGCAGCGCCGTGCGCGCATCCGCAAGACGGCGACCGAAAATCAGGACAACATCAATTTTGAGCCGGAAGTGGCGGTGTCTTCCACCGACCGGCCGAGCCGCGGCGGCACTGTGCGCGCAACGCGTGGTGACGACGTCAACCTGGACGGGTCGTCGGTGTCGACCCAGAAGCAGCGCGAGGATTTCAATCGCCGGCTGGCGCAGTCGCAGCAGGGCAGCCCGACCAACCGCCGCTATCTGTCGGAGCCGCCGCTGGAATATCGCCAGCCAGCTGATACCGCGGCCCAGAACGACGTTGGCGAAGACGAGTGGAAGAAGGATCGCCGCCGCAAGGCTGGCTACAAGAAGAAGGAAAAGGGCGGCTGGTGGCCCTGGTAAGCCGTAGAGCGGCTTGAACGAGCTGAAAAGGCGCGCCTCAGGCGCGCTTTTTTGCGAAGAACGCCTGCAACATGCTGGACGCTGCGCTGGCGCCAATGCCGTCATAGACTTCCGGAGCATGGTGGCAGGTGGGTTGGGCAAAGAAGCGCCCGCCGCTGACAACGGCACCGCCCTTGGGATCTGACGCGGCGAAATAGAGCCGCCTGAGCCTAGCGAACGAAATTGCCGCCGCGCACATGGCGCAGGGTTCAAGCGTCACGTAGAGATCTGCGCCGATCAAGCGTTCGGAACTTGTGGCGGAGCAGGCGTTGCGGATGACCAGCATCTCGGCATGCGCCGTCGGGTCGTTCAACTCTCGCGTGCGATTGCCGGCCCGGGCAATGATACGGCCAGAATGGGCAATGACTGCGCCGATAGGCACCTCGCCGCGTGCTTCGGCGGCGCGCGCTTCGGCCATTGCTTCGGCCATGAAATTGACGTCGGTGCTCACGCGCCAGAAATTCCTCGCAGCATTCTGATGTTGCTGATAATTACGCGCCTCGAAAGGCAAATGCCACATGGATGACGATCAAAAGAAAAGCGGCCGCGGCGGTTTTCGCAAGGACGGCGCAAAAGGTCCGCGAAAAGGTCCGCAAGACGGCTCGTCCAGGGGCGCGTCACGCGATGGTGCGCCTAGGGGCAAGAGCTTTGGCGGCAAATCGTTTGGCGGTAAACCATCGGGCGGCAAGTCCTATGGCGCAAAGAGTGGCGAGACGCGCGACCGCGCGGCGTCCGGCGACCGCCCTTTCCGGAAACCAGAGGGTGACCGTCCTTACCGCAAACAGCGCGAAGACGGTGCGGAACAGCGCCCGCGTCCGGCCCGCGCTGACGGCGACCGCCCCTTCCGCAAGGATGGAGAGCGGCCATATCGGAAGCCACGTGAAGAAGGTGGTGAATACAGGCCGCGCCCGCCTCGTGCCGATGGAGATCGTCCATTCCGCAAACCGGAAGGTGATCGTCCCTATCGCAAGCCGAGGGAAGAAGGCGGCGAATACAGGCCGCGTCCCCCGCGTGCCGATGGCGACAGGCCGTTCCGCAAGGATGGCGACAGGCCGTTCCGCAAACCACGCGAAGACGGCGGATTCTCGCCGCGTCCACGCGATGGCCGTGCGCCGGCCCGTGTGCCGGATGCGACCTCGACCGAGCCGGAACGTATCGCCAAGCGCCTGGCGCGCGCCGGTATCTCGTCGCGCCGGGATGCCGAGGACATGGTTCTGGCTGGCCGCGTCAAGGTCAATGGCGTGGTGCTGACCACACCGGCGCACAATGTATCGCCGGGCGACGTCATCCACATCGACAATGAATTGCTGCCGCCAATCGAGCGCACACGGCTGTTCCTGTTCCACAAGCCGGGCGGCGTCGTCACCACCAATCGCGACCCTGAAGGCCGCAAGACGGTGTTTGACGTGTTGCCGGCGGAATTGCCGCGGCTTATCACCGTTGGCCGCCTCGACATCAATACAGAGGGCCTGCTGCTGCTCACCAATGATGGCGGGCTGGCCCGGCTGCTCGAACTGCCGACGACAGGCTGGCTGCGCCGCTACCGTGCGCGCGTTCATGGCAAGGTGGACGAAAAACGCCTGCACGACCTGAAGGACGGCATTGCCGTTGACGGCGTGTTCTATGGCTCGATTGAAGCAAGCCTGGATCGTGAGCAGGGCTCGAACGCCTGGCTGACGATCAGCCTGCGCGAAGGCAAGAACCGCGAAGTGAAAAACGTGCTCGGCGCGCTCGGCCTGGAAGTGTCGCGCCTGATCCGTGTGTCGTTCGGCCCGTTCCAGCTTGGCGAATTGCCTGAAGGCGCGGTGCAGGAGCTCAAGGGCCGCACGCTGCGCGACCAGCTGGGCGAGCGGCTGATCGAAGAGGCAGGCGCGAATTTTGATGCGCCCATCGTCAACGAATTTTCCAACGCCCCGGTCAGGGCGCGTGACCACGAGCGCAGCGACGACGAAGCTCCGCGCCGTGAGCGCCGCAACGAAGTTGGCGAGGGCGGCCTGATCAAGGGGCGCAAGCGCGACCGCGAGGACCGCCGTTCTGACGCGCTTGGCCGCTTGCAGACGTCACGCCCTGCCTTTGGCGACCGGAAAGACTCCGCTGGCTCCGGCGACCGGAAAGGCTCGTTTGGCGGCAAGCGCGACAAGAAGGCAGAAAAGCCGTTTGAGCCGCCGCGCGCACGCTCGTCCAACGTCTGGATGGCGTCTGGAGCGAGGCCGGTCGGCAAGAAAAAGGTCGTCGAGGACGACAAGCCTAACTCAGGTGGTTCATCGCGTGGCGGGCCTGCGCGTGATGGTCAATCCCGCCGCGGACCATCCGACCGTCCGCGCCGCCCGCGCAAGGACGACTAATGCGCATTGTCGGCGGTGAGTTTCGCGGGCGCTCGATTGAGACGCCGCGCACACAGGCGATTCGTCCGACAACCGACCGGACGCGTGAATCGGTGTTCAACGTGCTTGCGCACCGGTTTGCCGGGAGGCTTGACGGCGCGCGCGTGCTCGACCTGTTTTCGGGCACCGGCGCGCTCGGCATCGAGGCGCTGTCACGCGGCGCGGCGTTCTGCCTGTTTATAGAGGAATCTGTCGAGGGCCGGGGCCTGGTGCGGCAGAACATTGAGGCGCTTGGCCTGCAGGGCCGGTCAAAGCTGTTTCGCCGTGACGCCACCAATATGGGATCGGCTGGCACGATGGGGCAGTTTTCGATTGTGTTTGCCGACCCGCCCTATGGCAAGGGATTGGGCGGCGCGGCGCTCGCGTCGGTACGTGACGGCGGCTGGCTGGCGGCTGGCGCACTGTGCATTGTCGAAGAAGCCAAAGGCGCGCCTTTTGATCCAGGGGCCGGCTTCGAGGAACTTGAGCGCAAATCCTATGGTGAGACCGACATACGGTTTCTTGAAGCCCGCTCCGGTTGAAATTTCGCGGGGTTGGCCACACAACGGTCATGCAATCCGGTCAAACACGCCGCCGCTTTACACTGCTGACAAGGAACGCCGCCCACATGATTTCCAGACCCGTCCTGTCGACCGCTCTCGCGCTGCTTCTGTCATCGGCTGCCGCCGGCGCACAGGAACAGGCCAAGATGGACGAAGTGAGCAGCTTTTTGCTAGACAATGGTCTTGAAGTCGTGGTGATCCCCGACCGCCGCGCGCCGGTGGTCACCCATATGCTCTGGTACAAGGTCGGTGGCTCGGACGAAGAGCCCGGAAAATCCGGCATTGCGCACTTTTTTGAACACCTGATGTTCAAAGGCACAAAAAACCATCCGCCGGGTGAGTTTGGCCGCCGCGTGGCCGAGATCGGCGGGCAGGAAAATGCCTTCACGTCGAACGACTACACTGCCTATTACCAGCAGGTGTCGCCAGGCGCGCTGGAAACGATGATGAGCTACGAGGCGGACCGGATGCGCAATCTGATCCTGACCGACGCGGTGATTGGACCCGAGCGCGATGTCATTCTGGAAGAGCGCAATTCGCGCGTCGACGCCGATCCGGGCGGGCTGCTGTCAGAAGAAATCGATGCGACGCTTTACCAGAATCACCCCTACCGCATTCCGGTGATCGGCTGGCGGCAGGAAATCGAGAAGCTGAATCGCACCGACGCAACCGCGTTCTATGACCGCTTCTATTCGCCCAACAATGCGGTGCTGGTGGTGGCCGGCGACGTCGACGCCAAGACGGTGCGTGAACTTGCCGACAAGACCTATGGCGAGGTGCCGCGCGGGCCCGACCTGCCACCGCGTGTGCGCCCGCAGGAGCCGGAGCAGAATACCAGCCGCACGGTCACCATGACCGACCAGCGTGTGACGGTGCCGAGTTTCCAGAAGACCTGGGTCGTGCCGTCTTACACAAGCGCCGAACGTAACGGCCGCGACGGCGAGCCAGAGGCGCTGAATCTGCTGAGCGAAATCCTTGGCGGCGGCGTGCGCAGCCGGTTGCATCAGGAACTGGTAGTAAAACAGGGCATTGCCGCGTCGGCCGGGGCCTATTTCACTGGCACTGCGCTCGATGACACTGACATCGTTGTCTATGGCTCACCGCGCGGCGGGGCAAAGCTGGAGGCTGTAGAAGCTGCGGTCGATGGTGAAATCGAGAAAATCGTCAAGGATGGCGTCACCCAGGATGAACTCGACCGCGCCCGCAATCGCTTCCTGCGTGCGCTGATTTTTGCCCGCGACAGCCAGCAGGGCATGGCTCAGATCTATGGCTCGACACTGACCACTGGCGGAACGATCGAAGACATCGACCTGTGGCCCGAGCGGATCAAGAAAGTGACAGTGAAAGACGTGCAGGACGTGGCCCGAAAATACCTGAACCAGAGCCGCGCCGTGACCGGCTATCTGTTGCCGAAGACCGGTAAGGCAGGCTGATCGGATGAACATGATGCAGAACTTTCATCGCAATGCAGTTTCCGCGCTTGCCGCAGTGCTGGTCGTGCTGGCTTCAATCGTCTCGGCTTCTGCGGAAGTTAAGATCCAGGAGGTTGTGTCCTCCAAGGGCGTCAAGGCGTGGCTGGTCGAAGACTATTCGGTGCCGATCATCTCGATCCGTTTTGCCTTCAGGGGAGGCGCAACGCAGGATCCGGCAGGCAAGCAGGGCATCGCCAATTTGATGACCGGCCTGTTCGACGAGGGCGCAGGCGACATGGACGCCGACAAGTTCCAGCTGGCGCTGGACGACGCAGGCGCGGAGATGAGCTTTTCCGCCGGTTCAGACGCGACTTATGGCTCGATGCGCATGCTGGCCGACAGCCAGGACCGGGCGTTTGCGCTGCTGCGCACGGCAATCCTGTCGCCACGCTTCGACCAGGCGCCAATCGACCGCATCCGCTCTCAGATCGTTGCCGGCATCGAGGCCAGCGAGCGAGACCCCGGCCAGCGCAGCCAGATTGCATGGCGTGAGGCGATCTATGCAGGCCATCCATATGCCGAGCCTGGCGAAGGAACTGTCGCATCGCTGGCCACAATCACGCGCGACGATCTCGCCGCCTTTCACAGGCGGCAGTTTGCCCGCGACAATCTGTTTGTTGGCGTGGTTGGCGCGATTGACGCCGAGAGCCTGAAGAAGCGGTTGGACGAGCTGTTTGGCGACTTGCCCGAAAAGGCTGGTCTTGTGAAGGTTGAGCGCGCTGCGCCAAAATTCGGGCAGTCCATCAATGTCGATATTGATATGCCGCAGACTTCCATCGATCTGGCGTGGCCGGGCCTCGAACGCGACGACCCACAATTCTTCGCCGCCTATCTGATGAACCACATTCTGGGTGGTGGCGCGTTTTCGTCGCGCCTGTTCAATGAAATCCGCGAGAAACGTGGCCTCGCTTACAGCGTCAATACAGCGCTGGTAAATCGTGATTTCGACGCTCTGCTGCAGGTCAGCACCGCCACCCGTGCCGACCGCGCAGCCGAAACGCTTGGCATTATCCGGGCCGAAGCCAAGCGCATGGCCGACGAAGGCGTGACTGCGGAAGAGCTGGAGTTCGCCAAGAAATATGTGATCGGCGCATATGCCATCAACAATCTGGACAGTTCCGCGTCGATTGCCCGAACGCTGGTGCAGTTGCAGATGGATCATCTCGGCATCGACTATATCGACCGCCGGGTAAAACTGGTCGAGGACGTGACGCTGGATCAGGTTGCGGCGGCCGCAAAGCGGCTGCTGACGGTCGAGCCTGTGGTGATGCAGGTTGGGCCAAAAGCAGCGGGTGGAACCGTGCAATGATGGCAAAAGCGCGCAGCAAGACCGATCCGGCAATTGCAATTGCCTTTGGCGGAGGTGGCGCACGCGGCATTGCTCACATTCACGCCATAGAGGCGCTGGATGAGCTTGGTCTCCGTCCGGCCGCCATATCCGGTTCGTCCATCGGCGCGATCATGGGTGCGGCGATGGCGGCGGGCATGACCGGCGCGGAAGTCCGCGAGTTTGCCCAGTCGATCCTGCTGCGCCGCACCGAAGTCGTGCGCCGCATCTGGCAGTCGCGCCCGGGTTCGCTGCGCGAGGCAATTGCCGGCGGCGTGCGCATTGGCCAGTTCGACATCGAGCGCATTCTCGAGGCGTTTCTACCAAAAACCATTCCGGCGACGTTCGAAGAATTGAAGATACCGTTGAAGGTCACCGGCACGGATTTCTATGGCCATAGCCTGACAGTGATGGAACGAGGTGATCTGCGCTCGGCGATTGCTGCCAGCGCAGCGATCCCGGCTGTCTTCAAGCCCGTTACGCGTGATGGACGGTTACAGGTTGATGGCGGCATGTACAATCCGGTGCCGTTTGATCTGCTGGTCGGCGAGGCTGATATTGTCATTGCTGTCGACGTGATCGGCGCACCCGAAGACAGCGGGCGTGCGCCGACCGCAATTGACCTGATGTTTGGCACCAGCCAATTGTTGATGCTGTCGATTATGGAAGCCAAGCTGGCGCTTAACCAGCCGGACATCTATCTGCGGCCTGCCGTGTCGCGCTTCAGAGTGCTGGATTTCATGAAATTCGAGCAGATTCTGGCTGACACTGCCGGGCTGAAGGACGAGTTGAAGCGTGGCGTCGAGGCCGCAGTCGAAAAGCGCGCCAAGGGTGGCTGACCGCCGCTGCGGCGCATCGGCATTGCACAACCGGGCGCGGGATCATAGATGAAAGCTAACCGCTTTGCGGTCCTTCAAGCCAAAATCCAGAAATCGGAAATGACCCAGACGCTCGATTCCCAGAAACTCACCGACCGTGTGATTGCACTGGTCGAGGCCGCCGGCAAGGCTGGCGCCGATGACGCTGACGCAGTGGCTGTGCGCTCGCGCTCCAAGGGCGTATCGGTCCGGCTTGGCAAGGTAGAGTCAACTGAAGCGTCGGAAAGCGACGACATTGCTCTGCGCGTATTTGTCGGTAAGCGTGTGGCGAGCGTGTCAGCAAGCGCGTCGGGCGACCCAAAGGACCTGGCTGAACGCGCCGTGGCCATGGCGAGAGTATCGCCAGAAGACCCATATCAGGGGCTGGTCGATCAGTCGTTGCTCGCTTCAGGCGAGGTAGATCTCGACCTGTTCGACCCGACCGAAGTGTCCGCAGACGAATTGCGCGACGCTGCGCTGGCCGCCGAAGAGGCGGCGCTTGCGGTGAAGGGCGTCGCCAATTCGCTGGGCGCAGGCGCAGGCGCTGGCCTCGGCGGACTGGTTTTGGCCACGTCGCGCGGCTTCGTTGGCCAATATGTTGCCTCGCGCTTCTCGCGGTCTGCCAGCGTACTGGCGGGCGAGGGCACCAAGATGGAGCGCGATTACGACTATTCATCGCGTCTGCACTACGCCGACCTTGAAGACGCGTCTGAGATTGGCCGGAAGGCCGGTGAACGGGCCGTACGCCGTGTTGATCCCCGAAAGGTGCCGACAGGAGCGGTGACGGTTGTTTTCGATCCACGCGTGGCGCGTGGCATTACCGGCCATTTTGCAGGCGCTATCAACGGAGCCAGTGTTGCCCGCGGTTCGAGTTTCTTGCGCCATATGATGGGTAAGCAGGTGGCGGCAGCTGGTATTACAGTGACCGACAACCCGCTGCGGCGGCGCGGCCAGTCGTCGCGCCCGTTTGACGGCGAAGGCGTGCGCGGCGAAAAACTTAACATGATCGAGAATGGAGTTCTGGGTCACTGGTTCCTGTCCAATTCGGCGGCGATGGAACTTGGTCTTGTCACCAATGGCCGCGGCGCGCGGTCGGGTTCGACTGTCTCGCCATCATCTTCCAACATTGCGATTGAACCGGGCACGGTTTCGCCAGAAGACATGATCGGTTCGCTGAAGTCAGGCTTTTATGTCACAGAGGTTATCGGGCATGGCGTCGACCTGTTGACCGGCGACTATAGCCGTGGTGCATCCGGCTTCTGGATCGAGAATGGCGAATTGACCTTTCCCGTGGCCGAGGTCACCATTGCCTCCAACCTCAAGGACATGTTCCGCAATATGACGCCGGCCAACGATCTTGATCGCGACTTTGGTGCAGCTGCACCGACGCTGCTCATTGAAGGTATGACGCTTGCAGGCAACTGAGCGCGACATTGAGGCGGACCTCGCCCTGATAACGACCGCCGCCCGAGAGGCCGGCGAGATCGCCATGCGCTATTTTCGTCAGCGCCCTGACGTTTGGATGAAGCCCGGCGCGTCTCCGGTCAGCGAGGCAGACATTGCGGTTGACCTGTTTCTCAAGGAAACGCTGCGCGCCGCGCGGCCGGCCTATGGCTGGCTGTCGGAAGAAACCGCCGATACGCCCGAGCGTCTGGAGACCAAACGGCTGTTCATCGTTGATCCGATCGACGGCACCCGCGCCTTCATCGATGACCGCGACATGTGGTGTGTATCGATTGCGGTGGTCGAGGCTGGCCGTCCGTTGACCGGGGTTCTTGCCTGTCCGGCAATGGGTGAGTTCTTTTCGGCCAGAGTGGGTGGCGGTGCGATGCTCGACGGCCGCCGGCTGAAGATCGGGCGCGAGCCGCGCGACCCCGCGATTGCCGGACCCAAACCACTGGTCGATGCAGCAAAAAAGCTGTTCCCGACCATGCGGAGCGTGCCCTACATACCCTCGCTTGCCTACCGGTTGGCGATGGTGGCGTCAGGCCGCATTGATGCGACTTTTGTCAAACCCAAGTCACATGACTGGGACTTGGCGGCGGCAGATTTGATTTTATCAGAAGCAGGCGGCAGCGTCCGCGAGCGCTCAGGCGAGATTGCCCGCTATGGCGGGGCCGATCCGCGTCATGGATCGCTTGTCGCGGGCGGGCCTTTTCTACTAAACAGCCTGCAGACATTGATCGCGGACCTCGACGAGTAGGCCTCGCAGACCTTTTCAGGAGCAGACATTGGCGGAAGACGGTGAGCAGAAGCAATTGCTTCATCTGGTTTTTGGCGGTGAGTTGAAGTCGCTTGAGGGACTACAGTTCCGCGATCTCGACGGGCTCGATATTGTCGGGATTTTCCCAGATTACCAGTCGGCGGTTCGCGCCTGGCGCGCCAAGGCGCAGTCGAGCGTCGACAACGCCCATATGCGTTACTTCATTGTCCATCTGCACCGGCTGCTAGACCCTGAATCCAAGGGCGCATAGGCCGGCATGGCGATGGAAAGTGTCCCGGCACCGGAGAAGCGCAGCCCCTCAGGGTTGAAGCGTGCCTGGCGGCGTGTGCGCAAACCGTTGGCCCAGTCGCCACATGTCAAATCGGTTCTGGCGGGTGGTTTCTCGACGTTTCTGAGACTGGTCAAGGCCACAAACCGCGAGGCGGCAGGTTCGGACGACATTGAATCCATCTTCAATGATGCCCCAGTGATCGTCGCGCTGTGGCATGGCCAGCATATCATTGCACCGGCTTTTTTTCGCGGCGGGCGTGATGTTGTGGCGCTGGTGTCACGCAGCGCAGATGCAGAGATGAATGCGACCGTGCTGGAAAAATTTGGCGTTGCCACTGTGCGCGGATCCGGCGGGCGTGATCGCGAAAAGGCGGTGGAAAAGGGCGGCGCACGTGCGCTTCTTGCCCTGAAAAAGGCGTTGGGACAGGGCACCAATGTCGTGATGATTGCAGACATTCCCCATGGCGAGCCGCGCCAGGCCGGCGACGGCATCGTAACGCTGGCGCGGATTTCGGGCCGGCCGATTGTATGTGTGGCGGTGGCCACCAGCCGGCGTATGGTGCTGGAGCGTAGTTGGGACAAGACTACGATCAGCTTGCCGTTTGGCCGTTTCGGCGTCGCCGTTGCGCCGCCGATCTACGTCGCGAGAGATCTGGATGCAGATGCCCTTGAGCAGATGCGCGTCGAGGTGACCGACACACTCAACGGGGCGACCGAGCGCGCCTACGCAATAGCCGATGGTCTGATATGAGCGAACGCTGGGCCAGAGCTTTGCTGACCACCTATCGCTGGGCGGGAGCAGCAGCCTACCCGGTCGTAGGCGGCTACGTGGCCTGGCGCGCCACCAAGGGCAAGGAAGACCCGGTCAGGCGGCGTGAGCGCTATGGCATGACCAACCTGTCGCGTCCGTCTGGCCCGCTGATCTGGGTGCACGCGGCAAGCGTCGGCGAGACGCTCGCGGTCGCGCCGTTGATCGATCGTATTGCAGGTCTTGGTATCCACATCGTGTTGACCACTGGCACGGTTACCTCGGCAGCAGTGGTCAAGGATCGGCTTGGTTCAAAAGTGATCCATCAATACGTGCCGCTCGACCTGAAGCCTGCGGTTGATCGCTTCTTGACGCACTGGTCGCCTGATCTGGCGATCATCGCAGAATCCGAAATCTGGCCCACAACCATTCTTGAACTTGGCGCGCGCCGCGTGCCGCAGGTGCTGGTCAATGGACGGATGTCGGATCGCTCGTTTGCCTCGTGGAAAAAGCGCGCCTACCTAGCGGAGGCGCTGTTTGAGAATCTCGCTCATGTGATCGCGCAATCCGAAGTTGACGGCGAGCGTTTCCGTGCGCTGGGCGCCAGGCCTGTCACCGTTGCCGGTAACCTGAAGGGTGACACCGCCCCTCTGCCCGTTGTCGAGACCGACCTTGCGGCGCTGCGCAGCCAGATCGGCAAGCGTCCAACCTGGGCGGCGATTTCGACCCATGACGGCGAAGAGGCTGCCGCAGCCGACGTGCACAAGCTTTTGAAAACGCGCCATCGTGGAATCCTGTCGATCGTCGTGCCAAGGCATCCCGACCGCGCGGACCTATTGGAGACCGAGCTAAAGGCGCGCGGCTTCAAGGTAGCGCGCCGCTCGCGTCGAGATGCGATTGTCCCCGATACCGACATTCTGCTTGGCGACACCATCGGCGAAATGGGGCTCTATCTCAGGCTGACCGAGATTGCCTTTGTCGGCCGGTCATTGACCGGCCAGGGCGGCCAGAACCCGCTGGAACCGGCATTGCTTGACACGGCGGTTCTGTCAGGCCGCAATGTTCAGAATTTCCGCGATGCATATAAGCTGCTGGTCGAAGGCGGTGGCGCGCGCATCATCAAGGACGGCGACATGCTGGCAGGGGCTGTGAATTTCCTGCTGTCCAATCCCGCAAAGCGGCACGAGATGATGGCGGCTGGCCGTGTAACCGTTGAGAAGATGCGCGGCGCGCTGAACGCAACTCTTCAGGCGCTGGAACCCTATGTTCAGCCATTGATCGTCAAGGCGAGGCTTGAACAGGCCAATGGCGCGGGGCGCTAATGGCGAGCGAAGCGCCACCCTTCTGGTGGGACAAGCCTGATTGGCGCGCTCGCGCCCTGTCGCCGCTGTCCTTTATCTATGGTCAGGTTGCGGCGTGGCGAATGCGCAATGCACCAATGATTCCGGCGGGCCTGCCAGTTCTGTGCATCGGCAATCCAACCGTCGGCGGCGCCGGCAAGACACCGCTAGCCATTGCATTGGCGCGTGAAGCTGAGGCGCTAGGCTATCGTCCCGGGTTCTTGACGCGCGGCTATGGCGGCACGCTGCGCGGCCCGCATCTTGTCGATCTCGAACATGACAGCGCCAAGGCAACCGGCGACGAGCCATTGCTGCTGGCGCGCCACGCGCTGACGGCGGTGACGCCCGACCGTGCGGCGGGCGCGCGACTGCTGGCGGCGCAAGGCTGCGACTTCCTCATCATGGATGACGGGTTCCAGACAGCGCGTGTCCGTTATGACTACGCGGTACTGGTGATTGACGCGCGCCGGGGCATCGGCAATGGCTATATCATTCCGGCCGGACCGCTTCGTGCGCCGATGGTTGAGCACATGCAGCGCATGGATGCGCTGATCCGTATGGGGCAGGGCGACGCGGCGGATGGTGTTGTGCGGGCGGCTGCCCGCGCTGCCCGCGCGGTTTATGACGCCACGACGCGGCCGAGACCGGGATCTGGCGTTGAAGGCAGGCGTTTCCTTGCATTCGCAGGCATTGGCGATCCGGAGAAATTTTACACGACAGTCGCGGCGGCAGGTGGCGAGGTTGTCCAGCGCCGCTCGTTTGGTGACCACCACCTCTACACCGACGAAGACCTGTCGACCCTGTTGGCGCAAGCGGATTCGGGGGGGCTCGATCTGGTGACGACCGAAAAGGACGCCGTGCGTATTCGCAGGACGTCTGAAACGGGCGCGCGATTGCTTGACCGGCTGAAGGTCATCGAGATCGACGCTGTGTTTGAGGAGCCGGACGTGGCAGCCAGGATCATCCGTGATACGGTTGCGGCCTTTGAGGCAAACGCCGGAAAGTAGTCAGCCGCGCTTGCGAAGGCCTGGGTTCTGATCGAGTTCGCGCTGCAGCGAGATGGCGGCGGTTGCATAGGCTTCCTGCCGCGCCACGCTCCAGTAGCGTAATTCGTCAAGCGGGATCGATTCTCCTGTCACCGCACAACGCACGAATGCGCCCGGGCTGACGACCTGAAAGTCGCCATCGAGGTAGCGGACACGCGCTTCTTTTGCGCCGGGGCCTTCAAAACGGTTCATCATCATGCTCGTCATCCGCCACAAAACCGTGGCAAGGTCAAGAATTGCTCTATCTGCGCCCGAACAGCCGTTCGATATCAGCCAGTTTCAGCTCAATATAGGTCGGGCGGCCGTGATTGCAGGTGCCAGAGCCCGGAGTTGCCTCCATCTGGCGCAAGAGCGCGTTCATTTCTTCCGGCCGAAGCCTGCGGCCTGATCGCACAGATCCGTGGCAGGCCATGCGCGAGGCAATCGCGTTGATCCGCTCCGATAGGGTTTCGGTGGAATCGCGGTCGCCGATTTCGTCGGCAATGTCGCGCACCAACTGTCCGGCGTCGATTTCGCCCAGCATCGATGGGGTCTCGCGCACCGCAACGGCGCCCGGTCCGAACCGGTCGAGCACCAGTCCGAACTGGCGCAGCGTTTCGGCGTGCGCCTCAAGCCGGTCGGCGTCGCCTGCGCCAACATCAACAATTTCGGGGATCAGCAGCATCTGGCTCGGCACCGGTCTGGCGGCGCGGGCATTTTTCAACGCCTCGTAGACCAGCCGCTCATGCGCTGCATGCTGGTCAACAATGATGAGTGCGTCGTGTGTTTGGGCAACAATGTAGTTGTCATGGATCTGCGTCCGCGCTGCGCCGAGCGTCCGGTCAAGATCCGACGTCTCGATGGTCTCGTGACCACGCGTGTCGGCGGACAGTCCGGCGTCAAATGCGGTCTGCATCACTTCGGCAAAACCACCTCGATCATGGGGGGCGATGTCGAATGGTCCTGCATTGAAGCCGGTCCTGAAGTCATGGTTCGGCGGCAGTGTCGTGCTGTGCTGGCCAAATCCGTCGCCTGGCCGGAAAGCCGACGCCATGTCCTGCGCGGCAGGCGTGGCTGCCCGGATGCCGGCGCCAGCCAGCGCCTGGCGGATCGCGCCGACGATCAGGCCCCGGATCATGCCGGGATCGCGAAAACGCACGTCCGACTTGGCCGGGTGAACATTGACGTCTACCAGCGCCGGGTCGATGTCGATGAACAACGCCGTCACCGCATGGCGGTCGCGCGGCAACACGTCGGCAAAAGCGCCGCGGATTGCCCCGGCGATCAGCTTGTCACGCACCGGGCGGCCATTGACATAGCAATACTGATGCAGCGAGTTGGCACGCGTGTAGGCCGGGATCGAGACCAGGCCAGACAGCCGGGCATCGTGGCGCTGCGCGTCGATGGCGATCGCATTATCGATGAATTCGCGGCCAAAGATCTGGGCGATGCGCTCCTGATCCGCGTCTGCTGCGGCCAGTTCAGTAGTTGAGCGATCAGGCCCGGACAGGACAAACCGCACATGCGGAAAGGCGACGGCAATACGCTTCACCGTTTCGGTGATCGCAGTGGCCTCGGCGCGCTCGCCCTTCATGAATTTCAGCCGCGCTGGCGTGGCGTAGAACAGGTCACGGACCTCGACGATGGTGCCGCGATTGCTTGCCGCTGGCCGCGCAGGCGACAGGCGGCCACCCTCGACCCTGATCTCATAGCCTTCGCCGGCGTCTGCCGTGCGCGACTTGATCGACAGTTTGGCGACCGATCCGATGGATGGCAGCGCCTCTCCGCGAAAGCCGAGCGACTGGATCGCGTCGATATTGTCGTAGAGCTTTGACGTGCAGTGGCGTGAAACCGCCAGTTCCAGTTCGTCGCGCGGAATGCCACCGGCATCGTCCACGACGCGGATCAGGCCAAGCCCCCCGCCGGCGGTCGCCACTTCGATGCGTGTCGCGCCGGCGTCGAGCGCGTTTTCGACAAGCTCCTTGACGACGCTTGCCGGGCGTTCGATGACTTCGCCAGCGGCGATCTGATTGACAATGGTTTCGGGCAGAAGACGGATGGTCATGGTTTCATCTTACCGGATTCGTTTACGGCCCGAACCTGCAAACATCTCTGGTCCCCAGCGATCCGCCCGCCTATTGTGCCGCCAACTTGATCGCGCTAAAAAACTTTAAGCTTAAAATTTTTTCGGAGGAGCCGCCATGAACGTTGAACCAAAGAGTCTGAAGCCAGCCTCATTCGTCTGGAGCGATCCTTTCCTGCTGGAAGACCAGCTGACCGAAGATGAACGGATGATCCGCGACGGCGCCGCCGCCTTTGCCGCCGACAAGCTGCTGCCGCGCGTCGAGCAGGCCTATATGGAAGAAAAGACGGACCCGGCGATCTTCCGCGAGATGGGCGAAGCTGGTCTGCTCGGCATCACCGTGCCGGAGGAATATGGTGGGCTGGGCGCCGGCTATGTCACCTATGGTTTGGTGGCGCGCGAGGTCGAGCGCATCGATTCGGGCTACCGCTCGATGATGAGCGTTCAATCCTCGCTCGTCATGTATCCGATTTATGCTTACGGCTCTGAGGAGCAGCGCAAGAAATATCTGCCCAAGCTGGCCTCGGGTGAGTTCATCGGCTGCTTTGGCCTCACCGAGCCGGATGCGGGTTCTGATCCGGGCGGCATGAAGACCCGCGCTGAAAAGACCGCCAATGGCTATCGCCTCAACGGCGCGAAGATGTGGATTTCCAACGCTCCGATCGCCGACGTGTTTGTCGTCTGGGCGAAGTCGGCGGCCCATGACAACAAGATCCGCGGCTTTGTTCTCGAAAAGGGCATGAAGGGCCTGTCGGCTCCCAAGATCGAAGGCAAGCTGTCGCTGCGCGCCTCGATCACCGGCGAGATCGTCATGGACAATGTCGAGGTTGGCGAAGATGCGCTGCTGCCAAACGTGTCGGGCCTGAGCGGCCCGTTCGGCTGTCTGAACCGCGCCCGCTACGGCATTTCCTGGGGCGCGCTGGGCGCAGCTGAGGATTGCTGGCACCGCGCGCGTCAGTATGGGCTGGACCGCAAACAATTTGGCAAGCCTCTGGCCGCCACCCAGCTCTACCAGAAGAAGCTGGCTGACATGCAGACCGACATTGCGCTTGGCCTTCAGGGCTCGCTACGCGTCGGCCGCATCATGGACGAGGGCAAGATGGCGCCGGAAATGATCTCCATCGTCAAGCGCAACAATTGCGGCAAGGCGCTCGACATTGCGCGTATGGCCCGCGACATGCACGGCGGCAACGGCATCCAGATCGGCTACCATGTCATGCGTCACGCTGCGAACCTGGAGACGGTCAACACCTATGAGGGCGCGCATGACGTGCATGCGCTGATCCTGGGCAGGGCGCAGACCGGCATTCAGGCGTTTTTCTGAGGCGCGCGTGAAGACGATAAGTTCGAAGCCGGGAGAACATCTCGTCAGTCTGGACGGCGAGAATCTGCGCCTTGAACAAGGCTCTGAACGAAGTGTGCAACGGCGCCGGCATTACCGGCGCTGAATTTCAGACCCGTCTCGGCTATTCACGCGAGCGGCAGTGTCGGTTATTGGACAGCTTCAACCACATCGCCGAGGCTTGCCCCTTTGAAGAGTTCTGCTGTTCCCCGCGCCGAAGTCTCCGAACTCGTCACGCTGCGTGACGTGCTGCGTTACGCCGTGTCGGTCTTCTCGGCGTCCGGCCTGCATTATGGGCACGGCTCGGCGACACCGCTGGACGAAGCGGTGTTCCTGATCCTCGAAACGCTGCATCTGCCCGTCGACGACTTCAACGCCTTTGCCGACGCCCGTCTGACAGGCCGCGAAAAGAAATTGCTGGGCGAGCGCATTGCCGAACGTATCGAGAAGCGGCTGCCGGCGGCCTACATCACTGGACGCACCTATCTCGTCGGCGTGCCGTTCCGCTCGGACGCGCGGGCGCTTGCGCCGCGCTCGTTTATTGCAGACTTGCTGAGTTCGTCGCTGTTTGACGGGTCAGGGCAGGGCCTGTCTCTGGTCGACGACCCGGAACAGGTGACGTCGGTGCTTGATCTGTGCACCGGAGGCGGTTCGCTAGCCGTCCTGGCGGCCTACGCGTTCCCCAATGCTGAGATTGACGCCGCTGACCTGTCGGCGGAAGCGCTGTCGCTCGCCGCGGAAAACATCGCAGACCATGGCATGGACGACCGCATCACTTTGTTGCAGGGAGATCTGTTCGAAGCGGTCGCCGGCCGCACCTACGATCTGATCATCACCAATCCGCCCTATGTTGGCCGCGAGGTGATGGAGGCGCTACCGCAGGAGTTCCGCCATGAACCCGCTTTGGCGTTGGATGGCGGCGAGGACGGGTTTGACATTGTGCGCCGGATTATGGCGGGGGCATCGGAACACCTGAACCCCGGCGGCGGATTGCTCTGCGAAATTGGAACCGACCGCGAAGTGCTCGACGACGAATATCCTGAAATGCCGTTCCTGTGGCTGGACACCGAAGGGTCCGACGGCGAGGTGTTCTGGCTTACGAGCGAGCAGTTGTCCGGTTGACACCCGGAAGCACCGTATCTTTTTTCGGCTGCTTGCCTTCGATGCAGACCATGTTGCGGCCACTGGTCTTGGCCCGATAGACGGCGGCGTCCGCTTCGTCCATCAACGTGTCGAGGTTCTTGCGTTCCGCGGCTGCACGAACGGATATGCCGATGCTGACAGTCACCAGCCGTTTGATATTCATCGGCCGTGATGCGCGCAGTCCTTCGATGGACAGGCGGATGGCTTCGGCAACTGCGAGAGCCTGTTCTTCCGTTGTGTCTGCCAGAACGACGGCGAACTCCTCGCCGCCAAGCCGGGCGACCACATCCTTGTCCGGCCCGGCATGACGCGACAGCGTGTCGGCGACCGCAACAAGACAGACATCGCCTTCTGTGTGCCCAAAGCTGTCATTGTAGGATTTGAAGTGGTCAATATCGATTACAAGGACGGCGCAGCGGCCGCGCAAAGAACGCGCAAATGTCATCAATTGCCGGCGGTTGGCGACGCCCGTTAGGGGGTCGGTCTGGCTTTCAATCTCAAGCTTTCGATTGGCGGTTTCGAGCGCCGCACTCCGTTCGGCAAGCCGTTCGACGAGTTGCTTGTTCTCAATCGAAAAGACCAGAGCTGCAGTCAGCTGTTTGCCAAGTGACCGGCCGATAAGGGATGAAAACAGCCCGATGAGAATGAAGCCATTTGAAATCAGGCCGGCATATTCCAGTGAACTGAACTGCAGCCCGACGGAATAGGCGAGGTAGATCGGCAGATGGAACAGATTGTAGGCGCCCTGGTGAATGGTCGACGGGATCGAAATGGTCACGACTGCCAGCCCGATCGCCAGCGAGACGAGTGCCTGCGATTCATTGGCATAGGTCAGCATCCATCCGCCTCCGATGCCCCAGGTGAGCCCCGATAGCAGGTGCATCAGCATGACAAAGCCGATCCAGGTCTGGTTAGTCCAGTTGCGCGGAACGCCATGCATGCGCATGTATCCAGTAACAATATTCGTAACGGCAACGGCTACAATCGCGCCAAGCCAGATCAAAAGACCGGTTTTCATGGCGGGCGACCAGTAGATGGACAGCGCGACAAAGCCGCCAATGATGCTCAGCAATGACGCCGGAGACGGCTTGTGAATGGCGTCAAGCCGCAGCGACAGGATTTGCTGGGCCGCCGATTCGACGTTTGAGGCCGGTTTCACCCTGTAATCGTCCAGTTGCAGTATCACCGCATTACCGGTTCGATACTAACATTTCATTGCGGTTGTAGCGGTCATTGAAAAAATGCCGGAGCGCCTGAATGCGGGTGGGCTTGCCGGGCTAACAGCGTTGCGCGACAAAGCAACCGGGAGAAACATCATGGCTCAATCCTATATCGATCATCTGGCCATCGAACTGGATGGCCTGAAACGTGCCGGTCTCTACAAGTCCGAGCGTGTCATCACCTCGATGCAATCTGCCGGGATCGAGGTCGCCGGGGGCGACCGGGTGCTCAATTTCTGCGCCAACAACTATCTTGGTCTTGCCGACAATGCCGAGGTCAGAGCTGCCGCCAAGCAGGCGCTCGACCGCTACGGCTATGGCATGGCTTCGGTCAGGTTCATTTGCGGCACACAGGAGGAGCACAAGCAGCTCGAGGCACGCATTTCGACGTTCCTCAAGATGGAGGACACAATCCTTTATGGCTCGTGTTTCGATGCCAATGGCGGTCTGTTCGAGACCCTGCTCGGCGAAGACGACGCGATCATATCGGACGCGCTCAACCACGCCTCGATCATTGATGGCGTGCGCCTGTCGCGCGCCAAACGCTTTCGCTACGCCAACAATGACATGGCGGCGCTGGAGGAGGAATTGAAGCGCGCCGAAGGCAGCCGTTTCAAGTTGATTGCCACCGATGGCGTGTTCTCCATGGACGGCATCATCGCCAATTTGCAGGGGGTCTGCGACCTCGCCGAAAAATACAACGCGATGGTGATGGTTGACGACAGCCATGCTGTGGGTTTTGTCGGCAAACATGGCCGCGGTTCCGCCGAATATTGCGGCGTCGAGGGCAGGGTGGACATCATCACCGGCACGCTCGGAAAGGCGCTGGGCGGCGCGTCGGGAGGTTACACGTCGGCGAAGGCGGAAGTGGTTGACTGGCTGCGCCAGCGCTCGCGGCCCTATCTCTTTTCCAACACGCTGATGCCGGCGATTGCCGCCGCTTCGCTGAAGGTTTTCGACATTGTCGATGGCGGTGACGCGCTGCGCGCCAAACTGGTCAGCAATGCGGAACGCTTCCGGTCAAAGATGACCAAGGCCGGATTTACGCTTGCCGGCGCCGATCACCCGATTATTCCCGTCATGCTGGGCGATGCGGCGCTGGCGCAGGCAATGGCCGAAAAGATGCTGGCGCGCGGCATATATGTAGTCGGCTTTTCATTCCCGGTTGTGCCCAAAGGGCAGGCGCGGATCAGGACGCAGATGTCGGCGGTGCATTCGTCAGCCGACATCGACCGCTGCGTTGAAGCTTTTGTCGAGGTTGGCAAAGAGACGGGATTGGTGCGATGAGCTCGAACACCGACGTACCACGCTACTCGTGTTGTTTTTGTGAAGGCGTAGTCGGAGAGAATGACAGAGACGCGTTAGAGCTAACTCTAAGAAACGCTTGGATCAATGGTGGATGGCAGATGTATTGGTCCCATTCAAAATGCTTGGCCGCCAGGGTTCCAGCGCAAACAATCGAATTTGACAATCTTCGCGACCCAAGGCTCGGACTGAAAAAGAAGAGCAAGCGATCCTGACCTCTCTGGAGTGAACCTACACCCGACATGATGCTTGCTCTGCTCACATCCTTCGCAGAACTCAACATATGCTGGAGCGGATGAAAAACTCCAGTGTTGACCCGATCGGACGCATTCGGCGGATGACATTGACCGCTGCGTTGAAGCTTTTGTCGAGGTGGGCCGGGAGTTAGGGATATTGAACTAGTGGCTGTCCTGTCCGCTATACGCCCGCTCGACCTCTGCGCGGAACTCCTCCGCGCCCTTCAGGGTTTGCAGCCGGCGCATTTCAACCGGGCGATCATGGATGAGCCGGAGCATCACCGCCCAATCGTTCGGGCCTTCCGAACTCTCAACCTCAGCAATATCGAAGCGCAAGATATCGGATTTCCCGTACCGGATTGTCCGCTTGTTGAACGGGTTGCGCTGGTCGATCACAATTTCGCCGCGCCGGATGGTCCAGTCTGAATCCCAGCCGAATATGGCACCTTTCACGATCGCTGCCGCGATTCCAATCGCGCTAAGGATGATGAATAAGAAAAGCGGGCTGGTAATGTTGAGCGGCCAGACGCCTCGACCGAGTTCGTAGATCGTGATGGTGGCAATGAAGATGCCAAGCGCAACAAAGATGACGCGCAGAGCCGGGGGTACCGGCGCGTTGAAGCGCATAACGCCATTGTCGCTGTATTTGTCCAATCGCTACCCTTTGACTGTCTGCCGCAAGTCCGTACATCATCCATGCTAGACATGGATTTTCTGTTCAGCCGTCCGTTCAATTTTCGGGATTGAGGTAAAGAATGTCCAACATGATGCGTGCGCTGGTCAAATCCCGCGCAGAACCGGGCATCTGGATGGAGCGGGTGCCGATCCCCGAGATTGGCCCGAACGATGTGCTGATCAAGGTCAAGAAGTCGGCGATCTGCGGCACTGACGTGCACATCTACAATTGGGACGAATGGGCGCAAAAGACCGTGCCGGTGCCGATGGTGACCGGACACGAGTTTGTCGGCACGGTCGCCGATGTTGGCGTCGCTGTGACCGAGTACAAGGTCGGCCAGCGCGTCTCGGGCGAGGGGCACATTGTGTGCGGGCATTGCCGCAACTGCCGGGCCGGGCGGGGGCATCTGTGCCGCAACACGCTCGGCGTTGGCGTCAACCGGCCAGGTTCGTTTGGCGAATATGTTGCGATCCCGCAGCACAATGTCGTGCCGATCCCGGATGACGTGCCTGATGAGGTTGCGGCGATTTTCGATCCGCTCGGCAACGCGGTGCATACCGCGCTGTCATATGATCTCGTAGGCGAGGATGTGCTGGTCACCGGTGCGGGACCGATCGGCATTATGGGCGCGCTGGTGGCGCAATGTGTTGGCGCGCGAAAAGTCGTCATCACCGACATCAATCCCTACCGGCTGGACCTTGCCCGCAAGGTAGGCATTCATCATGTCGTCGACGCGTCGAAAGAGAAATTGCGCGACGTGATGGGCCAGGAGGGCATGAAGGAAGGCTTTGACGTCGGGCTGGAAATGTCCGGTTCGGCTGTCGCCTTCCGGGATATGATTGATGCGATGAACAATGGCGGCAAGATCGCCATTCTGGGCATCGCGCCGGCCGGCTTTTCCATCGACTGGAACAAGGTGATCTTCAAGATGCTGCATCTCAAAGGCATCTATGGCCGCGAAATGTTCGAGACCTGGTACAAGATGATCGCGCTGGTGCAGGGGCCGCTTGATGTGAAGCCGCTGATCACGCACCGCATCGGCATTGACGATTTTCAGAGCGGTTTCGACGCCATGCGCAGCGGCAACTCCGGCAAGGTTGTCATGGACTGGTGAAGCCGCCGCGCCGTTGCAGCGGGTATCGGCGCGTGCTACTGGCCGCACGTTGTCAACAAGCGCACGGACAGCGTGCGCATGATCATGATCACTGTAAGGCGGTCGGTAACCGGCGAAGATCTGTTCTTCGTTTCGGAAAATGACCACAAGAACTTTGCCTTCTTCTATCTTCTCAGCAAAAGCGACCCGCCGGTATGGGCCGTGAGTGGTCACCACAAGCCGCTCGTAGCCAATGTCATGGACTTCAGTTCTTGTGATGATGCGCTTGCCTATATTGCGGCGCATGCCCCAAGCAAAATGCCGGGCTGACCTCTACACGCATTCAGGGACTGCGGGTGGTCCGGAATCTTGAAGATGACTACCGTCCCGCGGCGGCGGCGCTTGACGCGCCGCCGCCAATCGCCCATCGCATGGATAGTTAGCGAAGGGTTCGCGGCGTTGAAGCGTGACGAACCCGCAATGGCGGGCTGGACTGGTGAAAAGTGCATTCCTGGATGCGCACAAACGCATCGCATATTTCATTCGCACCTTGACCACCCGCCACGAGCGCGAGGTCGACCATGTCGCTAATATCAAGGCGGGCATTGCGGCGGCCTTTGCCATGTTGCTGATGGCGCAATTGGCCCGTTACACAGGCCAGCCGCTGCTGCTGGCGCCTCTGGGTGCGACGGCGGCATTGCTGTTTGCCCAGCCAAGCAGCCCGCTTGCCCAGCCGCTAAACGTGATGGGGGGCTATTTTGTTGGCGTCTGTGTATGTGAATTGTCATTCTTCCTGTTGCCGTCGCCAACAATTGCCGCAGCCGTTGCTGTCGGCTGGACGGTTGTCATCATGCGTGGCCTGCGGGTGACCCACCCGCCAGCTGGCGCCTTACCGATCCTTGCCTTCGGCTCGCAAATTCATGGCGTGGGGTTGTTTTTGGGGGGATTTGTCGGGTGCGTCACACTGATATCTATGGCGTTTGTCGTCCATCGCATTCCGCCGCGCCGTGTGTATCCATTGCCGCCGAGGCCTTGAACGATCTTGATTGACCCGGCCATTTATGACCGCCCCGCGCTTGAAGTTGCGCCCGATCTGATTGGCGCGACGCTGTTGGTTGACGGCGTCGGCGGTGTGATCACCGAGACTGAAGCTTATCACCGCTACGACCCGGCCTCGCATTCTTTTCCCGGCCTTACCAAACGCAACACAGTGATGTTCGGGCCGCCGGGCTATGCCTATGTCTATTTCATCTACGGCGTGCACTGGTGCCTGAACGTGGTCTGCGAGCCGGGCACTGCGGTTTTGATCCGGGCGCTGGAGCCAACCGCCGGGCTTGACGTGATGGCTGAGCGCCGCAACCAGACTGCTCCGCGCGCACTGTGTTCGGGGCCGGGCAAGCTGGCGCAGGCGCTTGGCATTGGTCCCGCACACAACGGCTTGAGGCTGGACGCGCCGCCGTTCGAAATGCGCGCAGCTCAGCATGATGTCGATGTGATCGCCGGGCCGCGCATCGGCATAACCAAGGCCGCGGACTATCCTTGGCGGTTCGGACTGTCCGGCTCGCGATTTCTGAGTCGTCCCTTCCCAAGTCTCGACGGATCGAAGCCTGCTGGTTAGGATCGCTTCATGCAGAAAGACAAGTCTTCCACCGCGCGCCTCGTAATTCTTGGTTCCAAGGGCGGGCCCGCTATCCGCCCGGGCGGTCCATGGCCGACATCCAGCCTTGTCGAGATCGGCGGACGGCGCATCGTAGTCGATTGCGGATTGGGTGTGACGCGCGGCCTGGTCGACGCTGGAATGACGCTGAAAGAGCTCGACCTCATCGTTATCACCCATCTGCATTCGGATCATCTCGTTGAGCTCGGGCCATTATTGCACACGGCGTGGACGAGTGGATTGGCGGCGCCGGTTACGGTCTATGGTCCTGACGGGACACGCGATTACTGGACGAACTTTGTCGCGGCGATGTTGTTCGACATCGACATCCGGATTGTCGACGAGGGCCGGCCAGATATTCGTGAACTGGTGAGCGTGGTCGAGTTCAGTGAGGGGCAGGTGTTCAGCGAAGACGGCGTGACGATGACGGCTCTGCGCGTCGACCATCCGCCGGTGACGGATACGTTTGCGCTGCGCATCGAAAACGCAAACGGATCAATCGTCTTGTCGGCCGACACTGCCTACTTTCCGCCGCTGGCCGATTTCGCCAAGGGGGCGGACATGCTGGTGCATGAGGCGATGCTGGCCGACGGCGTCGAGCGCATAGTTGCCAGGACAGGCAACGGCGCGCGGCTGCGCGAGCACCTGCTGGCAAGCCATTCGTTCGCTGCCGATGCCGGGCGCATCGCAACCGATGCGGGCGTTGGCCGGTTGGTGCTGAACCATCTCATCCCCGCCGATGATCCGGATTTTGGCGAAGCCGAGTGGACGGCAGCCGCGCGCGAAACTTGGGACGGCCCGCTGACGATCGCCAGCGATGGGTTGTCTGTTCCGTTCGGCCGGAGTGCGACATGATAGCGGGTGTGCCGTTCTATGTGCTGAGCGGCCTTTGGGCGGTCGCGATGCTGGCGGTCTTCATCCAGGCGATCAGGCTGAGCTACCGGATTGAAAAACGCTCGCCCGATCTTGTGAACAAGACCGGCGTGCCGCAGCGGGCGCAGATATTTCACACGGTGACGAACTGGAAGGTCGCGCGTGATGAGGAGACCCAAGCGCTGCGCCGGCGGATGAACCTGCTGCTGGTGCTGTGCCTTGCGGGCATGGTTGCATTTGCGGTGGTGGTCAGCCAGTTTCAGGCCAACAGCACATCATAGCGCTTGATATTGGCATCTGCTGTGACCAGCGTCATGCCTTCAATCTGCGCTTGAGCGATCAGCACACGGTCGAACGGGTCGCCGTGATGCATCGGGAGGAATTCGACGCGGGCCGCGTGGGTTTCTGTCACCGCAAGAATTGAAATGCCTCGTTCATGCAGTAGCGAGACCACATCGACTGCAAGCGTTAGCTTGCCCAGCGATTTCTTGATCGCGATTTCGAGGATGGAAATCGCACTGATGACGACTTGCTGATTACTGAGGAAAATGGCCCGATGCGTTTCAGACAATCGCGGGTCATTGTTCAGCGCCCACAGCAGAATATGGGTGTCGAGCAGATATCGCCCGTTCACCTCACATACTCATCCCACTCGGGGCCAAGGTCATCGAAGTTTGGCGCGATCCAGATCTGTCCTTCGAGTGCGCCGAGGAGGCTCTTGCTCGCGACCTTGGTTGCCGGGGCAGACAGGACTGCAACCACCTCGCCATGCTTGGTGAGGTGGATTTCTTCGCCCGCCTGAACGCGTTGAACGAGTTCGGACAGCTTTGCTTTGGCTTCGGCCATGGGCACATTCATCGCGGCAATCCTTTCTGACCATATTTTAGGTCAGAACTTGATTGCCTGCAATGTTACCCTCCGCCTCAAGCCGCCCTGTCGTCGGCCTTGATGACGCCGCGCTGGATCTGGTCTTCCTCGATGGATTCGAACAGAGCGCGGAAATTGCCCTCGCCAAAACCTTCGTCGCCCTTGCGCTGGATGAACTCGAAGAAGATCGGGCCGATGACGGTCTTCGAAAAGATCTGCAGCAGGATCTTTGTCATGCCGCCATCAACGACGCCTTCGCCGTCGATCAGGATGCCATGCTTCTTCATGCGATCAACCGGCTCTTCATGGCCGACAACACGCACATAGGAACGGTCGTAATAGGTTTCCGGCGGACCGGGCATGAATTTTAGGCCGTTGGAAGCGAGCTTGTCGGTCGCGTCATAGATGCCGTCGGTGCCGACCGCGATGTGCTGGATGCCTTCGCCCTTGTACTTCTT
>DAINRF010000036.1:0-37801 GCA_036742015.1 Mesorhizobium sp. | reverse complement strand
AAATTCCAGAATCTCGTGTCAAAATTCCAGTTTTTCGTGTCCGGCTACAGTGACAACGCGGTCAACTCAACGCGTCAAGTATTTGAGAAGTGGTAGCGGGAGAGGGACTTGAACCCCCGACCTAAGGATTATGATTCCCTCGCTCTAACCAACTGAGCTACCCCGCCAGGGCGGCAGCGGAAAACCGGCTGCCAAGGTCGGGCGGATATAGGAGGGACGATCCGCTCATGTCAAGCAAGGCGGCGCTCTTTTTCAGAAGCTTGATTGCCGGTGAGGGGAGGCGGCATCGGACTGTGGGCAAGGATGACAGGTTGTGCCGATGACGTTCACATTAGCCATCTGCCTATCCCTTGGGCAGGCGAGGGTTGAGTTCGGGCGCGGGCATGGCTATGTGTCGGCAGAAATCATGCCTGGAACGCCATAAATGTCGCCGCGTATCGCAGTCCTTGGCTGCGGGTATTGGGGAAGCAACCATATCCGCACTTTGAAGTCGCTTGGCGCGCTGGCCGCCGTGTCCGACGCCAACCCGGCGCGCGCCGAAGGTTTTGCCGTCGAGCAGGAAGTGATGGCGATTGCGCCGGACGAGTTGATGACGCGCGACGACATCGACGCGATCGTCATCGCGCTGCCGCCGCAGTTCCACGCCGAGATGGCGATTGCAGCGATCAAGGGCGGCAAGGACGTGCTGGTCGAAAAGCCGATCGCGCTGACCGTGCCCGACGCCGAACGGGCTGTCGCCGCGGCAAAGGCCGCCGGCCGCATTTTCATGACCGGCCATGTGCTGCGCTTCCACCCGGCCTTCGAGAAGCTGAAGGAACTGATCGACAATGGCGATCTGGGCGAGGTGAAATATATTCACTCGCACCGGCTGGGGCTCGGCAAGTTCCATACCGAGAATGATGCGCTGTGGGACCTTGCGCCACACGACCTGTCGATGATCCTGGCGATCACCGGGCAGATGCCGTCGGATGTGCGCGGCGAGGGTGCGGCGCTGCTCGACAATCTGTCGGACTTTGCGCATCTGCACATGCGCTTTCCAAACGGCATCCGCAGCCATTTGTTTGCCTCGCGGCTGAACCCCTATCGTGAGCGGCGGCTGACGGTGGTGGGCACCAAGGCGATGGCGGTGTTTGACGATGTCGAGCCGTGGGAGCGCAAGCTCGCCGTCTACCGCCACGCGGTATGGCAGGACAGCGGCCAATGGGCGTTCACGATGAACGAGCCGACCTATGTGCCGGTCTCGGCGGGCCTGCCGCTGACGCGTGAACTCGAACACTTCATTCACTCGATCGAGACCCGGGCCGAGCCGCGCACCAGCGGCGAAGAGGCGATCGGGGTGTTGCAGATCCTGACCGCCGGAACAGTGACCCATTCGGGCAAGGACGCGCCAAAGAGCTGACGGGCGCGCGCCAGCGCGGCCTGCGCCGGATGCCGGCGGGCCGTGAAAAATCCAGCAAGGTTTGACTCTACGACGTGTCGGGGTAGGGCACGCGGGCGCGCTCGATGTTGAAGGCTGGCAGGAGTGTTGTGAGGCAACGCCTGACGTGGGCTCTGATGTTTTGAAGTGCAGCTTCGCGCTCGGCAAGATCGAGTTGCTCGATGTGGGCGACGAGGAAAGACAGCGCCCGGCCAAGTTCACTCAAGGCTGAGGCAATGCGCATGAGGTCGCTGGCGCTGTCATCGGAGTGCGCCAGGTCGATGTCAGAGAAGACGATATCGAAGCCGAGTTCGAGCCCGGTTTCGGAAATCATTTCGCGGACAGGTGAAATGGCGAGGCCGAGAATCCAGCAAAGAGTGCGACGGATGGGGCGGGAACGGCTGGTCGTGCGTTCGGCCAGCGCGGAGAGCGCAAACAGCATGGCGACGATGCGGTGAAGCATTGTCAGTCTGCTGTCTTGTCTGCCCTCCTTTGCCATGCGTGTCTCCGTTTGTGGTGGAGACATTGTGAGGGCGGAAAATGGGAGGGGGAGAGATTTTGCGGCGACTGCTCGTCAATTTTGTCTATGTGATTGAAACGTTGAGTTTCTTTCTAGACTGACCCCCCTCTGTCCTGCCGGACATCTCCCCCGCAAGGAGGGAGATTGGCTGTCATCACAGCTTTCGCTAATCGCGGACGTTTCAGAATTCTCGGCGCCGCCAAAGCTGCCAATCTCCCTCCTTGCGGGGGAGATGTCCGGCAGGACAGAGGGGGGTTGGTGGAGAAAGAAATGGGTGGTGGCGGTGATCGGAACTTGCCACCCGTCCACCCTACACCCTCGTGCCGGACATACGCATGCACATGAGGAGGATGCTCGCAAAGCCGTGAAAGTCTGGCCAGAAAGGAATGACGACCCAGTCGCGGGGACCTTCCAGGAAAATTCTGTCCTGCAAATGCGCGTCCTTGAGCGTTTCGATTTTGATATCGCCAACGTCTTCATAGGTCGCGAAGTTCTCTCGCGTCGAATTGCGGTACTGGATGCCGATATTGCCAATCGAGGTGTAGGAATTGCCGCGCTTGTAACAGAGCAGGGGCACAAAATCGGCGTGCAGCCTGACCATGGCCGGGTCGCATTTGTACATGTCGAGCGGCAGGTCCTTCTTGCCAGCTCTCCAGAGTATGCGGTCCGTCAGATCTTTCATTGTTGGGTGTTTGGCCAATCCGATCAATTCATGTCGTCGTTTCAGTTCTTCCGTTCTCACACCACTGCCATTTTCAACGTGTGATTGGAGCACTGCACGTCCAGTTGAGCACACAAGGGACGCTTTGACACTTTGAATCTGTTGCATCGTGCCTGTGAAAGCCGCCTCTGATTCTTGGGCCTGAAAGGCTCCAGAGGGTGGAGGTGAAGAGTTTTGATCCCAATCGACGAGGTTCAGGAAACTGCCACCACGATGTGGCCATGAACATACAATCATCAACGACCCAACAGCACCATTGGCGGCGTAGCCCCAATTCAGAAAACCGAAAACTGCGGCGGGCGCTCAATAGTTAACTGCCATTGGAAATGACGGGCCGCCAGCTACCTGTATGCAACTCGCAAGACAGAGGTCGCGTCATGGCATCGGAGAATGCAGGTCATTCTGCCGGCAGCTTGCCAGGCGGTGATCTTCCGTCGATCACGGCGTCAAAGTCAGAAAGATCGGCAAAAGCAGAAAGCGCCGTACGGCCAAATTTCGCCGGTGTAGCCAGAAGAAATTTCTGAACCGCTGACGACATCGCGGCCTTCTTTACCGCGATTTTCGACAGATCAAAGTCCATTACCCGTCCGTCGTTGTCGATGGCCGAGCAGGCAATGAATGCATAGTCGATCCGAAGCGCTACCAGAGACAACATGATCTCTTCGCCTACCAGCGAACCATCTCGACCTTCGACCTTGCGGCCGAGGACGTTAACGTCATGAAGCGCGGGGTCGAAAGCGAGCGCAGCCCGCATCGAGTTGGTGAAAATCCGGAACCCTGGGCGGCGGTTGAGCACCGTCGCCGTCATTTCGATAGTGGTTCCCACGTCAAGAAAAATGCTCGCGCCGTCAGGCAAACGAGCAACTGCAGCCTCGGCTACACGCGCCTTGTCGTCAACTGCGATGCCAAGCTTGTGATCATGATCAAGGCGCAGTGTTTCAGAACTTCCGACTGCGCCCGCTCCGCCGTGAAACCGCTGCAAGAGTCCTGCATCCGACAGGTGTATGATGTCGCGCCGAACGGTCTGGGCCGAGACGCCAAACTCTTCTGCAAGGCCCTCGATCGTTACGAATCCCGCAGCCTCGGTACGCGCGAGTATCAAATTCTGCCGGTTGTTCAGTTCAACCCGCTGTGTGGCAGACTTCATGCGCTTGTCCTACTGCCGCTTTCGATGTAAGAAATTTTACATCACAGCGAATAATGTAAAGAATGAGGCACGCTTTGGCAAACGCTCCTTACCTGCTGACACGTGACGAAGCCTATGGTCCGAATGGGCGGTTTGACCGATGGGGATGGCGCTGGGAGCCCGGTGAGCCACCGGGCGAAGCTCTCCCGGCGACCGCCCGGGAAGTTGTGGCGCACGTCAACAAAATGGGCGCCCGCCGGATACCTGTCGGTGTTATCGGGCCACGGGAGTGTGGACCAGATGAGCTTCTTCTTGCCGAACAGGTAGGAGCCGGCATCGGCGCGCTTGGCCTTGCGATGATATGCGGAGGGCGTACGGGCGTGATGGCGGCAGCTGCAAAGGGCTGCCGTGCGTCTGGCGGGCTGACGATCGGTATTCTTCCCGGACATAGCTGGCACGAAGCCAACGAGGATATCATGGTGCCTATCGCGACCGGGTTCAGCGAGGCGCGGAACATGATCATCGCAAAATCATGCGCCGTTCTCGTAGCCGTTGGCGGATCCTACGGCACGCTGAGTGAGATCGCCTACGGACTTCACTTCTCAAAGCCGGTGATCGTTCTCGCGGACGCGCATGACGTGGGCGGGACGGAACGGGCTGCGAACGCGGAGGATGCGGTAGACCGCCTTGCGGCTCACCTTTTGACTGGCGCGACGATGTCACATACTTGACGCTTAGGTCGGCAATCTGTAATAAATCTTACATTGGGTGGGAGGCCCTAAGCCATGATCGTGTGCCCCAACAGAAGCAGACATTGTATCCGGTCTGGCGGTTGTGTGGGCATTTACGCGTCCCGCACTCTAAACTCGACGTGCTGGAAGGGCTAGTTCCGTGCGGCTTGTCACAGTCCTCTACCTCATCTTCCTCGCAGCGCCGATTTTTCTGCTTCTGGTCGGGTCGTTTGGCGAGGTTTGGAGCAATACGCTCCTTCCGCAGGGCTTCACCTGGCGCTGGTACAGCGAGATTGTCAACGATCCCAGTTTCGTGCGCGCTTTCATGACCAGTTTGCAAGTGATGGTCGCAACTTGCGTGCTCAATGTGCTTGTGGGCCTGCCTCTCGCGTATGCCATCCATTCTGCCGCTCACCGCGGAGTGCGTTTCGCAGCGAGGCTGGCGGCTTTGATGCCGGTGGCCGCTCCCGAGCTCGTTCTCGCCTTCGGTTTCATTTTGGTGTTCTCTTCCGACACTCTGCCATGGCTTGGCAGCATCTGGCTTTTGGTGGCGGCGCACCTGGTCCTGACGCTGCCCTATAGCGTGACCACGCTTCTTGCCGACATGGAGCAGATACAACTGGGCGAATATGAAGCCGTCGCATCGTCCCTTGGCGCCAATTTCTTCCAGCGCGCCCGCGATGTCGTGGTGCCATTGCTGGGCACCAGCCTGACGTCGGCGCTGTTAACTGTCGCCGCGCTCTCAATCGGCGAGTTCCAGATTTCCAATCTTATCTCGGGTTTCCTGTCTCGTACGTATCCGGTGACGTTGTTGCAGGCATTCTATGGCGCGACGGGTTTTGCCTGCGCTGCCACGGTGGTGCTGCTTGTGCTTGCGGCGCTGGCATCTGTCGCGAGTTCACTGACAGCCCGGGCCACATCAGGGGGAAGGGCCAGCTGATGCTCCATCTCGACAATGTTTCGTTTCTCTATCCCGGCGCTTCTGTCGGCGTTCGTGATGTCTCGATCGAGGTCAAGCCCGGAGAGCTCGTTGCGGTGATTGGCGCGTCAGGGTCCGGCAAGACCACGCTGCTCAATCTGCTCGCAGGCTTTCTGACGCCCAGCCGCGGCCGTGTCGTGATCGACGGGAACGATGTTTCCGCAATGCCACCCGAGAAACGCAATCTCGGCATCGTCTTCCAGTCCTATGGCCTCTTTCCGCATTTGCGCGCCTGGGAGAATGTCGCCTATCCGCTGAAAGTCAGGAAAGTTCCTGCCGAGGAGCGGCGGGAGCGGGCACTTGATGCACTGCGCCGGGTAGGCATGGGAAATCGTTCAAACAACGGCCCCCGCGAACTCTCTGGCGGCCAGCAACAACGCGTCGCACTTGCGAGAGCGCTGGTCTTCGAACCACGTGGATTGTTGCTCGACGAGCCTCTTTCTGCGCTCGACGCCAATCTGCGGGTCGAGATGCGCGATGAGATCCTGCGCGTCCAGCGCGCCGCTGGCATCGCCGCGTTGCTGGTGACCCACGACCAGGAAGAAGCCTTGTCGATCGCGGACCGTGTCGCCGTCATGCGCGACGGCCGACTGGTCCAGATAGCGCCTCCGCGCGAGCTCTACGACGCCCCGGCCGACGAGGAGACCGCACGGTTTGTCGGAGAAGCCAATCTTTGGAACGGCACCGTGGCTGCGCAGGGTCGCGTGCGAACTCCGGTGGGGGAACTTGCCTGTGATACCCATGGATATGCCACAGGCGCGCCCGTCGTCGTTCTGGTCCGTCCCGAGAATGTCCTGGCGCATGGGAGCCGTGACGGAGATGCAGTGAACAGCTTCACTGGCGTCGTGGCTGCTGACCGGTTTCTCGGTTCCACGCGGCGAATAGATTTGTCGGTCCAGGACGCGTCTATCCGCATTCAAACCCGAACGCGTGATGCGATCGGTGGCGTCTCCATACCGCCGGACGCGATCCGGCTGCTGACGCCGACCAACAAAATCCAACCACAGGAGGAGATCATATGAACAAGCAATTGCGCTTCGGCGCCGTGCTGCTGGCAGCATCGCTGCTAGCTGCTCCAGCCTTCTCGTTTGAAGGACCGGAACTATATGACGGTGAGCAGGCCCTGTATGATGCTGCTCTGAAGGAAGGGATGGTTGTCTCATTCGACACCGGCCCGACCTGGGCAAACTGGGCTGCCGAATTCAAGGCGTTCAAAGAACGCTATCCAGGGGTCGAACTCGTCTACAACGACCTCGGCTCGGCGGCGACTGTTGTCGCCCTGGACAAATCGAAGAACCGTCCGCAGGCTGACACAGCCTATTATTTCGCGGCGTCCGCGCTCGACGCGGCCAGCAAAGGTCTCCTCACGGACTTTCAACCCGTCAATTTCGACAAGCTTCCCGCGACGCTGCGGCAGGAAAGCGGTCAATGGTTCACGGTCCACACGCTCAACGTCGCGTTTCTCGTGAACACCAAGCTCGTCCAGAACATCCCCGGAAGCTGGGCAGATCTGCTGAAGCCCGAGTACAAGAACGCCATTGTCTACCAGGATCCCCGCTCGACCGGACAAGGTCAGGTCGTAACGTTCGCTGCGGCCTTCGGCAATGGCGGCGATATGGACAACGTGACCCCCGGCATCGACTATCTCGGGCAACTCAGCAAGGCCGGCAATGTCCTTCGCACAGTGGGAACGACGCCCTATGCGCAGTTTCTAAAGGGCGAGATTCCGATTTGGATAGGCTATGAGAACGATGGTCTGAAGGCAAAATTCGTTGACGGCATGGGCGACGACGTCGCAGTTGCCATTCCGGCTGAAGCATCAGCCGCAGCGCCTTACGCCATTTCTCTGGTCAAGAATGGCCCGAATCCGAACGGCGGCAAGCTTTGGCTGAACTTCATCATGACCGAAAAGGGCCAGGGCATTTTTGCCGAGGGCTTTGTGCGGCCATCCGTCCCGGGCATCAAACTGCCTGAGACAGTGGCTGACAAACTCCCGGACGCACCGCAACTCGTGCCCATCGACATCGTCAAGGCCACAGCCAAGAAGGCAGAGATCGATACGGGCTGGTCCAAGGCAGTCCTCGGCCAATAGTCGAACCAGGCCCGCGGCAACCGCGTCCGCGGGCCTCTTGCAGGAGATTGAGCAGCGATGTCAGCCCGGACACCTCCCACTGTGATGGCATCCTTCGCCCTGCCTGGGGCGATGATATTCCTGCTGTTCTTTCTCCTGCCTCTTGCTGTTGTTCTGATCGAAGCGATGAGCGACGGCGGCTCGGCATTCGGGCGGGTTTGGAACGACCCGGTGTTCTGGAATGGTCTCCGGGGCAGTATCGTTCTCGGCCTGGCCGCGCCCACGCTTTCGCTGCTGGTGGGCGTTCCTGTCGCCATCGCGCTGGCTCGCCTGTCGCCACGCATGCGCACCTCGCTGCTGATCGCGATCTCGCTCCCGCTGACATTCTCGGGGCTGATCGTTGCTTACGGCTTTATCCTCCTTCTCGGGCGCGCGGGCTTCGTAACGCTGCTGCTTGCCCGTGCAGGTTTCGATCCAGCTGTGGTTGGCGGATTTATCTTCTCGCCATTGGGGTTATGCCTCGCCTATTCCTATTATCTGGTGCCGCGTGTCGTCCTGATCGTGCTGCCGGCGGTTCGCAATTTTGATGTGGTCCAGCTGCGTGCAGCGCGCTCGCTGGGCGCCAATGCTTTTCGCGTCCTATTCGATGTGCTTGTGCCTCAGATCATGCCGTCGCTCGTGGCCGCATTCTGTCTCACTTCGGCGGTTGCGGTCGGTGCTTACGGCACCGCATTGGCGCTGGTGGGCACCCAGGTGAACATCCTGCCATTGATCCTCTACAGCAAGATTTCGGAGACCGGTACGGATCTGCCATCTGCGGCAGTGATCTCCATCGTTCTTATGGCGATCTGTGGCTGCATCATTGCAATCGGGGAAGTCGTGTTCAGCAGAACCAAGGGCCGGTGATGATCATCCGCCGGTTCGAATGATGCGGCTGTGAACCGGCTGGAACGATTGGGTGGTCCATTTCCCGCCGGCGGTGGTGGGTCGTCGTGACGAACAAGACCACTTCAATCGCCGCATGCATTCCGTCGACGATAATTGTCTTGTGCGCTGCTGCAACCGTGCGCGAGGTTCTAGTCGTCCAGTTTCAGCACAAAATGGCCGGGCTCGACTTCGACAAATTCCCCTGGCGGCGGCTTGTAGCCGACAGGATGAATGGGTGAAGGAAGCGGCCGGAAGGGGCGTCCGTCGCCCTTGTTCCGGCGGCGCGGGTCGGCAATTGGAACAGCCGACATGAGCTTTTGCGTATAGTCATGCTGGGGGTTCTCGAACACCTGAGCCCGGCTTCCCAGTTCGACCAGACGGCCCAGATACATGACGCCCACCCGGTGCGATACGCGCTCGACCACCGCCATATCGTGGCTGATAAAGAGATACGACAGTCCGCGCTCCTCCTGAAGCGACATCATCAGGTTCAGGACCTGCGCCTGGACTGAAACGTCAAGCGCCGACACCGCTTCGTCAGCAACGATCAGCTTCGGGTTGACGGCGAGCGCCCGGGCAATGGCCACGCGCTGGCGCTGGCCGCCGGAAAGCTCATGGGGAAAGCGCCGCATGAATTCGAGCGGGAGTTCGACGCGTTCAAACAATTCGGCGATGAGCTCGTCTGCCTTGGCGCCGCGCGCCAGGCCAAAATTCGTCAGCGGCTCGGCGACCTGCGCTTTCAGCCGCATGAATGGGTTGAGCGATGCGAAAGGATCCTGGAAAACCATCTGCATGTTGCGCCGCGCAGCACGTAGTGCAGCATCGTCCAGTTCGGACAAATCGCGGCCTTCCAGTTTCACCTCGCCGGACGTCGGCTCGATCAGCCGGAGGATCGAGCGGCCGCAAGTGGATTTACCACAGCCGGACTCGCCGACGAGCGCCATGGTTTCACCTCGTGCAAGCGTGAACGAGACGTTCTCGACGGCATGAACATTGGCGACGTGGCGCTGAAAGATGCCGCCGCGAATTGGAAATTGCGTGACCAGATTGCGCACTTCGAGCAGTGGTCCGGACTCGGCGGGCAGCGTCTTGGCGGGTTTGATTGCAACTTCGGCAGCGCCTGGAATACGCAGCGGCTCGGGAGCCGCCTTGCCGCGCATGTCGCCAAGACGAGGCACTGCCGCCAGAAGAGCACGGGTGTATTCTTCTTTTGGTGCGGCAAATATTTCTTCGACCGGCCCTTGTTCAACAATGTCGCCGCGGAACATCACAACCACGCGATCGGCCATCTGCGCCACCACCGCCATGTCATGGGTGATGAACAGCACCGCCATGCCATTCTCGGTCTTTAACCGGTCAATAAGTGCGAGGATTTCCGCCTGGATCGTCACGTCGAGAGCTGTTGTCGGCTCATCAGCGATCAGAAGTCTTGGCCGGCACGCCATCGCCATCGCGATCATGACACGCTGGCGCATGCCGCCCGACAATTCATGCGGATACTGGCTGAGGCGTTTTTCCGGCTCGGGAATACGCACTTCCTGCATCAGCTCGACGGCGCGTTTACGGGCGGCCGCCGCGTCAAGCCCGCGATGAACGCGCAAGCCGTCCGTCAGCTGTCTTTCGATGGTGAACACCGGGTTCAGGGACGTCATGGGTTCCTGAAAGATCATGCCGATCTCATTGCCGCGAATGTTCTGCATGACGCCCGTGTCAGCTTCGACAAGGTCAAGAACCGTGTCGTCCGGTCTTGTCAGCAACAAGCGCCCTTCGGTGATGCGGCCGCCGCCAAACTCGACCAGCCGCATCAGCGACAGGGAGGTGACCGATTTTCCGGAGCCCGATTCGCCGACAACGCAAACCGTTTCGCCAGGGGCGACCCGAAAACTGACATCCTTGACGCCAACCACAACGCCATCGTCAGTGTCGAATTCGACCCTGAGCCCCTCAACGGCGACGACTGGCTGGCTGGCTTCTGCGACAGCGGTATCGATCATCTCCGGCTCCCTATTTCGACCGTGGGTCAAGCGCGTCGCGCAGCGCATCGCCGAGCATATTCAATCCGAGAACCGAAAGCGCCACCGCTCCGCCTGGCACGAGCGCCGTCCAGGGAGCGCGGTCCAGATAGTCGCGCGAAGCCTGGATCATGAGCCCCCAGGAGGCTTCTGGCGGCTGGGTGCCAAGCCCCAGGAACGAAAGTCCGGCTTCGGCGAGGATCGCAAATGCCAGGCTGATGGTGCATTGCACGATCACAGGCGGCATGATGTTGGGAAGAACATGCCAAACGATCAGCCTGAAATTGCTGGCGCCGGCCGATCGCGCGGCTTCGACATAAGGCAATTGCGCCACACGCATCGCCTCGCCCCGGATGATCCGGGCGAGGAAGGGGGTAAACGCGATGCCAATCGCAAGAATGGTATTGGCAAAGCTTGGGCCCAGGATTGCACTGATGGTCAATGCGAAGAGCAGTGCAGGAAACGCGAGAAGCGTGTCGACAATGCGCATCAGAACATTGTCGAGCCGGCCGCCGAAAAAACCTGAAACAAGGCCAAGCGGCAGCCCGATCACGATCGACATCAACACCGCCGACGTTGCGATAACAATCGATGTTCGCGCGCCGAGAAGCACACGGTAGAACAGATCGCGGCCTAGTTGGTCCGTGCCAAACCAGTGGGCCATCGATGGAGGCGCAAGCCGTGCGCGCATGTCCATGCGTGTTGCATAGTCTGCGGGGATCACAAGCGGAGCAAAAATGGCGATCAACAGAATGCCGAAAACGAGCGTGAAACCGATCAGCGCCTTGGTGGAGGTAAGTTGCCTGGGAAGGGTCACGTGAGGCGGATCCTTGGATCGAAGATCGGATAAAGCAAATCGACAACAAGATTGGCCAGCATGACGAAAGCGGCGATGACAAAGAGCGTCGCCTGGATCAACGGGATGTCGCGGTTGAGAAGCGCCTGATAGGTGAGCCAACCCATGCCGGTGTAGTTGAACAGGCTCTCGACCACGATGATCGAGCCGAAGAGATATCCAACCTGAAGCCCAGCGACGGTGATGACTGGTCCGATTGCATTGGCAAGGGCATAGCGCCAAATGACAACCCGCTCACCTAATCCTTTCGCGCGAGCGACACGGATGAACTCCTGATTGAGAATGCCGGTCATTGTCGCCCGCGTCATGCGGGTGAGATGCGCCATGAGGCCAAGCCCGAGCGCCAGCGATGGAAGGAATGCATGGCGGATTGCGCCGAAAAAATCCTCCTGCGGCGACACAAATCCCGACGAGGGCAACCAGCCTAGTCCGCGTGAAAACAGCAGGATCAGCATGATGCCCCAGAAAAAGTCTGGCAGGCTGACCCCGATGAGCGCCGTCGTGCTGCTGGCCGTGTCCTGCCAGCGATTGCGATAGACCGCCGCCCATACGCCAAGCGGAATGGCCAGCGACAGCGCAATGGTCATCGACATCACAACAATGAGGGCGCTTGCAGTGATTTTCTGCAACAGAAGCGGGCCGATCTCTTGCTTGAAGACAAGCGACACGCCCCAATCACCGGACAGCATCCCCAGAATCCATCGCCCGTACTGAAGGATCAATGGATCATTCAGCCCGAGGCTTTGCCGCATCTGTTCGAGGGCGACGTCGCTGGCGTTCGTGCCCATGATCATCAGCGCCACATCGCCTGGGAGGATGTTGGTCAGGCCAAAGGTAATGATGGTGATGAAAAACAGCGTCACCGCCATCGAAACCAGACGCCTAAGAATGTAAGACATGCGTAACCCCGATCCGGACCCCTGTTGTGACGACGCTGCGGAGACGGCGTTCTCCGCAGCGGACGTCGTGCAAGATCAGTTGCCCAGCCAGACCTTGTGGAAGTTCAGGTTCGATCCATTGGGGTGAACGACGGTGTCGAGACCGCCCACCTTCTTCTGTGCGCCTATGCTGCCATTGCGGAACCACAAAAGAATGTCGTGCGCCTCATCGAATATCTGCTGCTGGACCGCCTTGTAGACCTGTGCCCTTTCGGCCGGGTCCACGACGCGGCGTCCCTTCTCGGTCAACTCATCCAGCACCGGATCCTTGATGTTGCGATAGTTGAATTTTCCGGTCGAATTCCACAGGCGATAATAGAGATAGTCGGATTCCCACAGCGTGAAGAAGTTGGCGATGGTCATCTGATAGTTCTTCTGCACCGCGACCTGTTGCAGCCAGTCAGCCCAGGTAAGCTGTTCGATTGTCATGTTGATGCCAACGGCGCGGAACCACTCAAGCAGAATCTGGGCTGCTTCCACGTGGTATGGATAGTTGGTCGTGACCTTGAAGGTGATCTTCAGGTCGCCCGGCTTGATGCCTGCTTCGGTGAGGAGGGCAAGAGCCTTCTCGAAATCCTGCGGCCTCTGAACCAGATCCTTGTTGTAGGAAGCCGATGTCGGATAGCTCGGCGAAGCCGTCACCTGACCTTGCCCCCAAAGCGCGCCCTGAAGCAGAGCTTCCTTGTCAATGATGTGATCGAAGGCCTGGCGCACGCGCGGGTCGGCGAAAGGCGCGAAGTCATGATTGAGGTTGATGAAGTCCCAATTGAGAGGGAACCACTTCACAACCTGCAGATCGGCATTGCCCTCGATCTCTTCGATCCGGTCCGCCGGAATGTCATTAATGAGATGAACTTCGCCGGTGCGCAGCGCCGTCAGGCGCACTGTCGGCTCAGGCACTTCACGCGCGACGATGCCGTCGAGATAGGCCGGACCGTTCCAGTAGTCGTCAAAGCGCGCGAGTTCAACCTTGTTGCCGAACTCACGGCTGACGAACTTGAACGGGCCAGCGCCGATCGGCGTTTCACCCTGCTTGTCGCCCGACCCTTCCGGCATGATGACGCCGGCGCCGTTCTCGGCGATGCGGCTCAGGAATGGTGCGTATATCTCGGACATCTTCACGATGACGGTGAGATCATCGGGTGTCTCGATCGTCTGCACTGCTGCAAACGCATCCGAGCTGATAGCCTTGGTTTCCGGGTTCTTTGCCCGTTCGAAGGAATATTTCACGTCCGCCGACGTCATGTCCGAGCCATCGTGGAACTTGACCCCGGGCCGCAGCTTGAAGGTGTAGGTAAGCCCGTCGGCGCTGACCTCAAAGCTTTCTGCCAGCATAGGCGCGATTTCGAGGTTTGCGTCAGGCGTGACCAGCGTGTTGTGCACATTTTGCAGGACGCGAGCTGTCGATGCAGTGCTGTTCTGGTGCATGTCCAGATTCTGCGTTGTCTCGGAATGACCCCAGATAAGCGTGCCGCCCTTTACCGGTTCACCTTGCGCAATGGCTGGCAAAACCGTTCCAAGAACCATCAGCCCGCCGATCGCTGTCGTCGTCTTCAGAAAATCTCTTCGCTTCATGATATTCCCCTTTTGCAACTGTCTATTCTCAAACTTCCAAGTAGCTCACGCCTGTAGGATGGGCCGCTGTTTTGCCACGCCAAGCTTGGCTTCAAGGGCCATGCCTAAATTGACAAGCCGCCCCTCTTCAAAGAGCCGGCCCCAAAGTGAAATGCCCTTCGGCACGCGCCGCTTCTGCCCGCCTGCTGTCTGGCCCAGCATCAGCTTTCCGTTGCGCAGCGCGCCGCCGCTGCGATTGGGAAGATCGGCAAATCCCGCGCGGATATGCAGGCAGGGGTGGCCGGTGAAATTGCTGGTGATCATCATCGGCCCAGAGCCGAGCGGGCCGATCAAAACGTCAATGTCTTCAAACATGCGCTGCATTGCCAGCATCGCGCGATAACGCAGCCGGTCAAGTTGAACATGGTCAACCGCCGACATGAACCGCGCCTTGCGAAAACTGTTGGGCCACGCGGCATCGTCCTGCCAGGCAAGAAGGTCGTCGCGGTCCGACAGTGTCAGCTCTTCAAAAGAGGCGGCAGCCTCCGCGTAGAGAATGTTGAGCAACGACGCATAAGGAAGATCTTCGAGATGCGCCTCGACAAGCGGCAGATTCAGGCTGCGCACAGCTTCAAGCGCCGCGCGATCCACGTCGTCAGCTCCGTCTTCGAAAGCCTTGGGCAGCCAGCCAATCCGCAAGCCGTCAATTGCGCCTGCCGCATCGAAATGGAACGGCGCGTCGATACTGAAACGATCTGCCGCATCGCCGCCATTGATTGCAGCGAGAACGAGGGCACAATCTTCCGCTCCCCGGCAGATCGGTCCAACCTTGTCGAGCGACCAGCACAACGCCATGACGCCGGAGCGCGAAACGCGGCCAAATGTCGGACGCAGTCCGGTCGCGCCGCACCGGTCGGCCGGCGATGTGATCGAGCCGAGCGTTTCGGTGCCAATGGCGAATGCGCAAAGACCAGCCCCGGCAGCCGATGCCGAGCCTGCGCTGGAACCGCTGCTTCCTTCGTCGAGGTTCCATGGATTGCGAGTGCGGCCGCCATACCAGATATCGCCGTAGGCCAATGCGCCGACGCTTGTCTTGCCGATCAGGATCGCGCCCGCCGCCCGCAAACGGGTAACGACGGCCGCATCCCGGTCAGGAACGCGGTCGCGATATGGCTCGGCTCCCCATCCGGTGACGATGCCTTTGGTGTCGAAGAGATCCTTGAGCCCGTAGGGCAGGCCGTGCAGCGGGCCAAGGTTGACGCCGGCGCGCGTCAGCGCGTCCATTGCGTCGGCTTCAGCCAGCGCAAGTTCGCCTGTTACGGTGGCGAAACACTCCAGAAGGGGATCGAACCTGGATATTCTGTCGAGATAGATCTGGGTCAGGCGGCGGCTGCTGAGTTCGCCCGTTCGAATCCAGGCTCCCAGTTCCGGCAAGGTGGCAAAAGCAATGTCATCATCGCTTTCAGGAAGCGGCATTGAGGATTGGCTGGCGGTGACGCCGTTCCGGCCCGGCATGGAGAAGCCGGGAAGCCGTGGGTCGAAGCGGCTGGCCGTCGGCAGATCGTTGGCAAAGGCAACTGCCCTGCGCGCATGCGCAGACAATATCTGGCCTTCCAGATTGCCAAGCATTTGCGCCCGCTCTGATGGAGAATACTCTGCTCCAAACAGTTTTTCGGCGGCAGCTATTGTTTCAGTCGTAATTTCGGCGCTGGGTCCTGCCTGGCGCTTGGGGCCGCGAGACGGTCCGGCAGCGTCTTTTCCTGAGCGGATCATGCTGCCGTCGAGTGTTTTGGAGCGACCCGCGCGACATGCTCCAGCTCCAAAATGCGCGCAAATTCCAAAATTGCCTTCTCCTCCCTTACCGAGTTCAACACCGAAACACATCGGTTGATCGACACAAAATGCTGCATCGGTCACATCACTGAAAATGAGGATCAGGTTAACGACCTGGTGCGATTGTCGATATAGGGGGTCTCCCTTAGGTTCCGTGGCATCTGCCGAACGGCCCGGATGGCAAGGGTTTTGCAGTGATGGTCTGGAGTTGCCCCGCGAGAGATGGCGCCAGAACGCAGGCGTTTCTCGCCTGTCGTTTGCCCATCACATGAATCAATTCAATCCCGAACAGGATTGTCGCGCCCGGCAATTATCTCCTCTTGGCCGCGCAGGCTGAGAATGCACGCCAGGCGCCGGGGACATCCAGCAGGACTGCCAAACAATCGAAATGACGCGCCGAAAACGCAGAACGCTCCTCTGGCGCACGGGGCATTCATGCCGTCGTGACCGTTCGTGTTCCCATTTGTGACAGGCCATCCTGAGAACGACGGCGCATCAAATGTTTCCTCATCCTTGATCTTCAACAAAGAACCTCGCCGTCAGGTGTGCTTCTCAGGGTCCACAACGACCGATCTCAGAATCGGAGCCAGCCTGTGGAGGCGAGCATATGACCAACCAACCGACGCCCGGCCGGCAAGACCAACAGCGTGCGCTGTGGCTGAGCACGATTGCATTCACATTATGCTTCGCTGTCTGGACGATATTTTCAATTATCGGGCTTTCGATCAAGAAAGAGCTCGGGCTTTCCGAATTCGAGTACGGACTGTTGATCGCAACACCGGTGCTCACCGGTTCGCTCAGCCGGCTGATCCTCGGCGTCTGGACTGAGCGCTATGGCGGGAGGCTGGTTTTTTCAGTCCAGATGATCCTGACAGGCGCAGCCACTTTCGCGCTGACCTGGGCAAATTCCTACGCCACGTTTCTGATCGCTGCTTTGGGCGTCGGTCTGGCAGGCGGCTCCTTCATCATTGGCGTTGCCTATGTCTCAAAATGGTTCCCGCAATCCAAGCAGGGGACGGCGCTGGGCATTTTTGGCATGGGAAATGTCGGCGCGGCTGTGACGAAATTTCTCGCTCCTTTCGTCATGATCGCATTGGGATGGCAGGGTGTGGCAGAAATCTGGGCGGCTGTGATTGTCGCGATGGGTGTGCTCTTCTATTTTGTCGCCAAGGACGACCCGGATTTTGCTGACCGCCGGGCCAGAGGCGTCAAAGCACCCAGCCTCGCCGAACAGTTCGCGCCCCTCAGAAATCTCCAGGTTTGGCGCTTTTCTCTCTATTACTTCTTCGTTTTCGGCGGGTTCGTGGCGCTGGCGCTCTGGCTGCCAAACTATCTGGTGCAAGTCTACAGCGTCGATATCCGCACTGCCGGTATGGCCGCGGCGAGCTTCAGTCTGTCGGCCAGTATTTTCCGGGCCTATGGCGGCGTCTTGTCCGACCGCTTCGGCGCGCGAACGGTCATGTACTGGACCTTCGGGTTCTCGCTCGTATTGCTCTTGATGCTGTCCTATCCGCCGACGGATTATGTGATCCGCGGCAAGGACGGCCCGATCTCCTTCTCGACCGAAATGGATCTCTGGCCTTTCGTTGCCACAACCTTCGCGCTTGGCTTTTTCATGAGCCTCGGCAAGGCCGCCGTGTTCCGGCACATTCCTGTCTATTATCCCAAACATGTCGGCGCCGTCGGCGGCCTTGTCGGCATGATCGGCGGTCTGGGCGGCTTCATCCTGCCGATCACGTTTGGCGTGCTGCTTGACATTACCGGCATCTGGACATCGGCATTCGTGCTGCTCTTCCTGATTGTTCTGGTCTCGCTGACCTGGATGCATATGTCGATCCGGATGATGGAGCGCCAGGCGCATGGAGCCGCGCTTGACCGGTTGCCTTCGTTCCCTGAATTGAAGGAGGTGCATGATCCTGAACGCACGGTCATGCCGCACCTCATTGATGACTGGCGTCCTGAAGATACGCAGTTCTGGGCCGAAAGAGGCCGCCGTATCGCCCGGCGCAATCTCTGGATTTCAATCCCGGCTCTCTTGCTTGCCTTCGCGGTCTGGATGGTCTGGTCAGTGGTCATCGCCCGCTTGCCTGCAATCGGCTTCAATTTCACCGAGGATCAGCTTTTCTGGCTGGCGGCGCTGCCTGCACTGTCGGGAGCGACCCTGCGCATCTTCTACAGTTTCATGGTGCCCATCTTCGGCGGGCGGTTGTGGACAACCTTGTCCACCGCGTCTTTGCTGGCGCCGGCCATCGGTATCGGGTACGCCGTTCAGGATCCGACGACGCCCTATCTGATCTTTGTGGTTCTCGCCCTGCTTTGCGGTCTGGGCGGCGGCAACTTTGCCTCGTCGATGGCCAATATCAGCTTCTTCTTCCCGCGTTCCGAAAAGGGCAACGCCTTGGCGCTGAATGCCGGCCTGGGCAATCTTGGCGTGTCAGTGATGCAGTTCCTGGTGCCATTGGTGATCACGGCCGGCGTATTCGGTGCGCTGGGCGGTCCGTCGCAGCAGCTGCCGGATGGTTCGCTGCTGTGGATGCAGAATGCGGGCTTCATCTGGGTGCCTTTCATATTGGCCTCCACGGTTTCGGCCTGGCTCGGCATGAACGACATCGCTGACGCCAAGGCGAGCTTCCGCGAGCAGGCTGTGATCTTCACGCGCAAGCACAACTGGCTGATGTGCGTGCTCTATATCGGCACCTTCGGCAGCTTCATCGGCTATTCGGCGGGCTTCCCGCTACTGATCAAGCTCGCGTTTCCCGATGTCAGCGCATTGCAATACGTATTCCTGGGGCCGCTTGTTGGCGCTCTCAGCCGCGCAGGCACCGGCTGGCTCTCCGACAGGATGGGTGGCGGACGTGTCACGTTCTGGGTTTTCGTGGGCATGATTGCCTGTGTCTTCGCGGTGATCACATCGCTGCAAGCGCAATCGTTCTACGGCTTCTTCGCCGGGTTCATGGGGCTGTTCTTCTTCACTGGCGTCGGCAATGCCTCGACGTTCCAGATGATACCGGCGATCATGCGCAAGGAAACGGATCGTCTGGCTCCCAACCTTGGACCAGACGACCGCCGCCGCCAGTCTGAACGCGAGTCAGCGGCGATCATCGCTTTCACCAGCGCAATCGGCGCCTATGGCGGCTTCTTCATTCCGAAGGCCTATGGCAGCTCCATCGCCATGACCGGTTCGGCGGTTGGCGCGCTCTGGCTGTTCCTTGCCTTCTATGTGCTGTGCCTCGCCGTCACCTGGATATTCTACACCCGTCCAGGCGGCCTTCTCTACGACATCGAACATCGCCGTGTGGCTGCTCCAGCCGCACAACCCGCTTGAACTAGCAGCACGGAGACAGCCATGAGCCATCTTCTCGACCGAATGAATTTCCTGTCATCGCTCCGCAAGGATACTTTTGCGGAAGGGCATGGCCAGACGACAGTAGAAAGTCGCGATTGGGAAGACGTGTACCGCCACCGCTGGCAGCACGACAAGATCGTGCGCTCGACTCATGGCGTCAATTGCACGGGTTCCTGCTCTTGGAAGATCTATGTCAAATCAGGCATCGTAACCTGGGAAACGCAGCAGACCGACTATCCGCGCACCCGCCCAGATCTGCCAAACCATGAACCGCGGGGCTGCGCGCGCGGCGCGTCGTACAGTTGGTATCTCTATAGCGCCAACCGCGTGAAGACACCGCTGGTGCGCGGCCGCCTGATGCGGCTGTGGCGTGAAAAGCGCAAGACGATGAACCCGGTCGAAGCCTGGACTTCGATCCAGGATGATCCGGCTGCGCGCGCCAGCTACACGCGCATTCGTGGCAAGGGCGGATTTGTGCGCGCCAGCTGGGAGGAAGCGACGGAAATCACCGCCGCCGCAAACGCCTACACGACCCGCAAATACGGTCCTGACCGCGTATTTGGCTTCTCGCCAATCCCTGCAATGTCGATGGTCTCGTACGCGGCCGGCACACGCTATCTGTCGCTGCTGGGCGGCACCTGCATGTCTTTCTACGACTGGTATTGCGACCTGCCGCCGTCGAGCCCCCAAACCTGGGGTGAGCAGACGGACGTGCCCGAGTCCGCTGACTGGTACAATGCCGGCTATCTCTTGCTCTGGGGCTCCAACGTGCCGCAGACGCGAACGCCGGATGCGCATTTCTATACAGAAGTTCGCTACAAGGGGACCAAGAGCGCGGTCATCTGCCCCGACTACTCGGAAGCGGCGAAGTTTTCAGACATATGGCTCAACGCCAAACAGGGAACGGATGCGGCGCTCGGCATGGCGTTCGGGCATGTTATCCTGCGCGAATTCCACCTTGACCGGCAGACGCCGTATTTCCTCGACTACTGCCGCAAATATTCAGACATGCCGATGCTGGTGCGTCTGGACCGGCAGGGTGATCGGCTGGTTCCCGGCAGACAGTTGCGCGCTGCCGATTTTACCCGGTCTCTAGGCGAAAAGAACAATCCCGAATGGAAGACGGTCGGCCTTGACGAAAGGTCTGGCAAGATCGTGGTGCCCAATGGCTCCATAGGCTTCCGGTGGGGTGAAACCGGCAAATGGAACCTGGAGGAGAAGGCGGCGAAAGACGAAATTCATCTCAAGATGAGCTTCGCGGCCAAGGCCGACCACGACCAGGTCGCAAGTGTCGACTTCCCCTTCTTCGGGGGTGCGGCGACAAACGGCTTCGAGGTCGATGATCGCGGCGAAATCCTGACGCGCAAGGTGCCCGTCAAGAAGATCAAGTTGGCCGGCGGCGAGGAGGCGCTTGTCGCAACGGTGTTCGACCTGCTTTGCGCCAACTACAGCCTCGACCGCGGCTTTGGCGGCGAAAACGTCGCCAAGGACTACGATGCTGACGTCCCGTTCACGCCGGCCTGGGCCGAGCGTATTACAGGGGTTCGGCGGGACAAGATCGTTCAGGTCGCGCGCGAGTTCGCCGCCAATGCCGAGAAGACCAAAGGCAGGTCGATGGTCATCATCGGCGCGGCGATGAACCACTGGTTCCACATGGATATGAACTACCGCACAGTCATCAACATGCTGGTGATGTGCGGTTGTGTCGGACAGTCCGGTGGCGGCTGGGCCCACTATGTCGGGCAGGAAAAGCTGCGTCCGCAGACCGGCTGGACGGCGCTCGCCTTTGCGCTCGACTGGGCGCGTCCGCCTCGCCACATGAATTCAACCTCGGCTTGGTACGCCCACACCGACCAGTGGCGTTATGAAACTGTCAGCTCCGCAGAGATCCTGTCGCCGACGGCGCCCGAGGGAGATTGGAACAAGCTTTCAATCATTGACTACAATATCCGCGCCGAGCGCATGGGCTGGCTGCCGTCAGCACCACAGTTGAAAACCAACCCGCTGACCGTCGGGAAGGCGGCGAAGGCCGCTGGCGTCGACGTCAAGGACTATGTGGCCAAGCGTTTGAAGTCTGGGGAATTGCAGATGTCCTGCGAAGACCCGGATGCGCCGGAAAACTGGCCGCGCAACCTCTATGTCTGGCGCTCGAACCTGCTCGGATCATCCGGCAAGGGGCATGAGTATTTCCTCAAGCATCTGTTGGGAACCGATCACGGCGTTCAGGGCAAGGATCTTGGCGAGGAAGGCCGGCAGAAACCGATCGAAGCTGTCTGGCACGACGATGCCCCGCAGGGCAAACTCGATCTGCTGGTGACGATCGACTTCCGTATGTCGACGACGGCCGTCTATGCCGACATCGTCCTGCCAACGGCCAGTTGGTACGAAAAGGACGACATGAACACGTCCGACATGCATCCCTTCATCCATCCGCTGCAGGCGGCAGTAGACCCGGCCTACCAGTCGCGCACTGATTGGGAAATCTTCAAGTCTATCGCGAAGAAGTTTTCGGAAATCGCGCCCGGTGTACTCGGGGTCGAAACCGATGTTGTCCAGTTGCCCTTGCAGCACGACAGCCCCGGCGAGATCGCCCAGGACGCCGTCAAAGACTGGAAACGCGGCGAATGCGAGCTGATCCCCGGGAAGACTGCGCCGGCCTACATCGCCATCGAGCGTGATTATCCCAATCTCTACAAGCGTTTTACCGCGCTCGGCCCGTTGATGGAAAAGATCGGTAATGGCGGCAAGGGCATCAGTTGGGACACCAAGACGGAGGTTCATCACCTTCGGGAGTTGAATGGCGCAGTCGTCGAAGACGGTCCAACCAAGGGAATGGCCCGCATCGATACCGCAATCGACGCCGCTGAGGTCGTCTTGATGCTGGCGCCAGAAACCAATGGTGAAGTGGCGGTGAAAGCCTGGGAGGCCCTCGGACGGGCCACGGGTCTCGATCACAAGCATCTCGCCGAGGTGAAGGAAGACGAGAAAATCCGCTTTCGCGACATTGCTGCGCAGCCGCGAAAAATCATCAGCAGTCCCACATGGTCGGGCATTGAAAGCGAAGAGGTTTGCTACAATGCCGGCTGGACCAATGTTCATGAACTGATCCCCTGGCGCACCGTCACCGGTCGACAGCAGCTCTATCAGGATCATGAATGGATGCGCGCGTTTGGCGAAGCTTTCGTCACCTGGCGGCCGCCGGTAGACCTGAAGACGGTCGGAACTGCGGCCAAAAAGTCGCTCGCAACCGGCGAGAAGCATGTGGTGCTGAATTTCATCACGCCACACCAGAAATGGGGCATCCACTCGACCTATTCCGACAACTTGCTGATGCTGACCCTCAATCGCGGCGGCCCTGTTGTCTGGATGTCGGAGATCGATGCGCGCAAGGCCGGTCTGGTCGACAATGACTGGGTCGAGGTCTTCAACAGCAATGGCGTCATCACCGCCCGCGCGGTGGTCAGCCAACGTATGAAGGAAGGCACGCTGTTCATGTATCATGCGCAGGAAAAGATCGTGAATACGCCCGGCAGCCAGATTACCGGCAAACGCGGCGGCATTCATAACTCGGTCACCCGGACGATCCTGAAGCCTACACACATGATCGGCGGCTACGGCCAGCTGAGCTACGGCTTCAATTACTACGGAACGGTCGGCTCGAACCGCGATGAATTCGTCATCGTACGTAAGATGGACAAGGTGGATTGGCTGGATCGGCCATTGAATGAAGCACCCGCAACCCACACGGAGGCAGCGGAATGAGAGTTCGTGCGCAAATTGGCATGGTGCTGAATCTGGACAAATGCATCGGCTGTCATACGTGTTCAGTCACCTGCAAGAATGTCTGGACCAGCCGCGAAGGCGTCGAATACGCGTGGTTCAACAATGTGGAGACCAAGCCTGGCATTGGCTACCCCAAGGACTGGGAAAACCAGAAGCGCTGGAATGGTGGCTGGACGCGTTTACGTTCGGGCGCATTGCAACCCAAACAGGGCGGCAAATGGCGCATCCTGGCGAAGATATTTGCCAATCCTGACCTGCCTGAAATCGACGATTTCTACGAGCCGTTCACCTTCGACTATGACCATCTGCAATCGGCGCCAGAATCACAGGCGTTCCCGACCGCGCGGCCTCGCTCACTGGTTTCGGGAGAGCGGATCGAGAAGATTGAATGGGGTCCAAACTGGGAGGAAATTCTCGGTGGCGAATTCGCCAAGCGTTCGCAGGACTACAATTTCGAGGGTATCCAGAAGGATATTTACGGCGAATACGAAAACACGTTCATGATGTATCTGCCGCGGTTGTGCGAGCATTGCCTCAACCCGGCCTGTGTCGCCTCCTGCCCATCAGGCGCGATCTACAAGCGCGAGGATGATGGCGTGGTCCTGATTGATCAGGAAAAGTGCCGCGGCTGGCGCATGTGCGTCTCAGGCTGCCCTTACAAGAGGATCTACTACAACTGGTCGAGCGGCAAATCCGAGAAATGCACACTCTGCTATCCGCGCCTGGAGTCCGGCATGCCGACGGTGTGCTCCGAAACCTGTGTCGGCCGCATCCGTTATCTGGGCGTCATGCTCTATGATGCCGACCGGATTGCCGAAGCCGCTTCAGTCGAGCAGGAAAAGGACCTCTACGACGCCCAGCTTGGTGTTTTCCTGGATCCAAATGATCCGGAAGTGATTGCGGCTGCGCGCAAGGAGGGCATCCCGGAAGACTGGATTATTGGCGCACAGAACTCGCCGATCTGGAAAATGGCGATGGAATGGAAGATCGCCTTCCCGCTGCATCCGGAATATCGCACGCTGCCGATGGTCTGGTACGTGCCGCCGCTGTCGCCGATCCAGAACGCCGCCGAAGCCGGAAAGATCTCCGCACAGGACGATATGCCCGACGTGCGCAGCCTGCGCATTCCGCTGCGCTATCTGGCGAACATGCTGACAGCGGGAGACGAAGCTCCGGTTGCACAGGCGTTGGAGCGGATGTTGGCGATGCGTTCCTACATGCGGTCGAAAACCGTTGATGGCGTGGTCAATCTGGGCGCCGCCAAGCGTGTCGGCCTGACGCCGCTTCAGATTGACGAAATGTACAAGCTGCTTGCAATAGCCAATTACGAGGACCGCTTTGTCATCCCGACGACGCACCGCGAACTGGTCGAGGACGCGTATGACCTGCGCGGCGGCTGCGGCTTTACTGACGGCAATGGCTGCTCGTCGGGCAATAGCGGCTCGATGTTCGGCGGCAAGAAGTTCCGCAGCCCGCAGGAGTTCATTGCATGAAAACCTTCAAGGCGCTTTCACTGCTGCTGACCTATCCGACTGTTGAACTGGTGGAGGCGATCCCGGCCATCGGCTCGGTGCTGGATCAGGAAGGGCTAATCGGATTGCCTGCCCGCAAGGCGCTGACGCCGCTTCTGCATCAACTGGCCAATGACGATCTCTACGATCTTCAGGAACGCTATGTGCTGCTGTTTGACCGCTCGCGGACGCTATCGCTCAATCTGTTCGAGCATGTTCATGGCGAGAGCCGGGACCGGGGTGGTGCGATGGTTGATCTGCTGGAAACTTACCGTGCGGCGGGTTTCGATCTTGCAGGCACGGAGCTGCCGGACCATCTGCCGGTATTGCTTGAGTTCATGTCGACCCGGCCGCTGGACGAGGCGCGTGCGATCCTGACCGATGCCGGCTACATCATCGCTGCGCTTGCTGAACGGCTGGAACGGCGCGAACCGGCCTATGCCGCAGTGATGTCCGCGCTTGTTGCACTCTGCGCTTCCAGGCTGGACCAATCAGCCGAGCTTCAGCAGGTCGAAGATGACGACCCTGAAGATCTCGCTGCGCTCGATGCTGTCTGGGAAGAAGCGCAGGTGACCTTTGGCCCGGACCCCAACGCCGGCTGTCCGGTGAGCCGTGACATGCTCGCACGCATGGATCCGCGCGCCACCGCAACACCCGCTGATTGATCAGGAGATACCGATGTCCACCTTTCTCTTCGGCGTTTTCCCCTATATCGCCATCACCGTTATGGTTCTCGGTTCGATCATCCGTTACGACCATGACCCGTTCAGCTGGAAGTCGAAGTCCAGCCAGTTGCTGCGCCGACGCCAGTTTGTAATCGGTTCGGTGCTGTTTCATCTCGGCGTGCTGATCATTTTTGTCGGCCATCTTGGCGGACTCCTGACCCCCATCATCATTTTTGATACGTTGGGAATTAGCCATACCGCCAAGCAGATCATGGCTGTGTCGATCGGCGGCGTTGCGGGTCTGATGGCGGTTATCGGCGGCGCAATGCTGCTGCATCGGCGGCTGTTTGATCCACGCATTCGCGCCAATTCAACTTTCGCCGATACGGGCATTCTCGTGCTGTTGCTGGCGCAGGCTGCCCTGGGCCTTGCGACCATCTTCGTCTCGCTGCAGCATATGGACGGCGAAGAAATGGTCCTGCTGATGAACTGGGCGCAGAGCATTGTCTATTTTCAGCCGGGCGCGGCAGACTACCTTGCCAACGTCAATGTCCTGTTCAAAGCACATATCTTGCTCGGGCTGATGATTTTTGTCTTCTTCCCGTTCACCCGTCTCGTTCATATGTTCTCTGCGCCTGTCCGTTACCTGTGGCGGCCGGGCTACCAGATCGTACGCTCGCGGCGCATGGATAAGCCGGCTGGTGCGGAGCGCAAGGCATGAGAGTACTTGACCGCACCAACGCTCCGATCCCTGTCAGCGTCAATGGCGTGGCGATATCGCCGGAGGCGATTGCAGCCGAGGCGCAAAATCACCCGGCCCCCAAGGGCAAGCCTGGAGAGGCGTGGACTGCAGCTGCGCGGGCGCTCGTCATCCGTGAACTGCTGCTGCAGGAGGCGAGGGCGCGAGGCATAGCGCCGGCGCCGGCCGAGATAACCGAAGGCGTATGGGAGACCGATGACGAGGCGCTGATACGCCAGTTGCTTGAGGGCGCCATTGTCAGCAGGCATGTCGACGAAACGAGTCTTCGCAAGTTCTACGATGCCGAACCTGAGCAGTTTCGAGGTCCTTCGCTGTTCGAAGCGGCGCATATTCTCTTTCCCGCCGCCTCCGGCGACCTGCCCGCCCGCGCCCTCGTGCGTGGTCAAGCGGAACAGGTTCTTGCCGGACTGCGCCGCGATCCCGGAGGTTTCGCAACGGCAGCAGCGGAACACAGCGCGTGCTCATCGCGAAGCAACGGCGGCCTCCTGGGCCAGATCGCCTCTGGTGACACGGTGCCGGAATTCGAGGCAGCGCTTGAGGCGATGGAAATCGGGAGCGTATCGGAAGTGCCAGTGGAAAGCCGTTACGGCTTTCATCTGATCCGGCTGGATGCCCGGGTGCGCGGCGAGGTCTTGCCATTCTCTGCTGTGATGCCTCATTTGCGCGAAGCGCAGGAGAAGGCCAACTGGGTGCATGCGAGCCACGCCTATATTGAGGAATTGGCCGCGCGCGCCGTCGTGACCGGGGTAGATTTATCTGCGCGCTCCGTGAAGGAAGCGAGATTGTCGGCATGAAGCTTGGATATGTGACCCTGCAAGGCCGCGGTCGTATCGATATGCTTCTGGCTGAGGTTGTCGGGATGCTGGAAGCGCGTGGCGTCGCTCTGGCTGGTACAGTCCAGACCAATATCGATCGCGACGACCGGCCTCATTGTGACATGGATTTGCGATTGCTTCCCGATGGGCCGGTCGTGCGGATCAGCGTCGATCGCGGCGCGCAAGCACGCGGCTGCCGTCTGGACGCCGGAATTCTGGAGCAATCGGCGCTCTGGGTTGCTGGTGCGTTGGATAAGTGCGAACTGCTCGTGGTTAACAAATTCGGTAAGCAGGAAGCGGAGGGCAAGGGGCTGACAAGCTCCATCGCCGATGCGCTTGAACGCAATCTGCCGGTTCTCGTTGGCGTAAATGGGCTGAATTTGCCGGCGTTTGTCGAGTTTGCGGGCGGATTTGCCCAGCAACTCCCCTCCGATGCGGAGGAAATTGCCGAATGGTGTCTTGCAGCTCGCTCAAAGTCTCGGTCGTAACCTGTGCTGATGACCGGCAGTCATGGGTTGTCTTGCAAAATTCGGACAAGGCGAAGGACAGCGCATTTCTTGACGCAATTCAGGCTGCGATTGTCTCGAACTGCTGCTTGATCGGCTGGCGGGATGCAATGCGAAACAGCATTGGCCCTTGCTCCAGCCCAACGATGGGCCGGGGTTCTTTGATCCTGATTGAGCGTGCGTGAGGCGGGCGTGGGTTGTGCCCGTCCAGCCGGGCGCACCGATGACGGCGCCGCCGCTGATGAGGGCATGGAGCGACAGGCTGAAACGTTTGCGGCCGCCATGAGACGGGTTCCACAAACTATTGTCAGGCCAATAGTGACGAAAAGCCGTTTGACCGCGCCGCGGCGAATTCGTTAATGCTTGAACGAATTTTTGGAGGATGAGACATGAACCCATCAGGACAGGTTGCAATCGTCACCGGCGGCGGCTCGGGGCTGGGCGAGGCGACAGCGCGGGCGCTGGCTGCAAAGGGCGCCAAGGTTGCGATCTTCGATGTCGGAATGGACCGCGCCGAAAAGGTGGCAGCGGACATTGGCGGCATCGCTGTGAAGGTTGACGTGTCGAGCGCGGACGCCGGCGAAGCAGCCTTTGCCGAGGTCGAGAAGCGGCTGGGTACGGCGCGCATCCTGGTGAACTGCGCCGGCATCGCCATTGCCATGAAGACGACATCGAAGGAAGGCGTGCACCCGCTCGACATGTATCGCAAGGTAATCGAGGTCAATCTGATTGGAACGTTCAACATGATCCGGTTGATGGCGGTGAGGGCGGAGAAGACCGAGCCGCTGGCCGGGGGCGAGCGTGGCGTCATCATCAATACCGCATCTGTGGCAGCGTTTGACGGTCAGGTGGGCCAGGTGGCCTATTCGTCATCAAAGGGCGGCGTGGTCGGCTTGACGCTGCCGGTTGCGCGCGACCTGTCGCGGGCCGGCATCCGTGTCTGCACGATTGCTCCGGGCCTGTTCATGACGCCGATGATGGCTGGCCTGCCGAAGGAAGCGCAGGATTCACTCGGCGGGCAGGTGCCGTTCCCGCCGCGGCTCGGCGACCCTTCGGAATATGCGTCGCTGGCGATGCAGATCGTCGAAAACCAGATGCTGAATGGCGAAACGATCCGCCTGGACGGTGCAATTCGTATGGCGCCGCGGTAAGGCGGCGGTGAGGCGCCGGGAGTATTCGGCGCCTCTTGCCTTGTGGCATCTGGCAGCGCAATAAGATGACATTGATAGTCAACAAATAGCAGCCCGATGAATCAGCCCAGCAAAGACGTTATCCGTACAACTGATGCCGAAGGCATCCGGACGGCGAAAACGCTGATGCGTGCGTCGCGCTATGGCGCGCTGGCGGTGATTGAGCCTGGCACCGGCGCTCCGTCCGCATCACGTGTCGGCCTGGCCAGCGACACCGACGGGACACCGCTGATTCTGATTTCGGGCCTGTCGGCGCATACGCCGGCTTTGCTGGCCGATCCGCGCTGTTCGCTGCTGCTGGGAGAGCCTGGCAAGGGCGATCCGCTGGCATATGCCCGCATCACGCTTGCCTGCGAAGCCGAGAGGCTGGAACGTGGTACCGATGATTGGGTGCGTGCCGAGCGGCGCTATCTGAACCACAATCCAAAGGCAAAGCTCTATGTCGGGCTGGGCGACTTTGCGTTCTTCCGGCTGAATGTGTCGGGCGCCAGCCTGAATGGCGGGTTTGGCAAGGCCTACCGGCTGACGCGCGAAGATCTGCAAAGCGTGGGCGATGTGGCCCTGTTTGCGGCGGCCGAACAGGGCGCGCTTGACCACATGAACGAAGACCATGCCGACGCGGTGGCGAACTATGCGGCGCATTTTGCTGGTGTGGACGAGGGTAACTGGCGGCTGACTGGCATTGACGCTGATGGCATCGATCTGGCCGATGGCGACCGCGTGCTGCGGATTTTCTTTGCCGAACCGATGGTGGAGCCCGGTGAAGCTCACAAGCGGTTGGTGATGATGGCCAAGGAAGCGCGGGTGGCGTTGGGCGAGGCCGCCAGAACAAAGAACAAGTGACCGGGGAGCTGATGAACGGCGCCCGGCTGATCCGCATCGACGATCCCACTGACCCGCGCATTGCGAACTATCGCGATATACGCGAGCGCGACCTTGTCGGGCGGCAGGGGCGGTTTGTGGCCGAGGGGCGCGTCGTTGTGCGGGTGCTGCTGTCTGCGGGGCGGTTTGAGCCGGAATCGCTGCTGTTGCTGGAAAACAGGGTGGAAGGCGCGGCCGAACTGATCGAGTTGGCGCCGTCCAATATGCCTGTCTATGTGGCGAGTGCGGAGGTGCTGGATCAGGTTGCGGGCTTTGCCATGCATCGCGGCATTGTTGCGATCGGCAAGCGCGGTGTGGCGCAAGAAGCGCGGGCACTGCTTCAATCGCTGCCGGGTGAGGCGCTGGTTGTCGCAGCCGCCGGCATATCCAACCATGACAATATGGGGTCGATTTTTCGTAACTCGGCGGCGTTTGGCGCGGATGCGGTGTTGCTGGACCCTGCCTGTTGCGACCCGCTCTATCGCAAGGCGATCCGGGTATCGGTGGGCGCTGCACTGAAGGTTCCGTTTGCAATAGCGGACGGTCTGGAAGGTCTGATCGGCGATCTGCTGGAGCAGGGGTTCCGGGTTGTGGCGCTATCTCCGTCAGGGCCGGTCGACATTGCTGATGTCGAAACAGGCGGCCGCGTGGCGCTGCTGCTGGGGACGGAGGGCGAGGGGCTGCCGGCGGAGGTGTTGAACCGTTTTGCAGCGGTCAGGATACCGATTGCCCCGGGCTTTGACAGTCTGAACGTGGCGGCGGCGTCTGCGGTGGCGCTGCACCGGCTGTCTACTTGGCCGAAGCCGCCTTCTGCAGCGCCTTGACCCGGTCGGCGAGGCTGATGATGCGCTCTGCGCCGTCGGTGGCAGGCGACTTCGTATCCTCGGCGAGGATTTTCCGGATCGGCGAATCCGGGCCTTCCAGCATGGCGGTCATGTTCACCACTTCGGCGGCGAGGTCGTTGATCTGTTCGCGTAGCAGGGCCGACGAATGGCGCTCTTCGTCCCAGTCGTCCTGCTTGCCGCGTTCGAACTGCTGAACGTCGCTCTTCAGCTTCTTGTTCTCGCGAGTCATGGCGACCAGCCGTTCTTTCAATCGATCCTTTTCAGAAGTTAGCTTGACCATGGCCTTTTCGATGTCGCCGCCGGTGGCGCCGCTGAGCAAGCTGGACATCTGCAGGTGCATATCGGCGAGTTCGGCTTCGAGCCCGATCTTCTCGGCCTCGATTTCCACCAGCCGGGCGTCGAGATCGGTTGAGCGTCTGGCGCCGCTGGACTGGCCTTCGCGCAGCCGCGCTATCTCAGCCTCACGGCGCTCCAGCTTTTCCTCACGGTCGGCGACGGTTTTCAGCAGACGCTCCGTCTTGCGGTCGAGCTCGGCGGCGCGGCGGCGCTCCTGCTTGAGCGCCTCTTGGGCGACTTTGGCTTCGCTGGCGATCTCACGCACACGTCTTTCGGTGTCCTTGCGCTGGACGCGCATGCTGGAAATGTCGCCTGAGAGTTTTTCGAATTCGGCCTCGCGCGCAACGAGAGCGACCTGACGGCTCGACGAGGTGAGGGCAGCCTCATCATACATGCGCCCAAGCTTCTCGATCTCCAGCGCCTTCTGCTCAAGCACCTTACTGGTGTCGGCGAGGCGTATTGATTGTTGCTGGATCTCTTCCTCACGGCGGCGCAATTCGGCCCGCAGTTCGGAGCTGCGCGCCTCAAGTTCGGACAAAGCGTGGTTCTTTTCGTCGCGCTCATCGGCGAGACGTTTCAATTCATCGCGGTTGCGGTTGATCTCGATGATTTGCGTCGAGGCCTTGTCGCGGAATTGCTTGATGCTCATTTCGAGCCGCCGCGTCGACATGGCGAATTCGGCGCGCATGCGGTCCTTGTCGGCCTGGATCTCGTTCATGGTGAGCGGTACGGATGCTTCGATGCGTTTGCGCGTCAGCAGCACAGCGCGACGCCAGATTGCAGGCGCAACCATCAATGCAAGCGCGCCAGCAGTCAAAAAACCTAGAGAAAAGAACAAGATAGACTGGATCAAGCTCGGCGTCCCGCATCTGCGAGGGCGCTGGCCATGCGCCCGTCGGAAGCCGCCTATGTGCCACGCCGGGACAGGATAAATCCAGCCCCGGCGCAGTTAAGTTGTCTTTAACCTTACCAGTCCGGCGCGGCGCACCGGCGGTCGGCAGCGGCTCAAAACGGGTTCCAGGTCGGGCGCTGTGTCATCTTCAGATAGCCGACATTGACGCCAAGCCTGGCGCCGACGCCGGTGCGTACCGGCACCAGAAGCACCCGGCCGTTTTTCATCACGTTGAAGCCGAGGCCTGCCAGCACATAGGCCGAGCCGGACACGCCGCCAAACCGCTTGTAGAGTGCTTCGATCGTGTCGAGGTTGTAGACGAGGATCATGGTGCGCGAGCCCTGACCGCCGTAGTCCCAGCCAATCGACGGGCCCTGCCAGAAGACTTTGTGGTCGCCCGCGTTCTTTGTGTAGAGAGTGCCCTCGCCATAGGTCAGGCCGCCGATCAGCGCGCCGGAGCCTTCTTCGCCGAGCACATAGCCGTTTGGAAGTCCGTAGGACGAGAACACTTTTTCGATCACCGTGGCCAAGCTGCCAGACGTCTGGCCGAAAAAGCTGTGGCCGGAATCGATAATTTCCTGGGCCGTATAGGTTTCGTTGGCGCGCGCCTCAATGGAAGCGAATGCGACGGAGCCGATGATGGCAGCCGCAACCGCCAGGGCGCGCGTCATGCGGCCAAACAGGTTCTTCATGGGTATATTCTCCCTTTTGGGAGCACTACTGCCGACGCCATACGCCACCGGCTCTCCGGCCAGTTGACGTTTCAGTCTGAACCCTACGCGCTAATCCTTTTTCAACCATTAACAGAAGGTTTCCGCCTGAAGTTGGCACTGTTGTGACACAGGTCATTTCTTGCTGGCGAATACGGTGATGTATGTCAAAAGTGTAAAAAAAAGGACGCGGCTGATTCGGGCGCTACAGGCCCGCCGGCGGACGACTTGGGACAAGGGATATATCGACAATGGCTGATCTGTTCACGCTGAGCGCCGGCGATCTTGCAGCACTGTTGTGCAGCCGCGTTTGCCACGACATTATTTCACCGGTCGGCGCGATCAATAATGGTCTCGAACTGCTCGACGAGGGCGGGGCGGATGAAGACGCGATGAATCTGATCCGGACCAGTGCGCGCAATGCGTCTGCCAGGCTGCAGTTCGCCCGTATCGCATTTGGCGCGGCAGGTTCTGCAGGAATGCAGATCGACACCGGCGATGCTGAAGCGGTCGCGACTGCCTACCTGAAGAACGAGAAACCGGATCTGGAATGGATTGGTGCGCGTGCACTATTGCCCAAGAACAAGGTCAAGCTGCTGCTGAACATGATCCTGACGTCGATCGGCGCTATTCCACGCGGCGGCAAGATCACGGTGAAGCTGGACGATCTCAATACAGAACCCAATTTCACACTGACAGCAACCGGGCCAATGGTACGAGTACCGCCAAAATTCCTGGAGCTGCATTCCGGGCAGAAACCGGCTGATCCGATCGATGCGCATTCCGTGCAGCCGTATTACACATTGCTGCTCGCGCGCGAAGCCGGCATGGAGATTTCGATCCGCGTCAGCGCTGAAGACGTGGTGTTCACCATTCGCTAACTGCTGCAACTGGTGATAGCTCCATTCAGCAGGCTATTTCAGCTTGAAACGAGACGCTTTGAGCCTATTGAGGCCGGTAGTTCAATTTTTACCATTCCCCTTTGACGGATGTTTACGCGGTTGCATTAGTTTCCCGAACGTGAGCTAGCGCTACATCGACAAGCGTCTGGCGCCATCGGGGAATTGAACAATGAAACGCTGCATGATCGTTGACGATTCAAGCGTGGTCCGCAAGGTCGCGAAACGCATTCTTGCCGGACCCGATCTGGTTGTTGTCGAGGCAGCGAATGGCCGGCAGGCGATCGAAATGTGCTCGGCCGAAATGCCGAACATGATCATGGTCGAAGGCTCGCTGCATGACATGCCGACCGTGGATTTCATTCGTCAGATCATGTCGATGTCGTCGACCGTGAGGCCGAATGTGATCGTGTGTTTCAGCCAGTTTGATGTTGCCGCAATCATGCGGACCAAGCGGGCAGGGGCTTCGGGCTATGTGCTGAAGCCGTTCAACCGTGCGCATCTGCTCGAACGGTTCCGCACGATCAGGATTGCGGCCTGATCCTTACACACAACAAGCTGCGCAGAAAAGAAAAACGGCCCGCCAAGGCGAGCCGTTTTGCTTGTTGTTGAAGGCCGATCAGGCGCTGGCGCGCAGATCTTCCGGCTCGCGCAGCACATAGCCGCGGCCCCAGACCGTTTCGATGTAATTCTGGCCGTCGGAGGCTGCATCAAGCTTCTTGCGCAGCTTGCAGATGAACACGTCGATGATCTTCAGTTCCGGCTCGTCCATGCCTCCGTAGAGGTGATTCAGGAACATTTCCTTGGTCAGCGTGGTGCCCTTGCGCAATGAAAGCAGCTCAAGCATCTGATATTCCTTGCCGGTCAGGTGAACGCGCTGGCCGCCAACTTCAACTGTCTTGGCATCGAGGTTCACTATCAGGTCGCCTGTAGTGATGACCGACTGTGCATGGCCTTTCGACCGGCGGACGATTGCGTGGATGCGCGCAACCAGTTCGTCCTTGTGGAACGGCTTGGTCATATAGTCGTCGGCGCCGAAGCCCAGGCCGCGAACCTTGTCTTCAATCCCGGCCAGACCCGACAGGATCAGGATCGGCGTCTTGACCTTGGAGAGGCGCAGCGTGCGCAGCACTTCGTAACCTGACATGTCAGGCAGGTTCAGATCGAGAAGGATAATATCGTAGTCGTAGAGTTTGCCGAGATCGACACCCTCTTCGCCGAGATCCGTCGTGTAGACGTTGAAACTCTCGGATTTCAGCATCAGCTCGATTGATTGAGCTGTTGCACTGTCATCTTCAATAAGCAGGACGCGCATCAAAATCCCCTTCTCCGTCTCCAGACCAGTTCTCGACTGGCCCTAGACACAGATTGCCTGAACCGAAGGTTGCCACCGAATGGTTAACAAAATCTGATTCCGCTTAGCAAGCGCATCAAATTGGTTGTAACTTCTTGGGACAGCCCCTTGAATCTCATGGCGAAACGGTTTCGTTGAAGCCTCATTCCTCACGCGAGATATTCAGCGTAAGTGACTCAAAAGACTCAATTCGACCGGTTGCGCCCGTATTTGCTCCACATTTTTACCGGGCCTTAAGCCCTGACACGTATGATTAACAATGCGCGTAAACGAATGGTTACCGCGTTAACCTGTTCGACAAATTTTGTTTACGAACAGGCCAGCGCAACATCGAATATGCGTGCGGTCCCTTGTGTGGACCTTGTGTTGAGTTGAGTTTGCGTACGGAGTATCGAGTCATGAAATCTCGCGAGAACCTCGTCCGCCTGAAAATGTTTCAGGCAAACGAGAAGCGCCGGCAGCTCGGCCAGATCGAAATGATGGTCGCTGATTTTGAGCGCATGGCAAATGAGCTTGACGCCCAGATCGCTTCTGAAGAGCGAAAATCAGGCATCACAGATATCAACCATTTTGCCTATCCAACCTTTGCCAAAGCCGCGCGCCAGCGCCGCGACAATCTGATCACGTCGCAGGCGGGACTGATGGCGCAAAAAGCTGGCGCAGAAGCGGCGCTGGCCGAGGCCCAGGCGGAATTGGCGCGGGCGGAAGCGCTGGAAAACCGCGATCCACGGAGCCGGGATGCGGACGCAGACGGCCGCCGCGCGGTCGCGATATAAGCCGATTGTCAGGATTATGAGCTACTCTCTGGTTTGAGAGTAACCTCAAACGCCAGAACGCGCCGTCCGGCAGGTCTGACCTGAGCGGGCGGTATTTGTGCGGCTGCAGCTCTGTGCAAGCGGGGCGTCTTTCAGACAGGCCTAACCCAGTAGCGACTTGGCATAGGTCTTTTCAATCAAATCAGACAATTCAAACCGGCGAGAGCATTGCTCTGGCCGGTTGTTTCGTCTGCCAACTATTTTGGGGGATCTGCCGCCTAGTGGCGATATTGCTGAATTCGCGTAGTGCGCAGGCCGGCAAGGCCGTATTCGTCAATCGAAGCCTGCCACGAGAGAAATTCCTCGGTGGTCAGCTTGTAACGCTGACAAGCTTCTTCAAGGCTCAAAAGACCGCCGCGGACCGCGGCAACAACTTCGGCCTTGCGGCGGATAACCCAACGGCGCGTATTCGTCGGCGGAAGATCCGCAATTGTGAGGGGGCTGCCATCGGGCCCGATCACATACTTGACGCGCGGTCTGACCAATTCAGTCATATTACTCTCTACGCAACACAAACACACGATACTCAATCCGTGTCACAATACGGCCACAGGTTTAAAATTTGCCTAAGCCGGAATTCGTTGGAAATCGGCCATTCCGGTTGACGAGTGCGTTTACTTTCCCTCCGGGATTGGCCCGGGCGAGACCTTGACCTACATTGTCAGGATTGGCAGGAAGCCCCCAAGATGAACAGTCTCGACCTTCCAGGACGTCCCCAGGATACCCGCGTGGTTGTCGCCATGTCGGGCGGCGTGGATTCGTCTGTCGTCGCGGGCATCCTCCGCGACGAAGGCTATGATGTCGTCGGCATCACCTTGCAGCTCTACGATCATGGTGCGGCAGTGCAGCGCGCCGGGTCATGCTGCGCGGGCCAGGATATTGAGGATGCCCGCCGGGTGGCAGAGACACTTGGCGTGCCGCACTATGTTCTGAACTACGAAAAGCGGTTTCGTGAGGCGGTGATCGACCCATTTGCCGCAAGCTATGCGGCGGGCGAGACGCCTGTGCCGTGCATCGCGTGTAACCAGACTGTGAAGTTTGCCGATCTGCTGGCGACCGCCAAGGAACTCGGGGCGGACGCACTGGCGACGGGGCACTATATCCGCAGCCGGGCAAATGGCGCACACCGGTCGTTGCACCGGCCAGTGGATGCGGATCGCGACCAAAGCTATTTCCTGTTCGCCACGACGCAGGAGCAGATCGACTTCCTGCGGTTTCCACTTGGCGGCCTGTCGAAGCCGGACGTGCGTGAGCTGGCCACAAAGATGGGCCTGTCGGTTGCGGCCAAGCAGGACAGTCAGGACATCTGCTTTGTGCCACAGGGCCGCTATTCGGACATTATCGCCAAGTTGCGGCCTGACGCTGTGACGGCTGGTGAGATCATGCATATCGACGGACGGGTGCTCGGCCGCCATGATGGCATCTTGAACTTTACGGTCGGGCAGCGGCGCGGCATTGGCGTCGCGGCGGCTGAGCCACTTTATGTGGTGCATCTGGATTCGACGCGGGCACGGGTGATCGTCGGGCCGCGCGAGGCGCTTGAGACCCGTAAGGTGGTTTTGCGCGACCTGAACTGGCTTGGCGATGATGCGGTGGAAGACATCGCTCCGGAAGGCATCGAACTTTTCGCGCGCGTGCGTTCGACCAGGAAGCCGGTGCCGGCAGTTCTGCGCTATGTGAATGGCCAGGGCGAGGTTGAGTTGTCGACCGGCGAACAGGGCGTGGCGCCCGGACAGGCCTGCGTGCTCTATGACGGCGAGGGTGATGGCGCGCGCATCTTTGGCGGCGGGTTCATTGCCCGCTCGGAACGCGCAGCGGAAGCCGAAGCGATGCTGCGCAGAATAGCCGTCTGATCCCACTTTCGCGTGTCGTTTCAGCCCAGTAGGTTGCGGCTCGGTGCGCGAGGGGCGGCATGAAATTCGTCAGCTACAACATTCAATACGGGTTCGGCCGTGACGGCCGGTATGATCTGGCGCGGGCGATCAGCTCTGTTGCCGACGCCGATGTGATTGCGCTGCAAGAGGTGGAGCGGAACTGGCAGCGGACGAACTTTGATGACCAGCCCGAGATGATTTCTGCGCTGCTGCCGGAGCATTACTGGGTTTATGGCCCGGCCTTCGACATGGATGCGAGTTATCACGACGGCGGGCGGCTGGTGAATCGGCGGCGGCAGTTTGGCACGATGCTGCTGTCGCGCCTTCCGATCGTCTGGTCGCGGTTGCATCTGTTGCCGATGCGCAAGATGGTGAACCCGCTAAATACGCAAAATCCGGCGCTGGAAGGCATGATCCGGACGCCTGCTGGGCCGATCCGGGTGATGTCGCTGCATCTCGGCCACATCGGCGTGGCCGAGCGGCTGGAGCAGATCGACTTCCTGCTGGCCAGGCACCGTAACACGCCGTTTGAGGGCGGGCCGTGGAGCGGGCGTGACGACGAGCCGGGGCGCAACTGGTCGCATGGCGAGCCGGAGCCGGAAGCGCCGGTGGATGCGATCTGGATGGGCGACTTCAACAGCGAGCCGGGCAGCGCCGAATACCGGCGGATCACCGGCGAGACGCCCTACCACGACAATGCTGTCTATGCTGACAGTTTTGCCGATCCGCTGGCGGGCGATGACAACCAATACACCCATGAGCGTCTGTTCAGAGGGGCCCGGCAGCGGCGGCGGCTGGACTATTGTTTCGTTGGCGCAAGGCTGGCGGACAGGGTGACGCGGTCGTGGATCGACAATGCAGCCGATGGGTCGGATCACATGCCGGTTTGGACGGAACTGGACGTGCTTTAGACCCTTTCAGGTTCAAATGGAAACGGTTCTGTTTCCTCGATGG
>DAINRF010000035.1:0-37840 GCA_036742015.1 Mesorhizobium sp. | reverse complement strand
TCGCCTCGCCATCGAGGAAACAGAACCGTTTCCATTTGAACCTGAAAGGGTCTAAAGCACGTCGCTGTTCGCTTCCGCCGTCAGGCAGCAGGGGCGATACGGATCTCCGTGCCCCACGGATCGCTGAAGCTGCGCGCTTGCGCTGGGCCCTTTTCCAACAACTCGACCCACTGCAACCCGGTGCGGTCCTTGTCGCGCGGGCCTGCCCCACGGCTTTGCCAGGAGTTCGCGCCGATGTGGTGGTGATAGCCGCCAGTCGACAGGAACACTGCCTGCGGTCCGTATTCCAGCACGGTGTCGAAGCCGATCTTGTCGTTCCAGAATTCCTGCGCAACCCGCGCATCCCCCACCCGCAGGTGAACGTGGCCGATCATCGAATTGTCCGGCGCGCCGGTCCAATCTGGCAGGCCCTGCGACGAGGAGACGATGCCGTCGCCGTCGAGTGCGCTGTTGGCCATCCGCACCTTGTCACCGTCCCACGTCCATCCTTTTGGATCCCGGTCGGCATAGATTTCGATGCCGTTCCCTTCCGGATCGTTCAGGTAAAGCGCCTCCGACACCAGATGGTCGGCAGCGCCTGTCAGCTGCACCCGGTTCTTCACCGCATGCCTGATCCAGCGGCCAAGCTCGGCGCGCGACGGCATCAGGAACGCCGTGTGGTATAGACCGGCTGCACGCGGATCATCAGGCCGGATTGCCGCCGACTGCTCGATTTCCAACAGAGGGCGTTCGCCTGCGCCGAGCGTAATGACGCCGCCAGCGTTGCGCAGCTCCTTCAATCCCATGACCCCCTTGTAGAAATCGGCAAGGGTGCGCGCGTCGCGCGATACGATGCCGATGCGTCCGATATGGCTAGGCGTCGTGGCGGCGAATGGCATTTCAGTCATGATCTTCTCCGATCGGGCGGCTGTTGGGCCGCTTAATATTGATGCACCTGCCGCCAGGACGGTTCTGCGATTGATCGGCATGGCTGCGCTCCGGATGGCCTTTCTGCTGATCGCCAACATGGGCAGCTGCGCCGTTCAGCGCAAGCCGACAAATGTTGGACATGACGTTCACTTTTAGTGGACGATCACCTTTCGATCCCGGTTGCCAAAATTGACAGCCGTGCCTAGATCAAGACCATGAAATCGAAAGACGCAGACATCATCATGGTTCCGGGTTTTTCCGGCTCCGGTCCCCTCCATTGGCAGACCCGCTGGCAGGAAAAACTGCCGACCTCCCGCCGGGTCGATCAGAAAGACTGGGATGATCCTGAAAGGGAACCCTGGGCCGAGCGGTTGGCGGACCTCGTCAACAGCTGCGACAAGCCGGTTGTGCTGGTGGCGCACTCGCTTGGCGTGCCGACCGTGCTGAACGCGCTGGACATGATGAACAAGCAGCCGGCCGGCGCTTTCTTCGTCGCCCCGCCTGATCTCGACAATGCCGAACTCCTGTCGCCGCAGATGCTGGCGTTTGGCCCCTACCCGCGCAAGCCCTTGCCGTTCCCGTCGCTGGTCATCGCCAGCCAGAACGACCCATATTGCAGCTATCAACTGTCAGAAGACCTGGCCAAAAGCTGGAATGCGCTCATTCTCGACGCCGGTGAGGCTGGCCATATCAACACCGAGTCTGGCTATGGTCCGTGGCCGGAAGGCACGATGGCCTTCGCGCAGTTCCTGCGCAATCTGCCCGAGCCTACTGCTTAATCGAGCCGCGCGCCGCAGCCAGCACGCTGTCGGCGCCGGCACGCATCAGACCCTGCTCATTGCCGAATGCAAAGAGCTGGTAACCCATTGCGGCGTAACGCCCTGACGAGGCCGGGTCCATCGCATAGATAGCGGCGAATTTTCCCGCTTTGCGGGCAATTGCGGCAATGTCGGCAATCGCCTCCATCATGTCCTCAAGCCCGGTATTGACCTCGCGGCCATTGCTCCAGGCAATTGAAAAGTCGGACGGGCCGACAAACACGCCATCTATGCCCGGCAGCTCCAGAATGTCGCCTGCAATGGCATAGGCTTCGCGCGTCTCGATCATCGCCAATGAGACGGTCCTGGCGTTCTGCGTCGCCAGCCATTCCGCCCCGCTTGTGATACCTGAGCGCGGCATGGCGAAGGTCGGCCCCCACGAGCGTTCCCCCACCGGCGGATATTTCATCGCTGCCGCAAACCGCCTGGCGTCTTCAATCGTGTTGATCATCGGCGCAATCACCGCCTGAGCGCCGAAGTCGAGCGCCCGGCTCGCCATATCGAAGCGGCCAACCGGAATACGCACGATTGGATGCTTGCCAGCGCCCGTGATCGCCGGGATCGACCGAAGCACGCTGGCCGTATCATGGCCGCCATGCTGCATGTCGAGCGTCACCGCATCGAAATCGAGCCGCGCCATCATCTCGACCGTCAGCGCGTCAGGCACACCAGACCATGACGTAAAGGCTGGCTTACCCGATTTCAGGCGTTCAGCAAGATCCATGGCGGCGGCCCTCCCCGGCTACGTTGCGCCCGGCAGATCGAACGTCAGCTGTTGGCGATCTGTTCAGCTGCCTTCGCCATCAGTTCGTTCATCGCAGCGCGGATATCGGAGTCCGATACCTTGGCCGCTGCCTTGTCGAGATCGCCGCGCACCTTGCGGAACACGTCCTCGTCGCCGGCTTCGGCGAAATCTGCTGCGACCACTTCCTTTGCGTACGCCTCGGCGTCCGCGCCCGACTTGCCGAGCTTTTCGGCCGCCCACAGGCCCAGCAGCTTGTTGCGGCGAGCCATGGCCCGGAAGCGCTGCTCTTCGTCGAGGGCGAACTTGCGCTCAAATCCCTTTTCGCGATCATCCATGCTGGCCATGTGTCGTTCTCCGCTTTATCTGGCGTTGCTGCGCCTCAATATGGGGGCTGCGACGGCAATTCAACACATATCGGCGTCAATGCCCGCGCAAAATTGCCCGGTTGAGGAGCGATGTTAGACGTTGAGGATTGACGCCCGTTGCGATAGAGACCGGCTGAAATTCGTTCGTCGACAACGACGTGCCGCCGATTCGGCCGGAACCGACCCGCACAGCAGAGACAATCGACATGAACCGACGCCGCCGCATTTATGAAGGCAAGGCCAAGATTCTCTACGAAGGACCTGAGCCGGGCACGCTGATCCAGTTCTTCAAGGACGATGCTACCGCCTTCAACAAAAAGAAGCACGAGGTTGTCGACGGCAAGGGCGTGCTCAACAACCGCATTTCCGAGCACATCTTCAACCATTTGAACCGGATGGGCATCCCGACCCACTTCATCAAGCGGCTCAACATGCGCGAGCAGCTGATCAAGGAAGTGGAGATCATCCCGCTCGAAGTCGTGGTGCGCAACGTCGCAGCCGGCTCGCTGGCGAAGCGCCTCGGCATCGAGGAAGGCACAGTTCTGCCGCGCTCGATCATTGAATTCTATTATAAGGCCGACGCGCTCGACGACCCGATGGTCTCCGAGGAGCACATTACCGCGTTTGGCTGGGCCAGCCCCCAGGAGATCGACGACATCATGGCGCTGGCCATCCGCGTCAACGATTTCCTCTCCGGCCTGTTCATGGGCGTCGGCATCCAGCTGGTCGACTTCAAGATCGAATGCGGCCGCCTGTTTGAAGGCGACATGATGCGTATCGTCGTCGCCGACGAGATTTCGCCCGACTCTTGCCGTCTGTGGGACGTGGCGACGCAGGACAAGCTCGACAAGGACCGGTTCCGCCGCGACATGGGCGGTCTGGTCGAGGCCTATCAGGAAGTGGCGCGCCGTCTCGGCATCATGAACGAGAATGAAGCGCCCCGCCCCTCTGGCCCTGTGCTTGTGGCGTCAAACGAAGACCCCAAGGGCACCAAGCACTAGATTCTGTTGTTGACCAAGGACCGACCAGCGTGATCAAGGCCCGTGTAACCGTCACCCTCAAGAACGGCGTCCTCGACCCGCAAGGCAAGGCGATTGAAGGCGCGCTGGCCACGCTCGGCTTCGACGGCGTTGGCCAGGTCCGCCAGGGCAAGGTGTTTGACGTCGAGATTGACGCCAGGGACAAGAAGGCAGCCGAGGCCGAACTCAAGTCGATGTGCGAGCAGTTGCTGGCCAACACGGTGATTGAGAACTATCAGATTCAGGTCGTTTGATACCAATGCGACTTGTGGAAACAGCAGCGTTTGCCGATCACATGGAACTGGAATTTCCAGACGGTGATTTTCATCCTGAACTTGACGCGCTTCTTCCCGATCTACTCCTTGCTGACAGCACCATCGCGGGATGGTGTACCCAAGACTTCCGTCAGGACCAAGACGGCCGAGATTTCTTCTCGGCTCTGGAGATGATCGATGAACTGAACGGCAAGATTGAATCTGCTGATGGGCCAATACCAGCTGATCAAGCAGTTACTTTCTATCGTTACAACGCATCGCTTCTAGCCATCGTGCTGGAGGCGAAACGGAATTCTGAATTACCCACAACGCCGGTTCCGAAATCATGAAAACCGCAGTCGTCCAGCTTCCCGGCCTCAATCGCGACCGCGACATGATCGCGGCGCTCACAAAAATTTCCGGCCAGGCGCCGGTCACCGTGTGGCAGACCGACACCACCATCCCCGATGTTGACCTGATCGCCATTCCGGGCGGTTTTTCCTATGGCGACTATCTGCGCTGCGGTGCAATTGCCGCGCGCATGCCGGTGATGCAGGCGGTCGCCGAAAAGGCTGCCAAGGGCGTCATGGTCATCGGCGTGTGCAACGGGTTCCAGATCCTGCTTGAGGCTGGCCTGCTGCCCGGTGCTTTGATGCGCAACGCCTCGCTCAAATTTGTCTGCCGCGAAGTGAAGCTCGAAATCGCCAACGCCAACACGGCCTTCACCCGCAACTATACGCAGGGCCAGATCATCCGCTGCCCGGTCGCCCATCACGACGGCAACTATTTTGCCGATCCAGAAACGCTGCGCCGCCTCGAAGGCGCAGGCCAGGTCGTCTTCCGCTACGCCGAAGGCACCAACCCGAACGGCTCGGTCAACAACATTGCCGGCATCGTCAACGCCAAGGGCAATGTGCTCGGCCTGATGCCGCACCCGGAAAACCTGATTGAAAAGGCCCATGGCGGCGATGACGGCCGCGCGCTGTTTGAAGGCGTACTGGGGATCGCGGCATGAGGCGCATCGCCATCGGGCTGGGCCTCGCCGCCTTGGCGCTCGCCGGCTGCCAGTCAAACAAGCCGGTCAAGGCTGTTCCCGTCCCGCCGGGCAAAAGCGCCTCGCTGCGCGTCATGGAACAGGTCGCCACCGCCGCCCACAAGTGCTGGTTGGCCTCTGGCGACAAGGCGTTCAAGCCATATCGTATGTCCAATGAACTGAACTCGTTCTCCGGCCAGCCGCGCTTCCTGCTGGTGCCGGCCAGAAACATCGGCGGCCGCCCGCTGCTGGTGGTGCAGGCGCAGGGCCGCTCTTCGCAGGTCGAGGCTTTTGGCCCGCTGCTGAACGGCGCAGAAGGCGCACGCATCCGCTCCGACATCGACCGCTGGTCGCGCGGCGACAGCGCCTGCTCAGCGACTGCGTGACTGCCAGCCAAATTCGCTTTATGTGACCCCATTCTCCCTCAGGGATTCCGCGACCCGAGATGACTATTTCCAATACGATCCCCATCACGCCCGAGCTGATCGCCTCGCACGGCCTCAAGCCCGACGAATACCAGCGCATTCTCGACCTGATTGGCCGCGAGCCGACATTCACCGAGCTCGGCATCTTTTCGGCGATGTGGAACGAGCACTGCTCCTACAAATCGTCGAAGAAGTGGCTGCGCACCCTGCCGACTTCCGGCCCGCGCGTCATTCAGGGTCCTGGTGAAAACGCCGGCGTCGTCGACATCGGCGATGGCGACGTGGTCGTCTTCAAGATGGAGAGCCACAACCACCCGTCCTATATCGAGCCCTATCAGGGCGCAGCGACAGGTGTCGGCGGCATCCTGCGCGACGTCTTCACCATGGGCGCACGCCCGGTCGCGGCGATGAACGCGCTGCGCTTTGGCGCACCCGACCACCCCAAGACCAGACATCTGGTCAACGGCGTCGTCGCCGGCGTCGGCGGCTACGGCAACGCCTTTGGCGTCCCGACAGTCGGCGGTGAAGTCAATTTCGACGAGCGCTACAATGGCAATTGTCTGGTCAACGCCTTTGCCGCTGGCATCGCCAAGGCGGACGGCATCTTTCTGAGCCAGGCCAAGGGTGTCGGCCTGCCGGTCGTCTATCTCGGCGCAAAGACCGGGCGCGACGGCGTCGGCGGTGCGACAATGGCGTCAGCGGAATTTGACGACAAGATCGACGAAAAGCGCCCGACGGTTCAGGTCGGCGATCCGTTTACCGAAAAATGCCTGCTCGAAGCCTGTCTCGAACTGATGGCGTCGGGCGCAGTCATCGCTATCCAGGACATGGGCGCGGCGGGCCTCACCTGCTCGGCCGTTGAAATGGGCGCCAAGGGCGATCTCGGCATTCTGCTCGAGCTCGACAAGGTGCCGGTGCGCGAAGAGCGAATGAGCGCCTATGAAATGATGCTGTCGGAGAGCCAGGAGCGCATGCTCATGGTGCTGCGCCCCGAGCAGGAACAGGAAGCCGAAGCGATCTTCCGCAAATGGGGTCTCGACTTCGCAATCGTTGGCTGGACCACGGACGACCTGCGCTTCCGTGTCATGCATCAGGGCGAGGAAGTCGCCAACCTGCCGATCAAGGAGCTTGGCGACGAAGCGCCGGAATATGACCGGCCATGGGTGGAGCCGAAGGTCGCCGCGCCGCTCGCCGCCTCCGACGTGCCCCAGTCCGACATCGCCGACTCTCTGCTGAAAATGCTCGCCTCGCCGGACCTGTCGTCGCGCCGCTGGGTGTGGGAGCAGTATGACACGCTGATCCAGGGCAATTCGTTGCAACTGCCGGGCGGCGACGCCGGCGTCGTGCGTGTCGAAGGCCATCCAACCAAGGCGCTCGCATTTTCCTCCGACGTCACGCCGCGCTATTGCGAGGCCGACCCGTTCGAAGGCGGCAAGCAGGCAATCGCCGAATGCTGGCGCAACCTGACAGCGACCGGCGCTCTGCCGCTGGCGGCAACCGACAATCTCAATTTCGGCAATCCTGAACGCCCCGAAATCATGGGCCAGTTCGTCCACGCCATCAAAGGCATTGGCGAGGCCTGCCGCGCGCTCGATTTTCCGATCGTCTCGGGCAACGTCTCGCTCTACAACGAGACCAATGGCCGGGGCATTTTGCCGACGCCGACGATCGGTGGAGTTGGTCTGATCGACGACTGGTCAAAGATGGCCCGCATCCGCTTTGCAGCGCCTGGCGAACGCATCCTCTTGATCGGCGCGCCCGCCAACTGGGGTTCGCATCTCGGCCAGTCGATCTACATGCGCGACATTTTTGGCCGCAAGGACGGCCCGCCGCCGCCGGTTGACCTCGCCCGGGAAAAGATCACCGGCGACTTTGTCCGCGCCATGATCCGCGCTGGCGCGCTCACCGCCGTGCACGACGTGTCCGATGGCGGCCTGGCCGTCGCGCTCGCCGAAATGGCGATTGCATCGGGCATCGGCGCAACCACCCAGATGCCGTCGGCGACCGATCCGATCCCGGTCTGGTTCGGCGAGGATCAGGGCCGCTATGTCGTCACCATTTCGCATGCAGACCCTGGTCTGGTGCGCGACATTCAGGACGAGGCAGCCGAGCTCGGCATCTCGGCTCCGTGGATCGGCGAGACCGGCGGCGCTGAATTGAAACTCGACGGGGCCCGTGCGATACCGGTCGGCGAATTGAAAGCCGCACATGAAAGCTGGTTCCCCCGCTTCATGGCTGTATAGACTGACCTGACCGGAGACTGACAATGGCAATGGACGCGCGCGACATTGAAAGGCTGATCAAGGAAGGCATTCCTGGCGCTCAGGTGACCATCCGCGATCTGGCCGGCGACGGCGACCACTATGCCGCCGAGGTCGTAGCCGAAGCCTTTCGCGGCAAGACCCGCGTCCAGCAGCACCAGATGGTCTATCAGGCTTTGAAGGGAAATATGGGCGGCGTGCTGCACGCGCTCGCTTTGCAGACCAGCGCGCCAGACTGACCGCCTTTCTCCAATTTCCGCAATTCAGGATCGACCATGAGCATCCTCTCCGACTTCGTTGAACAGGTCACCAAATCGGTCGTCAACGAAACCAAGAAGTCGCTGGGCGTCGGCACAAAGCGCCGCCGCCGCAGGCTGTCACCGTCACAGAAGATCGCCAAGGAGATCGAAAAGATGGTCAAGCCTGCGAAGAAGCAGACGAGCCGCAAGCGTTCCAGCAAGGCCCGCTCAAAGTCGACGCGCCGCAGCTACTGATCGAGTAATTCGCCAAGGATCGGCGGCAACAGGCCGGGCAGGTCCTCGGCAATCAGCCCTGCTCCGAACCGTCCGGCCGCCTCTGCATGTATCCAGACGCCTGCGCACGCCGCCTCAAAGGCTGGCATGCCTTGCGCCTGCAGTCCGGCAATCATTCCTGCCAGCACATCGCCTGATCCGGCAGTCGCCAGCCAGGACGAGCCGTTGACATTGATCGCGGCACGCCCGTCAGGCGCGGCGATCACCGTATCCGGCCCCTTGTAGACAACGACGCCATTGGCGCGGCGCGCAGCGGCTCGCGCCTTCTCCACCTTCGACGTGCTTTCCTGTGCGCCGATGTCCGGAAACAACCGCGAAAACTCTCCGTCGTGCGGCGTGAACACCAGACTGGACCTTGTCGCCCTGCACGCGTCCCACAACGCATCCGAATCGGCGGCAGACGCCGTAATCGCGCTGGCGTCGATCACCAATGCAGGTGGCTGGCTTGCCTCCAAATACAGCAGGTCGATCAACCGCACAGCCGTCGCCTGATCCGCTTCAAGACCGGGACCAAACACCATCGCACGCACGCGGCGACTTTCAACAAAGCTGCTCACATCAGCCATCGTTTCCGTCTGCCGCAGCATGATCGACGTCAGATGCGCCGCGTTGATCGTCATCGCGTCTGCAGGCGACAAAACCGTGACGGCGCCTGCGCCTGCGCGCGCGGCAGCAATCGCGGCCAGCCGTGCCGCGCCCGTCGCAAACGGCCCACCACTGAACACCGCCGCATGGCCGCGGCTGTATTTGTGGCTGTCAGAGCCCGGACGCGGCAGTGCGCCACGCCAAAGCGGCGGCACGTTCAATTTCAAATCTGTCGCGGCCAGAAATCGCTCTGAAATGCCGATGCCTGCAACGATCAATTCGCCCGTCGCAGCCCTGCCCGGATAGAGCAAATGTCCGGCGCGCGGACGCATGAAGGTGACTGTCAGGTCGGCATTGAGATGCGGGCCATCTGCCAGTCCGGTCGCTCCGGAAATGCCCGACGCGATATCGACCGCGACCACCGGCACTTTTGCGTCCGCCAGCCGCTTCACCGCATCCGCAGCGACACCGCTCAGCGGCCGCGACAGCCCGCCGCCAAACAGCGCGTCGACCACGACGGATTTTAGTGCAGGCCGATAGTCAGCCAGATTGCCAACCGGTACCGGACAGGCTGCACGCGCCCAGGCAGCATCGCCACCGGGGTTCGGTTCACCCAGTACCCATACGCCGACCGCAAAACCCTGCTCTGCAAGCACACGCGCCACGACAAATCCGTCGCCGCCATTGTTGCCGGGACCGCACAGCACATCGGCGCGCGACGCATCGCCGAAGCGCGCCATCACAGCTGCCGCGACAGCCTTGCCAGCGCCTTGCATCATCCGAAAACTGTCATCGCCGGCGGCGATCGCCGCCTGCTCGGCCGCCGCCATCTCGTCTGGCGTCAGCACTTCAAGTCCTGTGCACTGCATCAACATCTGCCAATCATCCATCCGCCCTGAGGAGGCTGCAAAATCATCACATGCCCGCATTTCAGGCAAAGTGCCTATTTTCTAAGCAAGCCAATCCAGTCCAACGCACCCGTTTTGGCCTCTCCACGCCACATCCTGCTTCGATCCGCGCAAGTTTCCATCAAATTCAGCAGCGAAACGAAATTATCTCGCGTACGCAGCATTTTTCGGCGGCTTGGCACGGAACATGCTTAACAGGCAGCAAGCGGGCGCCCTGCCCGTTTGTCGCTACGGAGGCAAAAGCAGACATGAAAAAGATCGAGGCGATCATCAAGCCGTTCAAGCTCGATGAAGTGAAGGAAGCGCTCCAGGAAGTGGGTCTGCAAGGCATCACCGTAACAGAGGCGAAAGGTTTTGGCCGCCAGAAGGGCCACACCGAACTCTACCGCGGCGCTGAATACGTCGTGGACTTCCTGCCAAAGGTCAAAGTCGAGATCGTCGTCGGCGACGATTCCGTCGAACCGGCGATCGACGCCATCCGCAAGGCCGCGCATACAGGCCGCATCGGCGACGGCAAGATTTTTGTCTCGTCAGTCGAGGAAGTCATCCGCATCCGCACCGGCGAGACCGGTAACGACGCCATCTAGGTCGTCACGGCGACCCGGTTCTTCTCCCAATCAAACGTCATCAATCAGGAAAAAATCATGACGACAGCAAATGAAATTCTGAAGCAGATCAAGGACAACGACGTAAAATTCGTTGACCTGCGCTTCACCGATCCCAAGGGCAAGCTCCATCACGTCACCATGGACGTCGCCGAAGTTGACGAAGACATGTTCGCCGACGGCGTGATGTTCGATGGTTCTTCGATTGGAGGCTGGAAAGCCATCAACGAAAGCGACATGGTGCTGATGCCCGACACCGAGACGGTCCACATGGACCCGTTCTTCGCCCAGTCCACCATGGTCATCCTGTGCGACATTCTCGACCCGGTTTCGGGTGAAGCCTACAACCGCGACCCCCGCGGCACCGCCAAGAAGGCGGAAGCCTACATGAAGTCGGAAGGCATCGGCGACACCATCTTTGTTGGCCCGGAAGCTGAATTCTTCGTGTTCGACGACGTCAAGTACAAGGCCGACCCCTACAATACCGGTTTCAGGCTCGACTCGACCGAACTGCCATCCAACGACGACACCGACTACGAGACCGGCAACCTCGGCCACCGTCCGCGCGTCAAGGGCGGCTACTTCCCCGTGCCGCCGATCGACTCGCTGCAGGACATGCGCTCCGAAATGCTGACCGTGCTCACCGAAATGGGCGTGCGCGTTGAAAAGCACCACCACGAAGTGGCGGCTGCCCAGCACGAGCTCGGCGTCAAGTTCGATGCGCTGACCCGCAACGCCGACAAGATGCTGCTCTACAAATATGTCGTGCACCAGGTCGCCAACGCCTATGGCAAGACGGCAACCTTCATGCCGAAGCCAATCTTTGGCGACAACGGCTCGGGCATGCACGTGCACATGTCGATCTGGAAGAATGGCAAACCGACCTTTGCCGGCAACGAATATGCCGGTCTGTCTGAAAACTGCCTGTTCTTCATCGGCGGCGTCATCAAGCACGCCAAGGCCATCAACGCCTTCACCAACCCGTTGACCAACTCCTACAAGCGTCTGGTCCCGGGCTATGAAGCGCCGGTTCTGCTCGCCTATTCGGCGCGCAACCGTTCGGCGTCCTGCCGCATTCCGTTCGGCTCGTCGCCGAAGTCGAAGCGCGTTGAGGTTCGCTTCCCCGATCCGGGCGCAAACCCGTATCTGGCCTTCGCGGCCCTGCTGATGGCCGGCCTCGACGGCATCAAGAACAAGATCCACCCCGGCCAGCCGATGGACAAGGATCTCTACGACCTGCCGCCGAAGGAGCTGAAGAAGATCCCGACCGTCTGCGGTTCGCTGCGCGAAGCGCTGCAGTCGCTCGACAAGGATCGCGGCTTCCTCAAGGCCGGCGGCGTGTTCGACGACGACCAGATCGACGCTTACATCGAACTGAAGATGGCCGAAGTAATGCGCTTCGAAATGACCCCGCACCCGGTCGAATACGACATGTACTATTCGGTGTAAGCCGTTCTAGTAATTGCGAAAATGCAAAACCCCGGCGTTTCCGCCGGGGTTTTTTGTTGCCTTGCCGGAGGCGGCGGCAAAGCCCCACCCCGGAACCAAAGTCTGGCTATCGCTTCCGTCCGGCTCGGCTATCCTGTGACGACCACGCCCCACTCAGCAACGGCCACCAACGCCATGAGCATTATTGAACTTCTGACCAGCCAGCTGTTCGACCCGTTCCGGATCGGGCTGCTCATTGCTCTGATGCTGACCACCCGTCAGACGGCGGCGCATACCGGTATCTGGCTGCCGCTGGCGCTTGGAGCCGTATTTGTCGCCGTGCTCATTCCAACAACGCTGGCAACGCCACCGGCAGACTTCACCACGGCTATCGTCATCGCCACCGGCCTTGCCGCCAACGTCATCATTCTGGCGGTGATCCTGGCAGCCTTGTCCTTGTGGTCCCGCCTTACCGGCAAATCAGGCAGCACATCGGCCTAACCCGGCCGCGACGCCAGCCAGTCGCGCGCCACACCGGCACGGTCCAGCCGCGCCAAAAAGTCCTTGCGCACCTCGACCCAGGCAAACTTGATCGAATTGAGCACAATCTCCTCGTCATGTGTCTTGAGGCGCTCGGCAATCGGCGCCCAGCGCACCAGCGCCGGCCCGCTCTCGGTGAACCGGCTCTCGCCCTCTCCGGGCGGCGTCCAGAATGTCTTCGACAGCCTGTCGTCAAACGCAGCCGTCCAGACCTCACGCTTTTCTGCCCCGCGCCCGGGTGATGTGTTCGCCTCAAGCCCTTCACGGAATGCACGGCGCGCCATCGCTTCGCGGTCACCATTTGAAAACGCGTCGCCTGCAGCCGCGTTGGCGACGCAATAGACCGACAGGTCCGACAGACACGCAGCATAAATCTCAAACGTCGCAATCGTCAGCGATTGCGCCATCTCGTCGTTCTGAAACGCCTTGGCATAGGTCATGCCCATGCGCTCTTTCACATAACCGAACAGCTTTTTCTGGGCGACAAAAGCCGCACGCGTTCGCGCAAATTCACACACCCGCTCAACTGAATCGATGGGTCCGGCGTCGCGCTTCATCGATATGCGCGGAAAAAATTCGGAGGTCAGATAGGACCATCCGCGACGAAGCAAAGACGTTGTAATCATGCCGCTTTGTGAGCCCTGCTATTGTTAGAGGATATAATACCATCGCCGTATATCCATTAGATCACTCAGCATTTACCTCTTTCTGTATCGGGGGAGGAATCTTTATGGGCCCCGAAAGGCTTGTGGCGAAAGCCGTTGGCCGACATCAAAGGGAGGACAATCGATGTCATCGAAGCTCGAGTCTGCCCGCAACCGCCACTGGGAGAAAACCAGAAATCTGACCTATGTCATTCTGGCTCTCTGGGTGCTGTTCGGGATCATCATTCCATATCTCGCCGGTCCGCTTAACGCATTCAGTTTCCTGGGCTTTCCGCTGGGCTACTGGTTCTGCGTCCAGGGCTCGCTGCTCGCATTCCTGGCGATGATCGTCTACCAGAACTGGCAGCAGGACAAGATCGACGCTGAGTTCGAGGCCCAAACCGGCAGGGAGGTTGAGCAATGAGCGCAACAACCGGCGGGTCCGGATTCACCCAGAACCTGGGCAAGGTCTACGCCCTCTACACGCTGGGCTTCCTTGTCTTCTTCGCCTTCATGGCGTTTCTCGAAAGCCAGGGCATGAGCGCCGAGAACATCGGCATCGGCTTCCTGATCTTCACCATCGGCATCTACGCACTCATCGGCTATCTATCGCGCACAACGCAAGTCGATGAATATTACGTTGCCGGCCGCGAAGTGCCTGCGGTGTATAACGGAATGGCGACAGCGGCTGACTGGATGTCGGGCGCATCGTTCGTTGCGCTGGCCGGCGGCGTCTATTTCGGCGGCTACCCCTATCTCGGGTTCATCGTCGGCTGGACAGGCGGCTACGTGCTCGTCAATTCGCTGATGGCGCCATATCTGCGCAAGTTTGGTTGCTACACGGTGCCAGACTTCATTGGCACGCGTTATGGCGGCAACACGGCGCGGTTTGTAGCTGTCGTTATCCTCGTCGTTGCGTCCTTCACCTATGTGACGGCGCAGATTGACGCCACAGGTACGATTGCGGCCCAAACGCTGGGCGTTCCCTTTGAATGGGGCGTATGGCTTGGACTGAGCGGCATCTTCATCTGCTCGATGCTTGGCGGCATGCGCGGCGTCACCTGGACCCAGGTTGCGCAATACATCGTGCTGATCATCGCCTATCTCCTGCCAATCATCTGGATGTCCAACAAGCTCGGCTATGGCCTCATCCCGCACTTCTCTTACGGTGAAGGCATTGCCCGCATTCAGGAGCTTGAGGCTCAGTATGGCTTGCAGCCGGCCGCAGAGGCGATCAAGGGCGTCGCAGTCCTGACAACGCCGACAAACGCGCCTGACGGCAAGGGCTGGAGCATGATTACGCTGGCCATCTGCATGATGGCGGGAACCGCGTCCCTGCCCCACATTCTGATGCGTTACTTCACGACGCCTTCGGTGCGTTCGGCGCGTATCTCTGTGGCCTGGTCACTGTTCTTCATCCTGATGCTCTACCTGTCGGCGCCGGCGCTCGCCACGCTGACCAAGCTCAACCTGCTCGATCCGAACCTGCCTACGGCCATCATCGGCAAGCCATTTGCCGAGGTTGCCAATCTGGACTGGATCAAGCACTGGTCTAGCGTCGGCATGCTCGCGGTCGCCGACCAGAATACCGACGGCATCCTGCAGCTGAACGAGTTCTTCATGCGGCCCGACATCGTCGTGCTTGCAACCCCGGAAATCGCCGGCCTGCCGGCTGTCATCTCCGGTCTCGTTGCAGCTGGCGGCCTTGCAGCGGCCATGTCGACAGCAGACGGTCTGCTGCTCGCCATCGCCAACGCGCTGTCGCATGATCTTTACTACTCGATCATCGACCCCAAGGCTGACACGAGAAGGCGTCTGATCGTTGCACGCGTTCTGCTGATCTTCATCGGTGCAGCGGCCGCTCTCGTTGCTTCGATGAGGCTGACAGGCATTCTGGGCGCAGTGGCATGGGCCTTCGACTTCGCCTGCTCCGGCCTCTTCTTCCCGCTCGTCCTTGGCGTGTGGTGGAAGCGAGCCAATGCCGCCGGAGCGATTGCAGGTATGCTGGCGGGCTTCCTTTTCGGATCCTGGTATCTCTACATGGTCTTTAACGGCCTGATGACACCATGGTTTGGCATCGACCACATCCGTTTTGGCATGATCGGCATGCCGGCGAGCCTGATCGCGATGGTTGTCGTCACGCTGATGACCAAGGCTCCTTCAAAGGAGATCCAGGACATGGTGGACGAAACCCGGCTGCCCACGGGCGGAACGATCCTCAAGGGCACCCATTGAGCCAGAGCTTGAGAAAACAGACAGGGGCGGGTTTCCCGCCCCTGTCTCCTTTTGAAAGGACTATTTCGTGCAGGACTGGCTTGCTGTGCACCCCCTCTGGGTGCTGATCGTTGACTACATCGCTGGCCTTGTCATGTGGACGCTGATCGGACGCTCCGCGATGCGCATCTTTTTGCCCGAAGACAGCACATTTTTCTTCAACCGCATGTTCAACAAGCTGACGGATCCGATCATTCGCATCTTTGCCTGGGTCACCCCGTCCTTCCTCGCGCCGCCGCTCATTCCGCTCTACGTCGCCTGGTTCTTCTACATGTTCCGCTTCTATTTCATGCCCTGGCTGCTCGGCTATTCGGTCATGGGCATGCTGTCTTTTCCGCTGGAAGGCGACATTGCGGCCTGGATCAAGCTGATTTTCACCCGCCAGCCTTGAGACCGGGCGCAACAGTCAATTGTGACCGTTCCTGATGGCGCACGCGCCATCTCAAAAAAATCTGTCCTCCTGCTCTGCACCGGACCGCATACTTGCCGTTCGATATTTGAACGGAAACGGGCATGCAAAGGCAGGACAGCTATCTCATCAACCGGAACACGATGCTCGCCACCATGGCGGCGATGCTGTCGCTTGCCGGCGAGATGGTCCGGCTTGCCGCCTCCGGCGAGCGCGTCAACGAAGAGCAACTCTACCGGTTTCACCGCATCGAGCAGCTTATGCTGGTTGTACTGTGGGGCATTCTCGCCAATGTCGACACGAGCCGGCTTCGCGTGCCTGTCCACGTCACAGCAGATTCGCTTGCCCATCCGGGCGAAACGCGGCCTGAACTCTTGCGGCTTGCCGCTTCCTGTCAGCAGCTTGCACTATCGCTTGCGTGTATTCTGGCTTTGAACCCACGTGCGTTTCGCGACAGACGTCGAGACGCCGAAGTGCAACGCGGCGATATCGTCGCGTCTTCTAAGACCGGCGTAACAGCCGTCCGCTTGCGTTCACAAGCGCGTGCCAACCTCGCATTCATGGCAATTCCGGCCGTCGCCTGCCTCAGCCGGGCTCCGCCCTAGCCGTCACCTGGCCGCGCCTCTCATTCAAATCCCTGTCGACTTGGCCTTCGGGCCCTATTCGTGTTTGTCCTTTGGCCGGTACGTTTCGCTTTGCGCGCTCGCAGCAACGAAAAAGGCCCAGCGCTGGCCGGGCCTTTCCCTGTTCAGATCAGACTTGCGTCTAGTCCTTGGCGTGCAGGTCGGTTCCCAGCGTATCCTTGACGAACAGCGTGCCGACGATCAGCGACATCGCCGCGATGACAATCGGATACCACAGGCCATAGTAGATGTTACCGGCAGCCGCGCTCATGGCGAACACGGTTGCGGGCAGCAGACCACCGAACCAGCCATTGCCGATGTGATAAGGCAGCGACATGCCGGTGTAGCGGATGCGGGTCGGGAACATTTCGACCAGGATCGCAGCGATCGGGCCATAGACCATCGTCACATAGATGACGAGGATGAACAGGATCGCGATGATCTTGGTCCAGTTCACGTTTGCCGGATCAGCAACCATCTTGAAGTCGCCTGCAGCCGGGATCGAATAGGTTGTGATCTCGGTCGCACCAGCAGCCTGTTCAGCTGTCAGCAGCTTGTCCTTGATCGCCTTCTCGGTCGGGACCATCTTCTTTTCACCGGCGCGGATGGCCGCCGCATCAAGCTTCACTTCCGGATTGGCGGCAACAAAGGCGTCCAGCTTCTGGTCGGCAACGGTCGCAGCGCCACGAACCAGCGGATAACCGGCGTCATGCAAAGCGAGGTTGACTGCCTTGTTGAAGGCAGCGCCCTTGGCAGCGGCGCCATCGCCGGCAGCGACCGCGTCGTAGGACTCGATTGTTGCATCGCCGATCTTGACGCTGGCCGGAGTACCAGCAGCGCCGTCCACCACATCGTAAGGCACGGAATTGCGGGTCAGGAAGGCGGTTGCGATATCGCAAGACGTCGTGAACTTCGCTGTGCCGACCGGGTTGAACTGGAACTTGCAGTCGCCAGGAGCAGCCGTAACGGTTGCGCGAGTGGTTTCCTGAGCCGTTGCCAGCGCCGGATTGGCTGCCCAGGTCAGCGCCTTGAACAGCGGGAAATAGGTCAGGATTGCCAGCAGCAGGCCTGCCATGATGATCGGCTTGCGGCCAATCTTGTCCGACAGCCAGCCGAACACGACGAAGAAGATCGTGCCCAGAGCCAGCGAGATCGCAATCATGATATTGACCGAGACCGAGTCGACCTTCAGCACGTTGGTGAGGAAGAACAGGGCGTAGAACTGGCCGGTATACCAGACCACTGCCTGACCTGCCGTAAGACCAAGCAGAGCCAGGATGGCGATCTTGGCGTTCTTCCACTGGCCGAAGGCTTCGGAGAGCGGAGCCTTGGACGTCTTGCCCTCTTCCTTCATGCGCTGGAAGGTCGGCGATTCACTCAGAGACAGACGAATCCAGACCGAGATGCCGAGCAGCACAGCCGACAGCAGGAACGGAATACGCCAGCCCCAGGCCGCAAAATCTTCCTTGCTCATCACGTTCTGGATGACCAGGATGATGATCAGCGACAGGAACAGGCCGAGCGTTGCGGTGGTCTGAATCCAGGATGTGTAGAAGCCGCGGCGATCGTTTGGCGCGTGTTCGGCGACATAGGTCGCAGCACCGCCATATTCACCACCGAGCGCCAGACCCTGCAGCATGCGCAGACCGATCAGGATGATCGGAGCCGCGATGCCCCAGGTGGCCGAGCCGGGCAGCAGGCCGACCAGGAAGGTCGACAGGCCCATGATCAGGATGGTGACGAGGAATGTGTATTTGCGGCCGACCAGGTCGCCCAGACGGCCAAATACCAGCGCGCCAAACGGCCGCACCAGGAAGCCGGCGGCAAACGCCAGCAGCGCAAAGATGTTGCGGGTGGCTTCCGGATAGGAAGCAAAGAAGGTCGCGCCAATGAAAGCGGCGAGCGCCCCGTAGAGATAGAAATCGTACCATTCGAAGACGGTGCCCAGCGACGAGGCGAAGATGACCTTCTTCTCCTCGCGGGTCATGCCGCGCGAAGCCGCGCCGGCCGTTGTAACCGAAGCCATTTGAATACCTCCCCGTCGGCGTGTTCGCCCGGAGACCGTCCCCGTGGGCGCTGTCGCCAATCAAAGCGTGGATTGCCAGATTTCGGGGCGCAGCGACATCGCTGCTTTCGGATTATGACTTTGGTCTAATATATTGAAATTACTAAGAAATCAATGTTTCACATTCATCAACAAACCGCATCATTCAGCTACGAATTCATACAACGTCATTTTCCTTGAACAAGTCCGTCTGATCGAGCCGCGAGACTTCGATCACCGCCTGGGTCCGGCTGTAGACATGCAGCTTGCGCAGGATCTCCGAGACATGCGCCTTCACGGTCGTCTCTCCGACCTGCAGCTCGAAGGCGATCTGCTTGTTGAGCAGGCCCTGCCGCAACATGTTCAGCACCCGCATCTGTTGCGGCGTCAAGGTCGACAGCCGCCGGATCAGTTCAGACTTGTCTTCCTGCGGGGCCTGTTGCTGCGGCTGATAGGTCGCCGGCACATAGATCGCCCCATCCATCACTTCCCGAATCGCAGCAGCAAGGTCAGCCTTGCGGTGAGATTTCGGGATAAAGCCCGCCGCGCCATAAGACAGAGCCTGCGAGATCACCCGATTGTCCTCATGGCCCGAAACAATCACCACCGGCAGACGGGGATGATGGGTGCGTATCTGCAACAAGCCCTCAAAGCCTTGAACCCCCGGCACATTCAGATCGAGCAACGCCAGATCGAATCCGCTCTTCCCGGCCAGGATCTCGAGTCCTTCCGCAACTGTCGTCGCCTCGATCGTTTCGACCGACGGATAGGCCATCCGCACAGCACTGTGCAGCGCCTCGCGAAACAGAGGATGATCGTCGATGATGAGGAATCTGGCGGCCGCATCGGCCGCAAATGTCGGTTCGGCTTGCATATCGTGTCCTGACGGCCCTGCGAATGCCCAAAGAGAAGCGATACGCTCAGTCTTGTCCCATATGCACGACGTTGCAAGCTGGACCAAAGAGCCAAGCCGCCATCAGCGCCAGAGCGAAATTTGAAAGAAAATGGTGCCCCCGGAGAGGATTGAACTCCCGACCTTCGGTTTACAAAACCGCTGCTCTACCGCTGAGCTACAAGGGCACGGGCGGCGGGTTAGCACATTTGCATGGTCTGTAAAACACCGATTGAAAAGAAGTTGCAGGGTAAATGAAATTGTCAGCGCGCCTGACAGGTTGCCAGACCTCCGGGAACCTGCTGGTCCTAGGCAGCCCAGACCTGTCATGCTACGCCAAACACGAGGAGACGATCCCGACCACATGCAACGAGCCGCACTCCCTGCCCTGTCCTTCCTGGCATCCGATGCGCCTGGCCCACGTGAAGCCGCTGCTACTCTCGCCGCGCTCTACGGTCAGACCGATCCTGCTGAAGCCGATGTGATCGTTGCGCTGGGCGGTGACGGCTTCATGCTACAGACGCTGCGCGATGCGATGACCACCGGCAAGCGTGTCTACGGCATGAACCGCGGCACAGTCGGCTTCCTGATGAACGAATATTCTGAAGACGGCCTGCTTCAGCGCATCGCAGAGGCTGACGAGGAAACCATCCGGCCGCTAGAGATGATCGCCACCGACATCAATGGCGAAACGACGCGGGCGCTGGCCATCAATGAAGTGTCTCTGTTCCGTCAATCCTATCAGGCTGCGAAGTTCTCAATTTTCGTCGATGAGCGGCTGAGATTGGAAGACCTGATCTGCGACGGCGTCATGGTCGCGACGCCTGCTGGCTCCACCGCCTATAATCTGTCGGCCCATGGCCCGATCCTTCCTCTCGACGCGCCGCTGCTGGCACTGACGCCGGTCAGCCCGTTCCGCCCGCGGCGTTGGCGCGGCGCTCTGCTGCCTAACCGATGCACCGTCCGGTTCAACGTGCTCGAACAGGACAAGCGGCCGGTCAACGCCGTCGCTGATAATGCCGAAGTGAAGTCGGTGGTCTCGGTGACCGTTCGGGAAGCCCCTGACACGACAGCTACCGTGCTGTTCGACGCCAGCCATACCTGGGACGAACGGATATTGATCGAGCAATTCCGCTACTAAAAGACACACCAATGTTCGCTGCTTTCCGTGCGCATCTGCCTATGCGAGTCCTGGACCTCTTTGAATCTTCCGGATGTGTCATGGAAGCAGTCATCATCTGCGCACGGCAAGGTTGACATTCGTCACCGCACGACATAACCCAAAACCATCCTAAGACCCCGGAAAACCCGGCGTCAGGCGCGTTTCCGGCCTTAGCCCGAAACGGTCGCCCCAAGTCGAAGACCATCGAAACAGTGTCATCTGACGATCAGACCAAGCAAGAAGCTCAATCGTTCGCCGAGCTCGGCCTTTCGGACAAAGTCTTGTCCGCCGTAACCGATGCTGGCTACTCCAAGCCAACGCCAATTCAGGCAGGCGCCATCCCGCACGCCTTGCAGGGCAAGGATGTGCTGGGCATTGCCCAGACCGGCACCGGTAAGACGGCCGCTTTTGTGCTGCCAATGATTACCCGGCTGGAAAAAGGCAGGGCGCGAGCCCGCATGCCTCGCACGCTCATCCTTGAGCCGACGCGCGAACTGGCGGCCCAGGTCGAGGAAAACTTTGTCAAATACGGCAAGAACCACAAACTGACGGTCGCGCTTCTCATCGGCGGCGTGTCGTTTGACGACCAGGAGCGCAAGCTGGAACGCGGCGCCGACGTGCTGATCGCGACGCCCGGCCGCCTGCTCGATCACTTTGAGCGCGGCAAGCTACTGCTCACCGGCGTTGACATTCTGGTCATCGACGAGGCGGATCGCATGCTCGACATGGGCTTCATCCCCGACATCGAACGCATCTGCAAGCTGATCCCGTTCACCCGCCAGACGCTGTTCTTCTCGGCAACGATGCCGCCAGAGATCACCAAGCTGACCGAACAGTTCCTGCATGCACCTGTGCGCATCGAAGTGGCCAAACCATCCTCGACCGCATCGACCGTCACCCAGCGTTTGGTCAAATCCGGCAAGAAGCCATGGGACAAGCGCGAGGTGCTGCGCGACCTGATCCGCGCTGAGGGTGACGAGATCAAGAATGCGATCATCTTCTGCAACCGTAAGGTCGAAGTGTCGGAACTGTTCCGCTCGCTGGTCAAGCACGACTTCAATGCCGGCGCTCTGCATGGCGACATGGATCAGCGCGCGCGCATGACCATGCTGGCCAATTTCCGTGACGGCAAACTGCAATTGCTGGTGGCGTCCGACGTCGCCGCGCGTGGTCTCGACATTCCTGATGTCAGCCACGTATTCAATTATGACGTTCCAATCCATTCGGAGGACTATGTCCACCGTATCGGCCGCACCGGCCGCGCCGGCCGCACCGGCAAGGCATTCACGATTGCGACCCGCGCCGACACCAAATATGTCGAAGCGATCGAAAAGCTGATCGGCCAGAACATCGAATGGCACGACGGTGATCTGTCGACAGTCGTCGAAAGCACAGAGGAAGAGCGTCCCCGCCGCGACCGCAACGCCAAAGGAAAACGCGGCGAGCGGCGCGAACGCGGCAAGTCGCGAGACAGGCGGCCAATCGAAAAGGCCGAGACAGTCGAAACCACAGCAATTGCTGAGGTCCCGCAGCCCGCCAAACCTGTTGAGCGCCCCGTCCGAAACGAAAATGCCCCGCGTGAGCGCACAGCACGTGAGGAACAGCCAAAGCCGCGTGATGTGCCGGCAAAGCCACGCGACGACCGCAACCGCCGCAATCATCGCCGCGATGACGATCTGAACGACGGAACTGTCGGCTTTGGCAATGACCTGCCAGACTTCATGAAAGTCTCGGCAAAGGTCTGATACAATCGCGATGCGCTACGTCTGGCTGGCGATAGGTTGGGTCAGCGTGGCGCTCGGCATCGCCGGCATTCCGCTGCCGCTCTTGCCCACTACGCCATTCTTGCTTCTGGCGGCGGTTGCGTTCGCAAAATCGTCGCCGCGCTTCCATGCGTGGCTTCTCAGCCACCCACGCTTAGGCCCGCAGATTCTTGACTGGCAACAGCGCGGCGCCATCCGTCCGCGCGCCAAGATCGCGGCGATGGTCGCGCTCGCGGCGTCCTTCGGGATATCACTGGCAATTGGTTTCGACGGACGCATCCTCGCCGCTCAGGCGATTGCGCTTGTTGCGGTTGCCACATTCATCCTGACTCGAAACTCAGCCTGACTTCAGGCGGTCCCTGCCCGCGCCTCGGCCAGAGCCTTCAGATCGGCTGCCTGGAGTTCGACCGACTCGCCGCAGCCACACGCTGAACTCTGGTTCGGATTGCGGAAGGTGAAACCAGTCCTGAGCTGCGTCACCTCAAAGTCCATCTCGGTGCCGAGCAAATAGAGTGCAGCCTCGGGCGCGACCCAGACATGGGCGCCATCGCGCTCGATATGATCGTCCGCCGCCTTGGGCTCGGTCACCAGATCGATGGTATATTCCATGCCGGCGCAGCCGCCCTTCTTGATGCCGACGCGGATGCCCTGCGCGTTGTCGCGTGCAGCAACGATCTCGCGCACGCGATCAGCAGCCTTGTCTGTCATTGAGATGACGGTGAAACGCCCCATTTCTTCAGTCTCCACTCGCTCCGGGTTCAAGGCCCGGAAGAATGTTTCGAATTCTATCCTGAAATGGTGAAGATTCCCAGCCGTTGCAAGCCCTTGCCATGCCCGACGGCAATCCTCGCTAATGCGGTAGAGATATGCTTTGATTGCTCAGGACGCCAGGTGGAACTCAACTTTACTTGCGTCAGGGAGGCAGTCACGTGGATGGAACCAGGCGAGAGCGGCTGCTGCTGATTGAAAAGGCAATCGATCAGAATGAGTTCTTTGTCGAATATCTGCCCACTGTTGTGCTGAAGAACGGACGATGCGCTGGTGCCGAAGCTTTGATCCGCTGGCGTCACGGCGGCAAGATCATCCCGCCGATGGAATTCATCCCGCTGGTCGAAGGCACGCCGCTGTCTGGCCCGCTGACATACTGGGTAATCGAAGCCATCGGCCGCGAGATGCTGCACTGGCTGGAAAAGCAGACCGACAGCGTACACATCGGCATCAATGTACCTCCGGAACTGTTCGGCCGCGGCGCACTCGAATATGCAGGCAAGAAAGCCAATCTCGACAAGGTCGCGAGCAAGGTTGTGCTCGAAGTGTCGGAGCGTGGCATCATTGACCAGCTTGGCATTCAGGATCTGAACGATCGGCTTGGCAAACGGGCGCTGATCGCCCTTGATGACGTGCAACTCAAAGAGATCAACTCCGTGCTTCTCGCCCGCATCAAGGTCGACATCATCAAGCTGGACAAGGCGGTAACCGACCTGCTCGGACATGACAGGGTCGATCCAAAGGTCAGCCAGACCTTGCAAGCAATAGCCAGCGTGCCTGGCCTGTCGATCATCGCCGAAGGCGTCGAGACGGCAGAACAGGCGCAACGTCTTGCGAGCTACGGCATCGAATACGGTCAGGGATGGTACTATTCGAAGCCGATCTCGGCCAAGGCATTCATCGAATTCTTCAACGAACGCCGGGGACTGTCGGAAGAAGATTAGGCGCGGCCTTTCCAGCTAGTTTCGAACAAGCACTTCGGCCACAAATCCATTGATCTTGCGATCATACTCGTCGTTGGAAGAAATGATGAGTGGGACAATCACTTCATCAATATCCAAGAGTTCGACCTCACCCGAATCCAGCAAACTCATCCGCCTTTCTCTGTCTCGAGGAAAATTCGGACCAAAGCGGGCAATCGCCTTTTCCAGTAGATCGGCATAGTCATTCAGCTCAAGCTTGCGCAATACGACCAAGGCCTCGGGCGCAGCTGTTCCAAACGAATTCCAGAAGCACTGTTCCACTCCGCCGTTCGCGATATCGCCAGTCACCGAACTGACTGCGAGAGCTTCAACAATGTCTGCTGGCGTCACCGCTCTCCACGCCGCAAAGTCTTCGCCCAAATGCAACGACGCTTGAAAATCGTCCCCCCACAAATCAAATGCCTGAAGCATCGCCCAGGCCGAATCATCTGTGATCTTGAGTTCAACCAAGCGCGCCGCCCCGCCTCAATACCAGCCGACAGCGACCTGCGCCTCTTCCGACATGCGGTCAGGTGTCCACGGCGGATCAAAGGTCATCTTGACTTCGACGCCAGACACGCCTTCGACAGCGCCAACTGCGTTTTCCACCCAGCCAGGCATTTCGCCAGCAACCGGACAGCCGGGCGCAGTCAGCGTCATGTCGATCTTAACGGAGCGATCATCCTCGATGTCGATCCGGTAGATCAGGCCAAGTTCGTAAATGTCGGCAGGGATTTCCGGATCGTAGACGGTTTTCAGCGCCGAGACGATGTCATCGGTCAGCCGCGCCAATTCATCGGCGGGAATCGCCGAACCGGCCAAGATCTCGTCCTGAGCTACATTTTCGTTCATCTCTTCACCCGAAGAATTTTCGCGCCTTTTCCAGCGCCTCAGCCAATGCGTCCACTTCGGCCATCGTATTATACATGCCAAACGACGCCCTGCATGTAGAGGTGACGCCAAACCGCTTCAACAGCGGCTGGGCGCAATGGGTGCCGGCGCGTACCGCCACGCCCGACCGGTCGATGACCATCGAAACGTCGTGCGCGTGGATGCCGTTCAGCTCAAACGAGACAATAGCGCCCTTGCCCGGCGCATTGCCGATAATACGCAGCGAATTGATCCGCGACAGCCGCTCATGGGCGTAGTCGCGCAGTCGCACCTCATGCGCAGCAATGCGCTCGCGGCCGATGCTCTCCATGTAGTCGAGCGCAACGCCAAGGCCGATCGCCTGCACGATGGGTGGCGTGCCGGCCTCGAACCGGTGCGGCGGATCGTTGTAGGTGACGTTTTCCTCGGTCACATCGACGATCATCTCGCCGCCGCCCTGGAACGGCCGCATGGATTTGAGGCGATCGGTCTTGCCATAAAGCACGCCGATGCCTGACGGGCCGTAGAGTTTATGGCCCGTCATCACAAACCAGTCGCAATCGAGATCCTGCACGTCGATCGGCATGTGCACCGCCGACTGGCTGCCATCGACCAGCACCGGAATGCCGCGCGCATGCGCAATCTCGACGACCTGCTTGATCGGAACGACCGTGCCGAGCGCATTCGACATATGCGTGATTGCAACCAGCTTTGTGCGATCCGTCAGGCACTTCTCAAACGCTTCGATCTGGAACGCGCCCTCATCGTCCACCGGCGCCCAGACCAGCTTGGCGCCCTGCCTCTCGCGGATGAAATGCCAGGGAACGATGTTTGAGTGGTGTTCAAGGATCGAAACGACGATCTCGTCACCCTCGCCGATATTCGGCATACCCCAACCGTAAGCAACCGTATTGATCGCCGCTGTCGAATTCGAGGTGAAGACGATATTGTCGACTGACGGCGCATTCAGAAAGCGCCGCACGCTCTCGCGCGATTTTTCGTAGGCGTCTGTGGCGGCATTGGAAAGATAATGCAGCCCGCGATGCACATTGGCGTATTCGCTGTCATAGGCGTACTGGATCGCATCAAGCACCACCTTCGGCTTCTGCGCCGACGCGCCATTGTCGAGATAGACCAGCGGCTTGCCATAGACCTCGCGCGACAGGATCGGGAAATCGCGCCTGATCGCATCGACGTCGTAGGGCTGATCCATGCTCGACTTATCCATGCACCGCAAACCAGGCTTCGAGCTTTTCTTCGAGCGCCTCGACGACCGGCTCGACTTCAAGGTCCTCGATGATCTCAGCCACGAACGCCTTGATCAGCAGGCCCCGCGCCGACTTCTCGTCAATGCCGCGCGCCATCAGGTAGAACAGATGGTTGCGGTCAATCTCGGTCACAGTCGCGCCGTGGCCGCACACCACATCGTCAGCAAAGATTTCGAGTTCCGGCTTGGTGTCGAACTCGGCGTCATCGGACAGCAGCAGCGTGTTGCATGCCATCTTGGCGTCGGTCTTCTGGGCGATCTGGTGCACGTTGATACGGCCCTGGAACACGCCATGCGCCTTGCCGGTGACGACATTGCGCACCCGCTCGCGTGAGCTTGTGTTTGCCACGGCGTGGTCGAGCACCATCGTCACATCGCTGTGCACCGAGCCGGACAGGAGATTGACGCCGCGCAGCTGGAAATCGCTGCCCTCGCCCTTTGCCGCGACGCGGATTTCCTGGCGCACCAGTTTGCCGCCGGCGTTCATCACAAACACGGTCAGCTTGGCATCCTTGCCGATCCAGGCATTGAACTGGCCAAGCCATGAGGTGCTGTCCGGCTGTTCCTGAACGATCAGCCAGATGATTTCGGCACCGTCGCCGACCGTGACATTGGTGACAGACGACGACAACGCCTCGCCAGTGCCGCCCTGCCGCTCGACAAAGGTCGCCTTGACGCCAGATCCGAAACGCGCGGCAAACCGGGCATGCGCCTGGCCTTCGGCATGAACGTTCTGCAACTCGATTGCCGTGGCCAGTTCGGTCTCGTCGGCAACATCGACAAACCAGCCATCCGTGGCAAACGCCACATTGATGGCGCCAACCGCATCATCGTCCGACACCGGCTTGAACGCTTCGGCAAACGAGCCATCGCCGAGCTTGTCACGCATGGGTTCCACGGTGACGCCAGCAGGCAAGGACGGCATCTTGGCGGCCACGCCGTTCAGGACCGGCAGAACCGATGAGCCGTGCAGTAGCGGCGAAAGCGGCACGGCTTTCGCCGACGCGTCATGGGCCGGAACGGAGGTCAGCAGGCGGCGCAGATCGGTGTAGTGCCAGGCTTCAACATGACGCGTCGGCAAGCCCGCCTTGATCCGCTCAACCGCATCGTCGCGTTCGCGTGCTATCGCCGGATCGCCCGGCAAGTCGGAAAACCGTTCGCCAAACGCGTCGATCAGCGCCGTCTCGGCGGCAGTCCGCTGGGCCGTAGGGTGCATATTCATGATCGTCCCTTACGCCGCCTCGTCGATGACGCCGGCATATCCGTTCTTCTCGAGTTCCAGCGCCAGATCCTTTTCGCCAGAGCGGATGATCTGGCCCTTGTAGAGCACATGCACCGCATCGGGCACGATCAGATCGAGCAGACGCTGATAGTGGGTGATGACAACGATTGCCCGATCCGGCGACCGCAATGCGTTGACACCTTCAGCAACGACCTTCAACGCGTCGATGTCGAGGCCGGAATCGGTCTCGTCCAGAACGCAGAGCGACGGCTCAAGCAGCTTCATTTGCAAAATCTCGGCGCGCTTCTTTTCACCGCCCGAGAAGCCGACATTGAGCGGACGCTTAAGCATCGCCATGTCCATCTGCAGCGAACCCGCTGCATCCTTCACCCGCTTGAGAAACTCCGGAATCTTGAGTGGTTCTTCATCGCGCGCCTTGCGCAGCGAGTTCATCGCCACCTTGAGGAATTCCATTGTGGCCACGCCCGGTATCTCCATCGGATACTGGAAGGCGAGAAACAATCCTTTTGCGGCACGCTCAGCCGGATCCATCTCAAGGATTGACTCGCCGTTGAGCAGGATATCGCCCTCGGTCACCTCATAGTCCTCACGGCCCGCGAGAATGTAGGAGAGCGTCGACTTGCCGGAGCCGTTCGGCCCCATGATCGCGGCAACCTCACCATTCTTCACGGTGAGGTTCAGGCCACGAATGATTTCCGTGTCGGTGTCGGCGATCTTTGCGTGCAGGTTTCTGATTTCAAGCATCTTGTCTTAGTCCCGATAAATCCAGAGCAGCCGGCCCAGAATGAGAAGTGAAACAACGGTGCAGACGCCGCCGATCACGGCCTCAGCACCGGCATATTTGCCGGGCCAGTTATTGTGCAGGTAGTCCATCCACATTGGACCGATGAACAGCGCGGCCAGCGCCACGCCGGTGATCGCCATTTCAAATTCGATGCTCTTCTTCGAGAGCACTTTGCGTCCTTTTGTGGTCACGATCAAAACCAATGTATCTTCATCTCTTTCAGCAGCTCACCAAAGTCGGCGAGGCCGATTCCGATAGTATTTGCGTCCGCGATGCTGATCACACTATCGATGCCGCAACTCGGACAAAGGGCCGTCACATTCTCTTCGTCTCTTTCGTCACACCATTCTTCAATCGCGCTCGCCTGAAATTGGTCTTCACAGTAGAAGCAACCGCAGACATCCTTCGATTTGAATCGCTGCCGCTGGAATCGACTGAAGCGGTGTGCCTCAACCACCAGCTGCGGATCAATCAACCCACGCTCCCCTCAAGTGAAATCCCGATCAGCTTTTGCGCTTCGACCGCGAACTCCATCGGCAGTTCCTGGATGACGTCCTTGACGAAGCCGTTGACGATCAGCGCAATCGCTTCCTCTTCGGGAATCCCGCGCTGCATGACGTAGAACTTCTGGTCTTCGGAAATCTTCGACGTCGTCGCCTCGTGCTCGAACTTGGCGGTGGCGTTCTTTGCTTCCATGTAGGGCACGGTGTGTGCGCCGCACTGGTCGCCGATCAAAAGCGAGTCGCAATTGGTAAAATTGCGCGCGCAGGTCGCCTTGCGGTGGGCCGAGACCTGGCCGCGATAGGTGTTCTGCGAGAAGCCAGCGGCAATGCCTTTCGAAATGATCCGGCTCTTGGTGTTCTTGCCGAGATGGATCATCTTCGTGCCACTGTCGACCTGCTGATAGCCGTTCGACACAGCGATCGAATAAAACTCGCCCTGGCTGTCGTCGCCGCGCAGGATGCAGGACGGATATTTCCAGGTGATCGCCGAACCGGTCTCAACCTGCGTCCACGAAATCTTGGAACGATCACCGCGGCAGTCGCCACGCTTGGTGACGAAATTGTAGATGCCGCCCTTGCCCTGCGCGTCACCCGGATACCAGTTCTGCACCGTCGAATATTTGATCTCCGCGTCGTCGAGCGCGACCAGTTCGACAACAGCCGCATGCAGCTGGTTCTCGTCGCGCTGCGGCGCTGTGCAGCCTTCGAGATAGGAGACGTATGCCCCCTCCTCGGCGATGATCAGCGTGCGCTCGAACTGGCCGGTATTCTTCTCGTTGATGCGGAAATAGGTCGACAGCTCCATCGGGCAGCGAACGCCCTTGGGCACGAAGACGAACGAGCCGTCGGTGAACACGGCCGAGTTCAACGTCGCATAATAGTTGTCGGTCGTAGGCACGACCGAGCCGAGATATTTTTTGACGATCTCTGGATATTCGCGGATCGCTTCGGAGATCGACATGAACAGCACGCCGGCCTTTTTCAGCTCCTCCTTGAAGGTGGTGACAACAGAGACGGAATCGAGAACGGCATCAACCGCGACGCGGCCCGATTTGTAGACATTGTCGAGACCTTCCTCGCCTTCAGCGGGAGCCCCCTTCTGCACGCCGGCAAGGATCTCCTGCTCCTTGAGCGGGATGCCGAGCTTCTCATAGACCTTCAGGATTTCCGGATCGACCTCGTCGAGCGATTTTGGGCCTGACTGGTTTTTTGGCGCGGCGTAGTAATAAATGTCCTGGAAGTCGATCTTGGGATAGTGGACACGCGCCCAGGTCGGCTCTTCAAGCGTCAGCCAGCGGCGATACGCGCCCAGACGCCACTCCAGCATCCATTCCGGCTCGCCCTTCTTCTTGGAGATGAAACGGATCGTATCCTCGGACAGGCCTTTTGGGGCCTTCTCCATCTCGATCTTGGATTCGAAACCGTATTTGTATTGATCCACATCAATATTGCGGACCTGATCAATGGTATCCTGCACTGCAGGCATCTGCATTCTCCATCCATGTCAGGTTCAAGGCCTGACCGTTTTCGAACTGAAGCCACGCTGTGAGCGCAGTCTCCATCTAGTTATTCAGAGCCGGAATTGACAGCCCCCAGGAGGGTTTTTCCGGCTTTGTCTCAGGCGGCGCTAGCCTTGCTGCGACGCGCCGCAATTCCCCTCAACGCCGCCTCAAAGGCGGCAAGATCTGCTTCGTCCGTTTCATGGCCGATCGAAACGCGCAATGCGCCGCCATAACGCCCATGGCCCATAGCTTCAAGTACATGGCTGGGTCCAACCTTTCCAGACGAACAGGCCGAACCCGCAGAAAGCGCAATACCCGCAAGGTCAAAAGCGATCTGCAGGGTCTCGGCCTTCATCCCTGGAATAGCGAAAAAACTGGTGTTGGGGAGACGCTTGGCATTCCCGCCAAAGATGACTGCATCATTGAAGGCCGCCTTGACGGCAACTTCAAAACGGTCACGCAAGGCGGCGACCTTATGCATCTCGCCCAGCTGAGCCAGCGCCTCGCGCGCCGCAGCGCCAAAACCAGCAATCGCCGCAACATTTTCCGTACCGGCGCGATGTCCGTGCTCCTGCCCGCCGCCGCGGACCATTGGCTCCGGCATAAAGATCGCCCCCTTCCCGATCACAGCCCCGACACCTTTCGGGCCGCCGATCTTGTGCGAGGAGAGGATCATGAAGTCAGCGCCGTCCTGCGACAAATCGAGTGGAACTCTGCCGGCGGCCTGTACGGCATCGAGAACCAGCACCGCAGAACCGCCGGTCACGTCTGCGACTCGTCTAACGTCGGCAACGGGTTGAATGACACCCGTTTCATTGTTTGCAAGATGCAGCGCAAACAGAGGTCTGCCATCTGTGAAATAGGTGCCGCGTACCGCGCTCTCCAATTCGTCGAGCTTGATGACGCCTTCATGATCCACACCGATGCGTGTGACTTTCTCCTGATCGAACCGGCCGCCGTTCAATGTTGCCGGGTGATCAGCAGCACACACGAGAAGCCGTCCGAAGGCGACCTTACCCCGCCCCATGCGCCAATTGGGCGTCAACAGCCATGATGCAGCTTCGGTCGCCCCAGACGTAAAGACCACATTCGCGGGATCGGCATTGACCAGCGCCGCGACATCGCGCCTGGCGTCTTCGATCACACGCCGGGCCGCCCGGCCCTCGGCGTGCACCGAAGACGGGTTAGCGTTGTTCTCCATCGCAGCAAGCATCGCCGCCCGCGCGACCGGCTTGAGCGGCGCACTGGCGTTGTGGTCGAGATAGATACGACTTGCTGCCATGAACAGTTGTTGATCTCGCTTCGCCACAATCACAAAGGCCCGCAGCGCATTTTCCTTGAAATTCAAGGACCGGACAGCCTATTAACCCGCTTCTGGTTGCGGTGGCCATACCCAGTTTTGAACAATTCTAAACTGGTTCTAGGCAGGCTCCGCGCCTCCGTCAAGGCACTGGTGTGGTTTGACGGCATCATTACCACGGAAGCAGTGTGGAGCAGATATGCCCGAAGTCATCTTTACCGGTCCGGCAGGACGCCTCGAAGGCCGCTACCAGCCGTCGACCGAAAAGAACGCTCCAATCGCAATCGTGTTGCACCCGCATCCGCAGTTCGGCGGAACGATGAACAACAAGATCGTCTACGATCTTTTCTACATGTTCCAGAAGCGCGCCTTCACCACGCTGCGCTTCAACTTCCGCGGCATCGGCCGCAGCCAGGGCGAGTTCGACCACGGGTCGGGGGAATTGTCGGACGCAGCTGCCGCGCTCGACTGGGTGCAGTCGTTGCATCCAGACTCAAAGAGCTGCTGGGTCGCTGGCTATTCGTTTGGCGCGTGGATCGGCATGCAGCTCTTGATGCGCCGCCCCGAGGTCGAGGGTTTCATCTCGATCGCGCCGCAGCCCAACATCTACGATTTCTCGTTCCTGGCGCCTTGCCCGTCATCCGGCCTGATCATTCATGGCGACGCCGACAAGGTCGCGCCGCAGAAGGATGTGCAGGGTCTGGTCGACAAGCTGCACACGCAAAAAGGCATCACCATCACCCAGAACATCATGCCTGGCGCCAACCATTTCTTCTCCGGACAGGAAGACCTGCTGATCGAGGAATGTTCGGAGTATCTCGACCGCCGGCTGGCAGGCGAACTGGCAGACGCACGCCCGAAGCGTCTGCGCTAGACAATACTGTCCACAGACTTCTATCGACTCACCTCTAGCCCAATGTCACGCTGCGTCATGCGCGAATCAGCGCAGCAAGGGGAGGGTTTGATGAGCAAGTTTGAAGTCTACAAGGACAAGAAGGGCGAGACGCGGTTCCGCTATCGCGCCAAGAACAACGAGATCATGTTCTCGTCCGAAGGATACGCCGCCAAAGCATCGGCCATGAGCGCGATCAAGTCGATCATGAAGAATGCACCGACGGCGGTCATCGACGACCAGACAGTCGCCAAGCCTGAGCCAAAAGCTGCAGCAAAGCCGGCGGCGAAGAAAGCCGCTGCAAAGCCTGCCACGAAACCAGTGGCAAAGGCTGCTGCGAAGCCGGCGGCAAAGGCAGCCGCAAAGCCGGCGGCAAAGGCAGCTGCAAAACCGAAAGCTGCCGCGAAGCCAAAGGCTGCCGCTAAAGCAAAAGCGCCGGCCTGATCGCACAAGCTTCAAAGAATACAGCATCGGGCGGCTTCGGCTGCCCGAACGCTTTTTGGGTCAGGAGTCAGGGATTGACCAGCACCCCGCCGGTGACCGGCTCGCGGCAACCGGTTGTGGTCGGGAAAGTTAGCGGCAGGCCGCGGCGCGATCGCACCGCGAGATAGGCCCAGGCCTCCGCCTCCATCGAGTCGCCGTTCAACCCCGCGTCTTCTGCGAGGATCACCCGAGCGTCGTCGGCCGCAGCGCCAGCCACCATGTCGGCAACGATGTGCGGGTTCTTGCGCCCGCCGCCACACAGGATCCAGAGTTTTGGCGGTCCAGGCATTTGCCGCGCGGCGGCCAGAATGGCTTGAGCCGAGACGGCGGCCAGAGTGCGCGCGCCGTCGGCAAGTTCAAGACCAGCGGCCTGGTCAAGCGAAAAGTCCAGCCGGTCGAGCGATTTGGGCGCGGCGCGCTCGAAGAACGGATTGGCGAGATAGGCATCGACGACACGCGTGATGATCCCGCCTTCGCTGGCAACCTGACCATTCTCGTCAAACGGCAAACCGCCCTCGCGCTGCACCCACATGTCGATGAGGGCATTGCCGGGACCGGAATCAAATGCGACTGGCGGGCCATCAGCCCCGATCCAGGTGACATTCGAAATCCCGCCGATGTTGACGAAGCAGACCGGCGTTTCGCCGGCAAATTCCGAAGGCAGCGAACGCGCCAGCGCCGCGTGATAGGCCGGGACCAGAGGAGCGCCCTGCCCGCCATGACGCATGTCGTCGGCGCGCATGTCGAACACGACAGGCAGGCCGGTCTCGCGGGCGAGCAATGCGCCATCGCCAAGCTGCACGGTCAGCGCCTGATCGGGCCGGTGCAGGACTGTCTGGCCGTGAAAGCCGATCAGCTGCGGGTTAAGCGCCGCGACCTCCGGCATCGCGAGGAAGGCGCGCACGGCGTCGGCGTGGCGAATGGTGATCTCGCGTTCGAGCGAGGCAAGATCTCCCGGACGCCCGTCGCGTTTCGAAATGGCCAGCGCATCTCTGAGACCTGATTCAAGCCGCTTGCGGAACGCCGCATCATAGGCGACGAAATGACTCGGACCGCGCTCGACCAGATCCGCCCCGTCGGAGCGCACGAGCGCCAGATCAATACCGTCCATCGACGTACCGCTCATCAACCCGATTGCTGAAACGACCGGCATGAACGCCCTTTGCCTTGTGATTCTTCGATTGGTGATGCTAGAGGCTGCGCAGCCTTCTGCCCACCGGGGCGAATGCCTGTAACCGAAGAGAACCGACCATGTCCGCCTTCAAGTCCGATTTCCTGCGCATCCTCGCTGAGCGCGGCTTCATCCATCAAACCTCCGATGATGCCGGTCTCGACAAGCTGTTCGCAACGGAAACCGTGTCGGCCTATATCGGCTTCGACCCGACGGCGTCGAGCCTGCACGCGGGCGGCCTGATCCAGATCATGATGCTCTACTGGATGCAGCAGACCGGTCACCGTCCGGTTCCGCTGATGGGCGCCGGCACCGGCATGGTCGGCGATCCGTCCTTCAAGGACGAGGCGCGCAAGCTGATGACGATCGAGCAGATCAACGCCAATGTCGAAGGCATCCGCCAGGTGTTCTCGAAATACCTGACGTTCGGAGACGGGCCGACAGATGCGCTGATGGTCAACAATGCCGAATGGCTGCTGCCACTGAACTATCTCGAATTCCTGCGCGATGTCGGCGTGCATTTTTCGGTCAACCGCATGCTGTCGTTTGATTCAGTCAAGCAGCGGCTGGACCGCGAGCAGTCGCTGTCCTTCCTCGAATTCAACTACATGATCCTGCAGGCCTACGACTTCGTCGAGCTGAACAAGCGCTACGGCGTGAAGCTGCAGATGGGCGGGTCGGATCAATGGGGCAACATCATCAACGGCATTGATCTCGGCCACCGGCTGGGCACGCCGCAATTGTTTGCGCTGACCTCGCCCCTGCTCACCACGTCGTCTGGCGCCAAGATGGGCAAGTCGATGAATGGCGCGGTGTGGCTGAACGCCGACATGCTGCCGGTCTATGATTTCTGGCAATACTGGCGCAACACCGAAGACGCCGACGTCGAACGCTTCCTGAAGCTTTACACGACGCTGCCGCTGGCGGAGATCGCCAAGCTCGGCGCGCTGGGCGGCTCGGAGATCAACGAAGCAAAGAAGGTTCTGGCCACAGAAGTGACCGCGATGCTGCATGGCCGCACAGCGGCGGAACAGGCGGCGGAGACTGCGCGCAAGACGTTTGAGGAAGGCGCGCTCGCCAACGACCTGCCGTCGATTGATGTCGCGGCGAGCGATCTGAAGGCAGGGATTGGTCTCTTGTCTCTGCTGGTGTCGGCTGGTCTCGCCGGTTCCAATGGCGAAGCCCGCCGTCACGTACAAGGCGGCGCCGTACGCATCAATGACCGCCAAGTGACGGACGAGCGAAGTGTCGTCGGCTTATCGGATTTGAAGGCCGATGTCGTCAAATTGTCAGTCGGCAAGAAGAAGCACGTTCTGGTGCGACCGGTCTGAAAATAACTGTTCGCTGATGGCTTCGGGCTACGTGTCCGGAGCCGGCGCAGACCATCGGGCATAGCGGCGAACCGCACCCTTCATGCGCGGGCCGCCGGTCAAGAGCGCCAGAAGAATATCCGGCAGGTCCGCAAGATCATGCCCGCCCCAGCCGAAAACCGGGTCGTTGATCATGTCGGTCAGCCACTGACCTAGCTCGGCAAAGCGCGCGGCAAGTTCCAGCGCATCGTCAACCGAAGCGCCCTGCCCCCTTGAATAGACCGCTGACAGTTCCGGCTCGATGCCGATGATGAAACGACGCACGCGGGATTCGCAGGGACGCAGCAGAAACAGGATCGCCTGTCGAACGGGATGCGGAAGCGAGGCGACGCCCTCCATCAGACGCGCGAGCGCAAACAGGACGGCGACGATGCGCAACAGCACCTGCCTTTCCTGTTCATCTTCGCCATTCCGTCTCATTTGCGTCCTCGTGATTGATGAGGCAAGTATGCGGGTGGGAATTGGGGTGGGGATAGATTCTTGCGCCGGCTATCTCCCCTTGCGGGAGAAAAAGCAAAATCAACACCTTAGCGGGAGGAAAGCGGCATCCGGCAGCAAAAAACCGATGCGATACCAACCGCATGATTCGCCAAATAGTTGCAGATTGCTACTCCTGGCACCATGATGACTACTTTGCAGATGAAGCGGAGGCATCGTGAACGGTGGCGTTGAAATTCGGGCCATGCAGGACGCGGATGCTCCCGAGGTCCACGCCATCCATACGGACTGCCTTCGCAGAACGCTGCGGAATCACTACGAAGAACACCAGATCGTCGCATGGATGACAGGAAGAGCTCCCGAGGGCTACTTGCGTGCGCGTGACGGCGGCGAGGATTTCCTCGTCGCGGTCGCGAGCGATCATGTCGTAGGCTTCACCTCATGGGCTGGCGGAGAGTTGCTTTCGCTGTTCGTTCATCCCGACGCACAGCGGTTCGGCCTCGGAACCCGTCTCGTAGAGGCTGCAATGGCGCAAGCCGGCGCTGTCGGTTCGCCGATCGTCGCGATCAAGGCTGCCCTTGGAGCCGCTCGATTCTACGAAAAGTTTGGCTTCTTGGACACCGGGCCGGGCAGCACCATGAAAAGGGGCGTGGAAATCCCGGATCGGCGTATGCGGAGATAGCGGATAGCGTCGGACCCAAAGACTCCGCGCGCAGAATCGACCTTCCTCAAGACCAAACACAAAAACCCCCGGCGTGAGCCAGGGGTTCAGCAAGTCAGATGACCGGCCTCAATGGCCGATCAGAACAAAACGCCCGATCAGGCTGCTTCGTTTTCAGCGTTGGCGGCTTCTGCCTCGGTGCGGGCGCGGTCTGCTGCGCCCTTGGCCGAAACGTCGCGCTCGACGAACTCGATGACGGCCATGGCCGCATTGTCGCCGTGGCGGAACCCGGCCTTCATGATGCGCAGATAACCGCCGTTACGCGATGCGTAACGCGGAGCAATGGTCTCGAACAGGCGCTTTGCGAGCTTGTCCGAGCCGATCTGCGAGATCGCCTGACGGCGGGCATGCAGGTCGCCGCGCTTGCCGAGCGTCACGAGCTTCTCCACGATCGGGCGAAGTTCCTTGGCCTTGGGCAAGGTGGTGACGATCTGCTCATGTTCGATGAGCGACGCGGCCATGTTCGAAAACAGGGCCTTGCGGTGGCTGGCGGTGCGGTTCAGCCGGCGGCCGGAACGTCCATGGCGCATGGCTATTCTCCTTGGGGTTTATCGAGCGGATGCCGCTCAGTATTGGTCTTCGTAGCGTTTGGCGAGATCGTCGATGTTTTCCGGCGGCCAGTCCGGCACTTCCATGCCGAGGTGCAGGCCCATTGCCGCGAGCACTTCCTTGATCTCGTTCAGCGACTTGCGGCCAAAATTCGGGGTCCGAAGCATTTCGGCTTCCGTCTTCTGGATCAGGTCGCCAATGTAGACGATGTTGTCGTTCTTCAGGCAGTTGGCCGAACGGACCGAAAGCTCCAGTTCGTCGACCTTCTTGAGCAGCGCCGGGTTGAACGAGAGATCGGCTGCGACTTCCTGCGCAACTTCCTTCTGCGGCTCGTCGAAATTGACGAACAGGCCGAGCTGGTCCTGAAGAATGCGCGCAGCAAACGCCACGGCGTCTTCGCCGGTGATCGAGCCATCAGTCTCGATCGTCATGGTCAGCTTGTCCTTGTCGAGCTCTTCGCCGTGGCGGGTGTTCTCGATCTTGTAGGACACTTTCTTGACCGGCGAGTAGAGCGAGTCGACCGGGATCAGGCCGATCGGAGCGTCGTCGGCGCGGTTGCGCTCGGCAGGAACGTAGCCCTTGCCGGTATCGACGGTGAACTCCATGCGGATTTCCGCGCCCTCGTCGAGGGTGCAGATGACGTGGTCGGGGTTGAGGATCTCAACGTCGCCAACCGTCTGGATGTCGCCGGCGGTGACAGCGCCCGGTCCCTGCTTGCGCACAACCATGCGCTTGGGGCCGTCGCCTTCCATCTTGATGGCGATTTCCTTGATGTTGA
>DAINRF010000034.1:0-39487 GCA_036742015.1 Mesorhizobium sp. | reverse complement strand
TGGTTCGCCTTCGTGCTGGCCCTCATCGTCCTGCTGTTCCGCCCGCAGGGGCTGTTCGGCGAAAAGATCATCGAGCGGGTGTAATCAGATGCTTTACCGCACAGCCGGACAGTTCAAGACCAGCTACGCCGCAGACTTCGCGCTGTTTCCAGTGCGGCAAGATGCGATCCTGCTTGGCGTCATCCTGTTCTTTGCCTTTGTCGTCCTGCCTCTCACGGCAAACGAGTTTGTCTTCCAGGCGCTGCTCATTCCGGTGCTGATCTATTCGCTGGCCGCACTTGGGCTCAACATCCTCACCGGTTACGCCGGGCAGCTTTCGCTGGGCACCGGCGCGTTCATGGGCGTCGGGGCATATGCCTGCTACAAGATCATCACGATCTTTCCTGAAGTGAATATCGTCATCGCGATATTTGCCTCGGGCTTTTTCTCTGCCGCGGTCGGTGTCGCCTTCGGTGTGCCGTCGCTGCGCATCAAGGGATTTTATCTCGCCATCGCGACACTTGCCGCCCAGTTCTTTCTCGTCTGGTTGTTCGAGAAATGGGCATGGCTCTACAACTACTCGGCCTCGGGCGCGATCCAGGTGCCGAACATCGACATGTTCGGCGTCACAGTTGCAGGACCAACGGCCAATACGATGATCCAGTACTATTTCGTGCTGTGCATCGTGGCGCTGGTCACTATCTTCGCCATCAACATCACACGCGGCCGCATCGGGCGCATGTGGAAAGCGGTGCGCGACATGGACATCGCTGCCGAGCTGGTTGGCATCAACCTGATGAAGGCAAAACTGTCGGCCTTCTTTGTCTCATCCTACATTGTCGGCATCGCAGGCGCTTTGTTCGTGTTCCTGTGGCGTGGGGCGGCAGAGCCAAACCTGTTCGACATTCCGCTGTCGTTCCGTGTTCTGTTCATTGCAATCATTGGCGGCCTCGGCTCGATCCTGGGCAATTATCTCGGCGCGATCCTGATCGTCGCTCTACCGGTCATCATCGGATTTGTGCCGGCGGCGCTCGGGCTACCTATCGGTTCGGCGACAGTCGAGCATCTGAACGTGATGACGATTGGCGCCTTGATCATCTTCTTCCTGATCGTCGAACCGCACGGGCTCGCCCGCTTCTGGCAGGTGATCCGGGAGAAACTCATCATCTGGCCATTCCCGCACTAAGCGGCGCAAAAAGATAGCGGCAAGGGCCGCTAAGAAACGGGTCTGTTCGCCCGATCCAGCTGGAGAAAAGAACAAGTGGAGGAAACGAAATGAAGACCATGCTGAAGTCAGTCCTGCTTGCATCGGCCGTCGGCTTTGCCGCACCCGCTCTCGCCCAGGACACGATCAACCTGCCGAACCTGACCTACCGCACCGGCCCGTTTGCAACGAGCGGGATTCCACTGGCCAACGGCCAGGCCGACTACCTGACCATGCTCAACGAACGCGATGGCGGCATTAACGGCCTCAAGATCGACGGTTCGGAATGCGAGACCGGCTACAACACCGAAAAGGGCGTCGAGTGCTATGAAAAGACCAAAGGCACGGCTCTCGTCACCCAGCCTTGGTCGACCGGCATCACGCTGCAGGTTCTGCCAAAGGCGGCCGTCGACAAGCGTGCGATCTTCGCCGCAGGCTACGGCTTCTCGGCCATGCAGGACGGCAAGACGTTCCCCTGGTCGTTCAACCCGCCATCGTCATACTGGGACGGCGCCTCGATCCTTTTGCAGGCGATTTCCGACGGCAATCTGGACAATCTGAAAGGCAAGAAGATTGCCCTGCTGCATCTTGACCATCCCTACGGCAAGGAGGCTATTCCGCTGCTGCAGGAATATGCAGGCAAGCACGGCTTTGAGTTGCTGCTCATTCCGGTTGGTTTGAAGGAAATGCAGAACCAGTCGGCGCAATGGCTGCAGATCCGCCGTGAAAAGCCTGACTTCGTGCTGATGTGGGGTTGGGGCGCGATGAATGGCGGTGCGCTGACCGAAGCGGCAAAAACCGGTTATCCGATGAACCAGTTCCTTGGCATCTGGTGGTCAGGCCATGACGCGGACCTCAAGCTGGTTGGCGACAAGGGCAAGGGATACCGTTCGGTGTCGTTCTCGTTCCCGAACTCCGAATCGAAGGTTATGCAGGACGTCAAGAAACTGGTGCTTGATGCCGGCAAGTCAAAAGCCGATGTGGCTGGCGGCGAAGCCGACAGCGTTTTCTACCAGCGCGGCATCGTGCTGTCGGCGATCATGGCGGAAGCCGTGATGGCAGCGCAGAAAAACTTCAACAGCAACAAGATTGACGCAGAACAGTTCCGCTGGGGCATGGAAAACGTCAAGTTCACGCCTGAGCGCATTGCTGAACTCGGCCTGGATGGTATGGTCGTGCCGTTCTCGACTGCCTGCGACAACCATACCGGCCACGGTGGCGGCTGGATCGTTGAATGGGATGGCGCGAAGTTCAACAAAACCAGCGATACGATCTATCAGGCTGACCGGGCGACGATCGATGCGCTGGCTGCGGTGAAGGCAAAGGAATATGCCGACGCCAATCAGCCGTGGACGACGCAGACCTGCCAGTAATGGCCTGCCAGAAATGGCTGAATAGCTCCCTCCCCCTTGAGGGGAGGGTGGACAATCGCCGAAGGTGATTGGCCGGGTGGGGTCGCTCGGTGCAGAGCACTGCCTCAGGTTACCCCACCCGCCTCGCTTCGCTCGGCACCCTGCCCTCGAGGGGGAGGGATCAACGGAGCCAATATGTCCGAAACAGCAGCAAAACCTGATCTCGCCGAGCCGATCCTGTCGGTGAACAATATCGAGGTGATCTACGATCACGTCATTCTGGTGCTGAAGGGCGTCTCGCTGACGGTTCCCAAGGGCGGCATCACGGCACTGCTTGGCGCAAACGGCGCCGGCAAGACAACAACACTCAAAGCCATTTCCAACCTGCTGCACGCCGAACGTGGTGCGGTCACCAAGGGCAACATCCTGTTTGAAGGCAAGGAAGTGCAGTCACTGTCGCCAAACGATCTGGTGCGGCGCGGCTGTATCCAGGTCATGGAAGGCCGTCACTGTTTTGGCCACCTCTCGGTCGAGGATAATCTGCTCACCGGCGCGTTCACACGCCGCGACGGCAGTTCCGCCGTCAAGCAGGACCTTGAAATGGTCTACGAATATTTCCCGCGCCTGAAAGTGCGGCGGGCGTCGCAGGCCGGCTACACGTCGGGTGGCGAACAGCAGATGACAGCAATCGGCCGTGCGCTGATGAGCAAGCCCAAGATGATCCTGCTCGACGAACCGTCGATGGGCCTCGCGCCGCAACTGGTCGAGGAAATCTTCGAGATCGTGAAGAAGTTGAACGAAGAGCAGGGCGTGTCGTTCCTGCTGGCCGAGCAGAACACCAACACGGCGCTGCGCTATGCCAAATATGGCTACATTCTCGAGTCTGGCCGCATCGTGCTCGACGGCGAGGCGTCAGCTTTGCGCGAGAACGAGGACGTCAAGGAGTTTTACCTTGGCGTCGGCGGTGAGGGGCGGCGCTCGTTCAAGGATGTGAAACACTACAAGCGCCGCAAGCGCTGGCTGTCCTGACGATCGCAAGATACTGGCGGCAAGATACTGGCAAATTCCGGCGTTCAGGGCCGGAGGCGTCCATTCCGCTGTCCAAAACCTCGGCCAAGCGACCATACACGCCATTGCCCTCAACCCGCCTTTTCGCTATGTGCGACCAAAGGCTATTTTTAGGGGAAGCAATATGGCTGATCATTCGCCTGCGGGGCCGGTCGAACTGGGTGCAGACATGGACTACGCAGAGCATGAGGGCACATACAATGTGTTCCTGCATCTGGTGAAATACGGCTCGCTGATCTGCATCGCCATTCTCATCGTGATGGCGGCGCATTTCTTTGCCGGATTCGGGTTCTTTTCCTCGGTGATACTCTTCGCTCTCATCTGCGTCGTCGGGGCAGTTCTGCTTCGCTAGCGGGTTGCGCCCGGCTTTTGTCCGGCGAATTTTTATGCACCCTTCCGTTTGACGGCGGGGTCTGGGAGGGAGAGCAAGCGTGGCTCAGACTGTATTTGTTCCGAACGAGGCGGGAGCGGGCGAACCGCGCGTCGCCGCCTCGCCAGATACCGTAAAACGTATCAAGGCGATGGGCCTGGATGTTGTTGTCGAGGCTGGCGCAGGCGTTGCCTCGCGCATTGTCGACGAAGAATTTTCCAAGGCGGGTGCAACAATCGGCAAGGCAGGCGATATCTCGAAGGCTGATGTGGTGCTGCGCGTGCGCCGGCCGTCCGACCTCAAGGGCTACAAATCTGGCGCGGCCGTCATTGCGATGATGGATCCCTACGGCAATGAAGATGCCGTTCAGTCGATGGCCAAGGCTGGTCTCACCGCTTACACGATGGAATTCATGCCGCGCATCACGCGTGCCCAGGTGATGGACGTCCTGTCGTCGCAGGCAAACCTCGCCGGCTATCAGGCGGTGATCGACGGCGCGTCGGAATATGATCGCGCTCTGCCAATGATGATGACAGCGGCCGGCACGGTTCCGGCGGCGAAGATCTTTATCATGGGCGTCGGCGTGGCCGGCCTCCAGGCAATCGCGACCGCCCGCCGTCTTGGCGCAGTCGTCACTGCCACGGACGTTCGCCCCGCCGTCAAGGAACAGGTCGCCTCGCTCGGCGCAAAATTCATCGCCGTCGAGGACGACGAATTCAAGCAGGCGGAGACCGCTGGCGGCTACGCCAAGGAAATGTCCAAGGAATATCAGGCCAAGCAGGCGGCGCTGACGGCGGAACACATCGCCAAACAGGACATCGTCATCACCACGGCGTTGATTCCCGGCCGTCCGGCCCCGAAGCTTGTATCGAAAGATATGGTCGCGGCCATGAAGCCGGGTTCGGTCCTCGTTGATCTTGCAGTCGAGCGCGGCGGCAATGTCGAGGGCGCCCAGGCAGGCAAGATCGTGACCACGCCGAACGGCGTGAAGATCGTCGGCCACCTGAACGTGCCCGGCCGCGTCGCGGCATCGGCGTCACTGCTCTACGCAAAGAACCTGTTCGCCTTCCTCGAGACGCTGGTCGACAAGGAAACGAAGACGGTCAAGGTCAATGCCGACGACGAGTTGCAGAAGGCAACCATGCTGACGAATGGCGGCCAGGTAGTTCATCCAGCCTTTGCCAAAGCTGCGCCAGCCAAGGCGCCGGAACCGGCCGCCGCACCTGAAAAGGCGGCCGCAGCGAAGCCAAAAGCTGCCGCAGCCAAGAAACCTGCCGCAGCCAAGAAACCTGTCGCAAAAGCCAAAAAGGGGGATGCGTGATGGAAAAATCCGGCCTCGAAAGCGCGCTCGACCAGCTCGAGAAAGCGATCGCCGCGATCCGTCTGTCTTTGTCCGACGATAGCGCCGCAGATGCGGCAAGCGCTGTCGCACACGCCGCAACGGGTGGCGCGGTGGATCCGTTTGTGTTCCGCCTGGCGATTTTTGTGCTGGCGATCTTTGTTGGCTACTACGTTGTGTGGTCGGTGACGCCTGCGCTGCACACGCCGCTGATGGCCGTCACCAACGCCATCTCATCGGTAATCGTTGTCGGCGCGTTGCTGGCCGTTGGAATTTCCGCCTCGGGAATGGCTACCGGTTTCGGTTTCATCGCGCTGGTTCTTGCCTCCGTGAACATTTTTGGCGGCTTCCTCGTCACGCAGCGCATGCTTGCGATGTACAAGAAGAAAGAGAAGTAAGGCCCATGTCAGCCAATCTAGCCTCTTTCCTCTATCTCGTTTCCGGCATCCTGTTCATCCTGGCGCTGCGCGGCCTGTCGCATCCGACCACCAGCCGGCAGGGTAATCTCTACGGCATGATCGGCATGGGCATTGCCATCGTGACGACGCTGCTGCTGGCAACGCCGTCAATGGGCGGTCTTGGCCTCATTGTTCTCGGCCTTGCTATCGGCGGCGGCGCGGGTGCGGTGATCGCCCGGCGCATTGCCATGACCTCGATGCCGCAGCTCGTCGCCGCCTTTCACTCGCTGGTTGGTCTCGCCGCCGTGATGGTTGCAGCCGCGGCATTCTATGCGCCTGAAAGCTTTGGCATCGGCACGTCTAGCGTTGCCGCCGATGGCAGTGTCGTGCGCGACATTCATGGCCAGGCGCTGGTCGAAATGGCGCTGGGTATCGCGATTGGCGCAATCACCTTCACCGGTTCGGTTATCGCCTTCCTGAAGCTTGATGGGCGCATGTCGGGCAAGCCGATCATGCTGCCTGCGCGGCACATGATCAATATCGGCCTTGGCGTTGCGCTGGTCGCATTGATCATCCTGCTCGTTACCACCGAAAGCACGGCCATTTTCTGGTTGATCGTGCTGGTGTCGCTGGCGCTCGGCGTGTTGCTGATCATACCGATCGGCGGCGCGGACATGCCGGTGGTCGTATCGATGCTCAACTCTTATTCTGGTTGGGCGGCTGCTGCGCTTGGTTTCACACTTGGCAATCTGGCGCTGATCATCACCGGTGCGCTCGTCGGTTCGTCGGGCGCGATCCTGTCCTACATCATGTGCAAGGGCATGAATCGCTCCTTCATCTCCGTCATCCTCGGCGGCTTTGGCGGCGAGACTGTCGCTGGAGGTGCAGACGATGGCGTGCAACGCACGGTCAAGACGGGTGCTGCCGACGACGCGGCCTACCTGATGATGAACGCGCAGAAGGTCATTATCGTGCCGGGCTACGGCATGGCGGTCGCCCAGGCGCAGCATGCGCTGCGTGAAATGGCCGACAAGCTCAAGGCCAATGGCGTTGAAGTGAAATACGCCATTCATCCGGTGGCTGGCCGTATGCCTGGTCACATGAACGTGCTGCTCGCGGAAGCTAACGTGCCGTATGACGAAGTGTTTGAACTGGAAGACATCAATTCCGAGTTCGCACAGGCCGACGTCGCTTATGTCATTGGCGCCAACGACGTGACCAACCCGTCGGCGCGAGACGACAAGTCGAGCCCGATCTACGGCATGCCGATCCTTGACGTGGACAAGGCGCGCACCTGCCTGTTCGTAAAGCGTTCGCTGGGCTCAGGCTATGCCGGCATTGATAACACGCTGTTCTACAAGGACGGGACCATGATGCTGTTGGGCGACGCCAAGAAGATGACGGAAGAAATCGTCAAGGCGATGGATCACTAGACCCGTTTTGCAGCTGGCGTTTTTGTGAACGGCGCGGGCTTTCCCGCGCCGTTGCCATTTGACAAAAATTGTGGCAGTGGGCGTGTCAATTTAAAGATTTGGACACTTGTATCGCTACGACGCTTGTATGAAAGTCCAAAATTCTTCAGTTTGAAATGTCGAGGGAGCGCTGTGGCTTCCCCGATCCGCAGGGGACCGGTTTCGTGATCAAGCGTTTCATCTTTGCAATAATTGCCCTGGTCATCGTTGCTGGTGGCATTGTCGGCTTCAACATGTTCCGCGACCAGGCGATCGAGCAGTTCTTCGCCAATATGCCGGTGCAGCCGACCACTGTCTCGACGATCAAGGTCGAGCCGATGACCTGGGAGCCCGGTATTGAGACCATTGGCACTGTGAGCGCGGCGCGGGGCGTCGATCTGACAGTTGAGACGACCGGGATCGTGCGCGAACTTGGCTTCAAGGCCAATGATGATGTGGAGAAGGATGCAGTCCTGCTGCAACTGGACGACGCGGTGCAGCAGGCGGACCTGCTGGCCGGGCAAACGAAGGCAAAGCTCGACAAGCAGGCGCTCGACCGCGCGATTGAGTTGCAGCGGCGCGGCGTTGGCACCGAAGCGCAGCTCGAGGCCGCGCGGGCTGCGTCCGAGACCTCTGCCTCCCAGGTTACAAAGCTGCAGGCAGTCCTCGATCAACGCATTCTGACAGCGCCGTTCAAGGGGACGCTGGGCATTCCTCGCGTCGAGCTTGGCCAGTTCATCCAGCCTGGCGCCGTTGTCGCAACCTTGCAGGACCTTGAGACGATGCGGGCCGATTTTTCGGTGCCGGAACAGCAGCTCGGCTCGCTTGAGCTTGGCCAGACGGTTCGCTTTGGCCTGACCGCTGATGCGTTTGACTTCACCGGCTCGATCACCGGTATCGACCCGAAGGTCGACCCGCAGAGCCGGCTGGTGTCAGTGCGCGCCGAAATCACCAATCCTGATGGGAAGCTGTCGCCCGGCCAGTTCGTGCAGGTGCGTGTCGAACTGCCGAAGCAGGATAATGTCATCGCTATCCCCGATACGGCGCTGGTGACCAGCCTTTATGGCGACTACGTCTATGTTGTGAAGCCGGCAGAGCCGAAGCCGGCGGCGTCTGGCGCAGCAGCTGCGCCTGCCGCGGCAGGCGATGCGAAGCCAGCTGAACCTGCGCTGCAGGTGTCGCAGGTGTTTGTAACTGCGGGCCGCCGCAATGCGGGTCAGGTCGAGATCACCGCTAGTCTTGAAGCGGGTGCGGAAGTCGTGACCGCAGGCCAAAATCGCCTTTCCAATGGCGGGCCGGTCGTCATCGACAATACCGTCACGCCTGATCAGGCAGCCAAGGCGGCCGCGAAATGAGCTTCTCAGACATCTTTATCCGGCGGCCGGTCATGACGACCGTTGTCGCCATCATGATCCTGCTGCTCGGCTTCCAGGGCATGTTCAACCTGTCCGTGCGCCAATACCCGGAGGTGGAGGAGACCGTTGTCACCATCACCACACTTTATCCGGGCGCGAGCGCTGAGCTGATCCAAGGGTTCATCACCGCACCGATCGCCAGCGCCGTGTCGACCACTGAAAATATCGACTATGTGTCGTCACAGAGCCGCCCGTCGGCCAGCATTGTTACGGTGCAGATGGAACTGGGCGCTGACCCTGACGTCGCACTGACCGAAGTCATGTCCAAGGTGCAGCAGGTGCGCGGCCAGCTTCCGTCTGACGCTGAAGACCCGACCATCGTCAAGGGCACGGGCCAGCAGTTCGCAATCATGTATCTGGCGGTGCAGAACCCGAACATGACGGCCGAACAGCTGACTGAATATATCGAGCGGGTCATCCGGCCACGCATGTCGACCATTCAGGGCGTCGCCGAGGTGCAGGTGCTGGGCGCAGCCAACTATTCGATGCGGGTGTGGATCGATCCGGTCAAGCTGGCGTCGCGCAAGATGACGGCAGCCGAAGTGCTGGGCGCGATCAACAGCTCCAATTTCCTGTCAGCGCCTGGCAAGACCAAGGACGAATACACGACCTATTCGATCACGATGAAGTCGACGCTGCAGACGCCGGAAGCGTTTGCGCAGATTCCGCTCAAGTCTGACCAGAACGGCATTGTACGCCTGTCGGACGTGGCGCGTGTTGAACTCGCCGCAGAATCGACCGACACGGTGGTCAATTTCAATGGTGAACGCGGCACGTTCATCGGCGTATTTCCGACGCCTTCGGCCAACCCGCTCGATACCGCTGATGCTGTCATCACCGAACTGCCGATCATGCAGGCCAGCCTGCCCGACGGCATGACCATCCAGATGGTCTACAACGCGACTGAAACCATCAGCGCGTCGATCGAGGAGGTGTTCACCACAATCGCCGAAGCGGTGGCCATCGTCATCGTCGTCATCATCCTGTTCCTCGGCTCGTTCCGCTCGGTCTTGATGCCGATCGTCACCATTCCGCTGTCGCTGATCGGCGTCTGCTTCTTCCTGTTCCTGATGGGTTATTCGATCAATCTTCTGTCGCTCCTGGCGATGGTGCTGGCTATCGGCCTTGTGGTCGACGACGCCATCGTGGTGCTGGAGAACATTCACCGGCACATCGAGGAGGGCCTGACGCCGATGGATGCGGCGTTCAAGGGCATGAGTGAGATCACTGGCGCTGTTGTCGCCATGACGATCACGCTTGCCGCGGTGTTTGCACCGCTCGCGTTTACCGGCGGCCTGACCGGTTCGCTGTTCCGCGAGTTTGCGCTGACGCTTGCAGGCGCAGTGGTCATTTCCGGCATTGTGGCGTTGACCGTGACACCAATGATGTCGGCGCGCATCCTGACGGCGGGGAATCATAGCCGGTTCCAGAAGCTTGTCGACCGGACGTTTGAACGTCTGGCTGGCACCTACGAACGCTGGGTTCGGGGATCTCTCAAATACCGGCCTGTGACGCTGCTTGTCGTGCTCGTGCTGGTTGCGACCACCGGCTACATGTTCATGAAGACGTCGAGCGAACTCGCCCCTGAAGAAGATCAGGGGGCATTGTTCGCCATCGTCAACGCGCCGCGTTACGCCACGTCGGAATATACCTCGCTCTACATCGACCAGATCCGCGAACTCACCAAGGATCTCGAGGAAATCAACATCAACTTCTCGATTGTTGGCCTTGGCAGCGAAACCAATACAGGTTTCTCGGTCTGGGCGTTCAAGGACTGGTCGGAGCGCAAGCGCTCGCAGAAAGAACTGCAGACCGACATTCAGGCTCGCATCAGCAAGGTCGCGGGCGTGCAGGCCATCGTGTTTGCGCCGCCATCGCTGCCGGGCGCCGGCGGAGGCCTGCCGATCTCGATGGTACTGCAATCGACCGGCGATCCGAGCCAGGTGTTTGAAGTCGCGGAGAAAATCCGCAGGGAAGCGCAGGCTTCAGGCCGGTTCATTCTCGTTCAAAGCTCGCTGTCGTTCGATGCGCCACAGGTCACGGTCTCGATTGATCGTGACCGAGCGGCCGCACTCGGCCTGCCGATCCGGGACATCGGCACGACGCTGGGGCTTCTGGTCGGCGGTGCAGCCGTCGCTCAGTTTGACCGCGATTCCAACAGTTATGACATCATCATGCAGGTGCCGGAGGAATACCGCGCCAATCCGCAGCGGCTGACCGATTTCTTTGTGCGCAGCGCATCGGGCGAGATGGTGCCGTTGTCGGCTGTCATCACGGTGGAGACTAACTCGTCACCTGCCTCAATCGAGCAGTTCAACCAGCTCAACTCGTCGACGATCTCGGCGCTGCCCTTGCCCGGCGTCACGACTGGCGACGGTCTTGCGACCATTGAGAACATCGCGCGGCCGCTGCTGCCATCGGGCTTCTTTATCGACTATTCCGGCCAGTCGCGGCTGGAAAAGGGCCAGGGCAACACGATCCTGATCGCTTTCGGGCTCGCAGTCATCGTCATCTATCTGGTGCTGGCGGCGCAGTTCGAAAGCTTCCGCGATCCGCTGATCGTTCTCATGTCGGTGCCGCTCTCGATCTTCGGGGCGATCCTCCCGCTCAATATGTTCCCGAACCTGAATCTGCTCTTCACGATCTTGGGATTGCCGTTCCAGTTTCATGAGGCAACACTCAACATCTACACGCAGGTCGGGCTGATCACGCTGATCGGGCTGATTACCAAACACGGCATCCTGCTGGTCGAGTTCGCCAACCAGCAACGCGAGGAGCACGGACTGTCGAAGTTTGACGCGATCGTTGCGTCCGCAAAGGTGCGTCTGCGCCCGATCCTGATGACCACGGCTGCGATGTCGCTGGGCGTCGTGCCGCTGATCATTGCCAGCGGAGCGGGCGCTGCGGCGCGCTATTCGATGGGTCTGGTGATCTTCACAGGCATTCTCGTGGGCACCGTGTTCACGCTGTTTGTCGTGCCGATGTTCTATACCTACCTGGCGGGCAAACATTCAGCCGACACGGCAGCCGCCGCGTCCGGGCGGACCGAACCCGCACCACAACACTGACAATCCTTCGGCCCACTGGACACGGTGGGCCCGCCGGGCGCAGACTGCAACCTTGAGGGGAGGCAGTTGTGGCCAAGGCGAGCAAGGCTGGTAGCAAGAGCTCAGAGACCGTCAAGCGCAGACAGGCGGTCGTCATCGTCCACGGCATCGGCGAGCAACGTCCGCTGGCGACATTGCGCAGTTTTGCCGAGGCCGTGTGGGGCGGCAGCACGGTTCCCGACGAAAGCAATCCGAAGGATCACCACAGCCTCTGGATCGTGCCCGATACTCGGGCAGGCCTGACTGAACTGGCGCGTATCCGTACCCGAAATGTCCGGGAAGATGGCGAGTCGGTAGCGACCGATTTCTATGAACTCTTTTGGGCCGACAGGCTGACCGGCAATACGCTCGGACAGCTGCGCGCCTGGTTTGGTACGCTGCTGCTGCGGTGGCCGCATCAGGTGCCCAGAGAGACGTTTGGCCTGTGGCTGTTGCTGTGGGCGCTGACAATTGGCCTGATCGGCCTGTTTGTGTGGGTTGGCAAGGACGCGAGTTGGGCGGGGTTCTGGCAACTCTTTGAGATCAGGAAACCACCTCCTCCGGCCAGGCCAATCTGGATAAGCGTCTCAGTCAGTCTCGTTTTCACGGCGCTGCTGTTTCTCTTTCTGAACTCACGCTTGCGCGGATCATTGCAAAGCTGGGCGAACGCGGGGAAAAAGTTCAAAAGCACATGGCAATCGCAATCAGCCGCCGCCTCCTCATTGCCAATGTGGCTGGGGCCGTTGCTTGTCATGCTGATCCCGGCCATTGCCGGGTATTCGCTGTTTCGGTGGTTTCCGTGGGACTCGTTTCCGCTCGTCAAGGGAATCGCCATCGGTCTGGCGATCCTTGTCACCTTGGTTGTCACCTATGGCGTGGTCCCGTATTTTGGCGACGTGGCGCGCTATGTCAGCACGTCGCCGGAAGCGGTTGGCGACCGCGCCGAAATTCGCGAACGTGGGCTTGCGCTGATGCGGGCGCTGCATTCTGTCCGGCACGACGGAGAGAGCGGCGCGGCTGTGCGGACACCTCGCGACGAGGAGGCGGCGAACGGCTATGTGCGCATCGTCGTGGTCGGACACAGTCTCGGATCGATTATTGCCTATGACGTGCTGCGCCTGCTCTGGGAGGAAATCGGTCCAACAGGCAAGAACCCGCCGAGCCCGGCAGTGCTCGATCACCTCGTCACGATCGATGACTATTGCAAGCGGCGATATGGAGAACCGGACAGGATCGACACCAAGGAATATCGGACGCTGCAGGCTGGACTGATCCAGGAGCTGCGCAAGTCAGCGCCCCACGCAAGCGAGCCTGTCTGGCTGGTCAGCGACTTCGTGACCCTCGGCTCACCGCTGACACATGCCGAATTTCTCGTGTCGCCGGACCGCAACTCGTTGGAACAGCGCAAGGCTGAGCGGCAGTTCCCCACAACGCCTCCGCTGCTTGAACCTGGGCGGAGCAGCTTTCTTTACAAGGACGCTGACGAGACGCTTGCCCACCATGCGGCCATGTTTGCCGCGACGCGTTGGGTCAACATCTTCGACGAGCAGGAATACGGCATTCGCGGCGACCTGATCAGCGGCCCATGCCAGCCGAATTTTGGGCCGGGCATTGTTGACGTTCCGATCAGGATCACCCGCAAAAACATCTGGCGGCGGCTGTTCACGCATACCGAATACTGGAATGTCGAGGCCGATGGCGAACTGCGCGACGACGCTTGGCGTGCGTTGGAGGATGACGACAACACGCTGGAAGCCAGCCCTCCAGCAGACAAGAAAGGCCCGCCAGCGCATGTTGCAGTGCTTCGCCTGGCGCTGCGGCTCAAGCGCCGCATTCCAGCAAGCAAAGAGGGTCTGGAAAAGGGCTGACGCTTCAGTTCATGCTGCGCAGCTGAAATTCCGACACGCCAATGGCGATGTTCAGGCCGGTTTGCGCCTCGACGCTGACAGGCCGCAGCGTGAACGCCCGGTCCGACCCGCCGACAAGGAAGTTTGCGCCTGCGCCAATGCCGACAGTCGCGCCGGCGCTTGCATCGGCATGGTCAACTGCCGGAGCGCTGGCGGATATTTGGTGGCGATCGGCGTCACCACGTTCCAACGCGTGGACGAACGATCAGCCCTGGGTGCGGCGCAGACCGTCTGCTGCCGGCTGGTAGTTCGGGTCGAGGCGAACCGCCTGGCGATATGACTTGTTGGCCTTTGCCTTATTACCCTGGCGTTCATAGGCCAGCGCCTGGTTCGACCAGCTTTCGGCAACCATTTTGTCGAGGCTGATAGCCGCATTGAAGTCGGCAAAAGCGTTGTCGATGTCGTTCTTGGCCAGATAGGACAGGCCCCGGCCATTGTAGGGCTCGGGCGAGGACGACGACAGAGAGATCGCGCGCGAGAAATCCTCGATTGCAAAATCGTGCTGACCCTTGACCTGGTAGAGCAGGCCGCGCCGGTGATAGGCGCGCGGGTCGGTCGTGTCGAGCTGGATCGCCTTCTCGAAATCGGCGAACGCCTGCTGGTCGCGGCCGTTCAAGCGATAAATCTCGCCACGGCCGATATAGGCGGTGTCGTAGCGGGGATTGATCTGCAGGGCGCGATTGTAGTCGTTGATCGCTTCGTTGGTGCGGCCGGTGTAGCGGTTGATCAGCGCGCGGTTGGCATAGGCCTGGTAGAAATCAGGCTTCAACCGGATTGCGGCGTCAAAATCTTTCATTGCCTCGCCATAACGGCCGCCGCGCCCGAAGGCGTAGCCACGCGTATTATAGGCTTCGGGGTCGCGCGGGTTGCGTTCGATCACCGCGGTCAGGGAGGCGATATTCTGCGATGAAGCCTGATTTGCGTCGACTGTTGCAAGGTTTACCACTTCCGTAGTCTGGCAGCCGGCAAGCCCGAGAGAGGCAAGCAAGGTTGCAGCAAGAGCTACCCGGACAAGGCGGGTCGGCTGGCTACGGCTTTGGAGCAGTGCGGTCATGTCGGCAATCAACCTCGGCGCGGCGCTGGATATGAAATTGGCGCGGATTGACCGCGCCATTTTCTTATGTCCGGAAAGGGACGAAAAAGCGGCAGCTTAGCGTGCTGCGCCGGCACCGGCGCCCGCGCGAGGTGCAGGACGAGGCGTCGCCGGCAGCAGACCTTCGCGCTGCAGCTTCTTGCGAGCCATCTTGCGGGCGCGGCGAACGCCTTCCGCCTTTTCGCGCGCACGCTTCTCCGAGGGCTTCTCGTAGTGGTCGCGCATCTTCATTTCGCGGAAAATACCTTCGCGCTGCATCTTCTTCTTCAGAGCGCGGAGCGCCTGGTCAACATTGTTGTCGCGTACGAGTACCTGCACGTGGTCTCCTGTCCTTCGTCTCAAACAGATTGTGTGGGCATAATGCCTACCGGTTTCGCGAGGCGAACCATCGCGAATTGAGGGGCCTGTTAGCAGACGCAGCTTCACTTGTCGAGGGGATAGAACGTGCTGCCACGCAATGCTGCACCAATATCGGCTGTTTTTCGGGTAATCGGGCCAGCTCAATCTTACTGGGTCGCAATTGCCTCTGCTTGCCCGGCATCGTCAAGCAGGAGCAGCCCGGAATCAGCCCTCCGGCGCAGATGCAGATCAATTGCGCTGCGGTCATTGCAGCCTGCAAATGCACCTTTGCAATGATCGCGCAGACGTAACAAGTCGCGCATCATCGGCGACGTCGGCAGGCTGGCGGCCTCAAAGAACGCCGCGCCGAGATAGGCAATGTCGATGGGCTCATCAGGCAAGGATTTGGTCTGAGCAGCGCCAAATGCCGTGACCGTGTAGAAGGTCCGGTAGGCCAGCGATCCTGGACGCGCGAGGGCATTTTCGTCCGCCAATGCGTCCACAAGCGGCTTGGTGACAAAGGACTGATGGTCGCCAAATTCGAGCACGACCGAGCCGCGTCCGCTGTCGTTTGCCGCGCGTTTGTCGAGAAATGCCTGGAAATCGATACGTCCCATGGCTGCCCGGCGCAGATATTCGCTTGTTTCCGGGTCTTCTGCGAAAGGCTCGCCTGCAACGATCACATCGGGTTCGCGGCGCTCATTGTAGGGTGAATGCGGGAACATTGTCTGGATTTCGAGGAACAGTGGCCGGCCATCGGTGCGGCGATGCTCCTCAACAAAGGCTTCTGCTGCCTCGAAATAGAAATTGTCGCGCATGTGGTAGGTCGGCGCCTTGATCGCATCGAGGTCGAGAATCGTTTCGAAGCCAATCGATTCGAGGAACGGGCCTTCATTGACGAAGCCGTGCTTCATCGGCAGCAGGGCAACCGTCCGGTAGCCGCAGCCGGCCATGATCCCGGGCAGCGCGCCATCGACCCGGTTCTGCAGCGTCATCGTCAGATAGGGGCTCTTCCAGCCGAAATCGGCCGCCGACAGGCCGGCCATCAGCGACAGGTTGGTGATCCAGGTACCGCCGCCAAAAGTCTCGACGTTGAGCGGCTTCGCCGGACCTGCGCCCGGCGCATAGCGCTTCAGGAAATCCTGGCCATCTGCAATCTGCGGGAAGATGGCAGGGTCAATCTGGCTCTCACTCAGGACAACGAACACATCTGGCCGCTTGCCAGCCGGGCCGCATTCAGTTGCAACCGCAAATGGCCGCTGTCGTGGCAGATTTTGCAGCCGGGCCTCGATGCGCTCGGCTGCAGCCAGATCTCCTAGATCCAGCAGGGAGATAAAGAACGCCGACACGTGCCTGCCCTGCATGTAGTACAGGAAGCGCTCCTTGCCAGCTTCCACCGGATAGGAGTTGATCAGCGACATTCCAGCCACAGCGACCAGCAGGACGCGGGTGCGCAGATGCCAGCTAGACCTTGCGTCCGTGCGCAGCATCAGCCAGATCGCCGCGATGATCACGATCAGTGCGGCAACAACCGGCACAATCAGATGTAGATAAGAATCGAGCAGGAACTGCACCACGTCGCCGTCCTGTGCAAAAAACACAGCATCGTAACCGTGCAGGGAAAAGCCTTTCATCTTGAATTTCATTGCGGAAATCGCAGTTGCCAGCCCGACGATCATCAGGCCGACATAGATCGAGGAAGCGGCGCGGTTCGAGATCAGGAATATCAGGCAGGCAACCATACCCATCAGCGCCAGCACAAACGGCATCGTCTCAGATGTGTTTTCCATCTCATAGGCAATGTATGCCCCGATCAGACAGACAAGGACGATTGCGGCAGGATGAAATATGATCGGCCCAAGTCGTCGCCAAAGATCGGTCATATAAACTACGCTCCGATCGGCAACCTTTTGTGACCCTCTCTATTGCTTAGCAATCGAATCAATAATTTAGCCCTAACGCACCTGCGCCAGGTTCAAAGCCTTGAGCGAGGCGCGCGACACGCCTTAAGATTCGTGAATCGTCCTGCACGCGGCAAATGCATCGCGTTCTGCCTGATAGACCGTAGTCTGGACATCCATCAGCCCGAGAACAGTGTCGAACAGATTGTCATGCGACAGCGGTTGAGATGATTTGGCGCTTACACAAGCAGTATCCAGCTTGGTGATACGGGCAAAATCGTCCGAGAACCAGGCGATCAGCGGAATGTGGGTCTGTTCTGCTGGCGCGATCATGTAGGGTGCGCCATGCAGGTAGAGCCCGTTCTCGCCAAGCGATTCACCGTGATCCGACACATAGATCATCGAGGACGCGATCGTGTCCTGCCTTGATTTCAAGACATCAATCACACCGGCCAGCATGTGGTCGGTTTCGAGGATCGAATTGTCATAGGCGTTCACCAGTTCCTCGTCCGTGCAGTTGGAGATCTGGGGCGTCTGACAGTCAGGCTGGAATTTGGCGCGATCTCGCGGGTAGCGCAGATAGTAGGCCGGTCCGTGGCTGCCGCCGCTGTGCAGCACCAGAATCCCGTTTCCACTCGCGGCATATTGATCAATGTCGCGGCTCAGCGCATCGACGAGAATGCCGTCATTGCAGTCGCCACCACCTGGCTGGCAATATCGGGCGTCCTTGTTCATGTAGAAGCTGCGCTGGACGATGCGGTCGGCAACATGCTTGGAGCCGGTGTTGTTTTCCCACCACTCAACTTTTAGGCCGGAGTGGCTGAGCACGTCGACAAGGTTTTCAGACGCCAGCGCCTTGTCCTGCGAATAGTTCTGGCGCCCAAGATACGAGAACATGCATGGCAGTGAGACAGCCGTTGCTGTGCCGCAGCTCGAAACATTGGAAAATGCGATGACATTGCGGGTTGCCAATTCCGGATTCGTATCGCGCTCATAGCCGAGCAGGCTGAAATTCCGGGCGCGCGCAGTCTCGCCGACAACGATCACAGTCAGGACCTTCTTGTCTGCCTTGGCCAGGATCGGGCCTGTCCTGGCGTCGCTGCCATATGGCGCAGCGGCGATCTTTGCGCCTCTGAACTGGCGGATCGCGTAGTTGACCGTGCTGTTGATTGGTGTTGCCGGCACCAAATAGGCAATGGTGCTGAGGCGTTCGGTGCGCCACATCGGAATAAAGAACGATGTCTGGGTCATGATCAATCCAGCAGCCAGCACCGCGCCGCCAACAAATGTCGCTGCCGCCAGGCGCGCCTGCCTGCGAAATGTGTCCGGTTTCACTCTCAGCCAGACAATGAGCGCGGACGGGATGAGGCCATAAAGTACCATGTGGCCATAAAATGCCGGAGTGAGCAGGTGCCCGGCCTCGGAAGTCGTGGTCTCAACTGCATTGGCGATCATTTCGCGGTCAATGATCGTGCCGAAATTGCCGACAAAGTATGAGCTGGCCGCCGCAATCAAGATGAACAGGATCATCGCCGGCTTGACAATTTGCCGCGCCGAAAAAACGGCCAGCACGGCCACATGGATCAGAAACAGAATCGCTACAAACGAGACGAACCGGTAGGGATTCGGTTCGAAATAGGCGGTGGCCTTCGACCAGAATGTCGCGTTGGTCAGAAACAGCACATAGGCTGCCGTCAGGGTGGTCAGCAAAAGACCTGGCAGCATGGGGCGGCGGATCGGCAAAATTGTTTCCCTCGAAAGCCTCTTTTGGCCACCCGGATCATGGCGCTGTTGTGGCGCAGACAGGGGCTTGGCCGAAAGTCGAAGAGGGTGCTGCGGCGCAAAACGGCAAGGGCCGTCGCAAACAGGGTAAACCCTCGCTGGCGCTTTTCGCTAGTGATAGGCTTGCTCAATGGGGCATAAGCTCCGAACAAAGCACGATCAGGTCCTAGTCCATGCGCAAATATTCAGTATTCGCCATCGCCCGCGAAGCCATGCGCGGCAACAAGGGCTGGCCAGAACAATGGTCTTCTCCAGAACCGCGGGCAGCCTACGACGTCATCATCGTGGGTGCGGGTGGTCATGGCCTGGCGACCGCCTACTATCTGGCCAAGGAGCACGGCATCACCAATGTTGCGGTGCTGGAAAAGGGCTGGCTCGGCGGCGGCAATACCGGCCGCAACACCACGATCATCCGCTCGAACTATCTCTACGACGAGAGCGCCGGTATCTATGACCACGCGGTCAAGCTGTGGGACGGGCTGTCGCAGGACCTCAACTACAACGTCATGTATTCGCCGCGCGGCGTGATGATGCTGGCGCACAATGTGCACGACATCCAGTCGCTGAAGCGCCACGTCCACGCCAACCGCCTCAACGGCATCGACAATGAGTGGATGACGCCGGAGCAGGCCAAGGCCTATTGCCCGCCGCTCAACATTTCGCCCGACGCACGCTATCCGGTTGTTGGGGCAACCTTGCAGCGGCGCGGCGGCACTGCCCGCCACGACGCAGTCGCCTGGGGTTATGCCCGCGCCGCCTCGTCGATGGGCGTGCACATCATCCAGAATTGCGAAGTCACCGGCATCCGCCGCGCCTCGACCGGCAACGTGATCGGCGTTGAAACCTCACGCGGCTATATCGGCGCAAAGAAGGTCGGCGTCGTCGCCGCTGGCCATTCCTCGGTGCTGATGCAGATGGCCGACGTGCGCATGCCGCTTGAATCCTATCCGCTGCAGGCGCTGGTGTCCGAGCCGGTCAAGCCGATCTTCCCCTGCGTGGTCATGTCGAACACGGTGCACGCCTACATTTCTCAGTCCGACAAGGGCGAACTGGTCATTGGTGCGGGCACCGACCAATACACGTCCTATTCGCAGACCGGCGGGCTGCATATTCTCACACACACGCTCGACGCGATCTGCGAGATGTTCCCGATCTTCACTCGCATGAAGATGCTGCGCTCCTGGGGCGGCATTGTCGATGTGACGCCAGACCGTTCGCCGATCCTGGCCAAGACGCCGGTCAAAGGGCTCTACGTCAATTGCGGCTGGGGCACGGGCGGGTTCAAGGCGACGCCGGGGTCGGGCCATGTCTTTGCCCACACAATCGCCCGCGACGAACCGCACGCCATCAATGCCGGCTTCACGCTTGAACGGTTCAGGACTGGCCGCCTGATCGACGAGGCGGCTGCCGCCGCCGTGGCGCACTGAGATCTGCTATGAACAAACCAGTCAACCTCGCCGGGAAGCTTGGACAATTCTCCGAGTATTGGTCCCCGAAAATTGTCGCTGGCTACAATGGCAATGAAATCATGGTCGTTAAGGTCAAGGGTGAGTTCAACTGGCACTCGCATCCCGACACCGATGATTTTTTCCTGGTCCTCAAGGGCAAGTTGACGATCAGGCTGCGCGACGGGGATGTGACGCTTGGGCCAGGCGAGTTGTACGTTGTTCCCAAAGGTGTCGAGCACTGCCCGGTGGCGGATGAAGAAACTCATCTTCTGCTGATTGAGCCCGCCGGGACACCAAACACTGGCGATGCCGCAACTGCTGCAACGAAGGTCAATATCTGATGCTTTTGATCCGCTGCCCCTATTGCGAGGAAGAACGGCCGGAACTCGAATTCCGCCATGCCGGTGAGGCGCATATTGCGCGCCCGACTGACATCGGTGCGATTTCCGACGATGATTTCGAAAAGTTCTTCTTCATCCGCGACAACCGGAAGGGCGTCGTGTTCGAACGCTGGCGTCATATCCACGGCTGCGGCAGATTCTTCAACGCCGCCCGTGACAGCGTCTCTGACAAATTCTTCACCACCTACAAGGCCGGCGCCAAGAAACCGGCGATCAAGGCGGGAGCAAAGAAATGAGCGGCGCTTTCCGCATTCCGTCGGCTGGCCGCCTGGGCAAGGCAAAGCCGATCAGCTTCACCTTTGACGGCAAGACATTTGCCGGTCTTGAAGGCGACACGCTTGCCTCGGCGCTGATTGCCAATGGCGTTCACCTGATGGGCCGGTCGTTCAAATATCACCGGCCGCGCGGCGCGCTGTCGGCAGGCGCTGAAGAACCGAACGCGCTGGTTGGCGTGCACCGTGACGCTGCGCGCAAGACGCCAAATGTGCGCGCCACGGTGCAGGAAGCCTATGACGGGCTGACCGCAGTTTCGCAGAACCGCTGGCCGTCGCTCGCGTTTGACATTGGCGCGATCAACAATGCGCTGTCGCCATTCTTCGGGGCTGGCTTCTACTACAAGACGTTCATGTGGCCCAAAGCGGCGTGGAAAAGCCTCTACGAACCGGCCATCCGCGAATCGGCCGGTCTGGGCGTGTCGCCGGACAAGCCCGACCCTGACCACTATTCCGGCCAGTTTGCCCATTGTGACGTGCTGGTTCTGGGCGGCGGGCCAGCCGGTCTGTCGGCGGCGCTTGCGGCGGCCGAAGCCGGCGCTTCGGTCATCCTCGCCGATGAAAATCCCGAATCTGGCGGCGCGCTTCGCTTTGAAACAGGCGCGGTCATCGACGGACAGTCCGGATGGCAATGGGCGCAGGCCGTCGCGGCGCAGCTCGCGGCAATGCCAAACGTCCGCCTGCTCACACGCACGACAGCGTTCGGCTATTACGCGCAGAACTTTGTCGGCCTGGCCGAGCGTACTTCGGACCATCTGGCCAACCCCGGCGATACGCCGCGTGAGCGGCTGTGGCAGGTGCGCGCCAAGCGCGTTGTCATCGCAGCGGGCGCAATCGAGCGGCACATGGTGTTTGACGGCAATGACCGGCCAGGCGTCATGCTGGCGTCGGCGGCGCGAACCTATCTCAACCATTACGGCGTGACGGTTGGTAACAATGTCGGCGTTTTCACTGCCAACGATTCCGGTTATGCGGCGGCCATCGACCTGAAAAAGGCTGGCGTCAACGTCGCGGCTGTTGTCGATACGCGTGACGTCCCCAGTGGTCCGTTGCCCGAACAGGCGAGGGCGCTCGGCATCGAGATTCTGCCTGGCCGCACGGTCATGCGCACCGATGGCAAGCTGCGCGTTTCGTCGATGACGGTGCGCGCCAACAACGGCGGAGCAGAACGGACTATTCCGGTCGACGCCTTGCTGATGTCGGCTGGCTGGACGCCATCGCTACACCTGTTCTCTCAGTCGCGCGGCAAGGTCGTGTTTGACAGCGCCACGCGCCGCTTCCTGCCGGGCGACTATGCGCAGGAATGCGCCTCTGCCGGGGCATGCAATGGTGCGGAGACACTGGCCGATACACTCAAGGAAGGCCATGCAGCGGGTGAAAAGGCGGCCAAGGCGGCCGGTGCCAGCGGGGCTTCAACCACCAAAGCCAAGGCTGACGCCGGCGAAAACTGGCATGGCGGCATTATCGGTGCAGCACCCGGCGCTGGCCCCGAATCCACCGGCAAGGCATTTGTCGATTTCCAGAACGATGTCACCGCCAAGGACATTCGCTCGGCGGTGCATCAGGGCATGCGGTCGATCGAGCACGTCAAACGTTTCACCACAAACGGCATGGCAACCGACCAGGGCAAGACATCCAATGTGCACGGTCTTGCGATTGCCGCAGAAGTGCTTGGCAAGGAAATACCGGAAGTTGGTCTCACAACCTTCCGTGCGCCCTATACGCCCGTCACCTTCGGCGCGCTGATCGGCCATGCGCGCGGAAAGTTGTTTGACCCGACGCGGCGAACCCCGTTCCATGGACAGGAGGAGCGGCTGGGCGCGGTGTTCGAAGATGTCGGTCAGTGGAAGCGCGCCTGGTATTATCCGCGCGCCGGCGAAGACATGCATGCCGCCGTCAATCGCGAATGCGCCACCGTCCGCACGGCTGCCGGCGTGTTTGACGCATCGACGCTTGGCAAGATTGAAGTCGTCGGCCCTGATGCGGCAAAGTTCATGGAATTGCTCTACACCAATCCGTGGGAGAAGCTGGAAGTTGGCCGCTGCCGCTATGGCATCATGCTGCGCGAGGACGGCTTCATCTATGATGACGGCGTGGTCGGGCGTCTTGCGCCGGACCGCTTCCATGTCACGACGACGACCGGTGGCGCGGCGCGTGTGATGAACCATATGGAGGATTACCTCCAGACCGAGTTCCCGGAGCTGAACGTCTGGCTGACCTCGATTTCCGAGCAATGGGCGGTCATCGCAGTGCAGGGGCCAAAGGCGCGCGACATCATCGCGCCGCTTGTCGAGGGCATCGACCTGTCGGACGAAGCGATGCCGCACATGTCGGTGCGCGAGGGCAAGATCGGCGGCGTGCCGACGCGGCTATTCCGGATGTCGTTCACCGGCGAGCGCGGCTTTGAAATCAACGTTCCTGCCGATTACGGCCCGGCCATCTGGGATGCCGTTTGGGAAGAAGCGCAGAAACACGGCGCCTGCGCCTATGGCACCGAAACCATGCACGTGCTGCGCGCCGAAAAGGGCTACATCATTGTTGGTCAGGACACGGACGGCACAGTCACGCCGTCTGACGCCGGTCTCGACTGGGCGGTTGGCAAGAAGAAGACTGACTTTGTCGGCATTCGCGGCCTGAAACGCCCCGACCTCGTTGCCAAAGGCCGCAAGCAGTTGATCGGCCTCAAGACAAAGGACCCGAAGGTGGTGCTCGAAGAGGGCGCGCAGATTGTCGAGGATGCGAACCAGCCGGTTCCGATGAAGATGCTTGGCCACGTCACGTCGAGCTATTGGTCGGAAAACTGCGGCCGCTCGATTGCCCTGGCGCTGGTTGCTGGCGGGTTCGACCGCATCGGCCAGACGCTCTATGTGCCGATGCCTGGCAGCGTCATTGAAGTCGAGGTCGTCGCGCCGATGTTTGTCGATGAAAAGGGAGGCCGCCTGCATGGCTAAGTCAGCTGCTTCAAGCCGCCCGGCGGCGCTTCCGGTGCGCGCGTTTGCCATGTCCGGCCGTTCGGTCGCCAACAAGGCTGTATCGGTCACGCCAGCCGACCCGGCTGTACGCATGGCGCTGCGCGCCCGGCCGGACGCGATTGCGCCGCTGTCCAAGGCGCTCGGCGTGAAATTGCCGGAGACGCCGAAGTCGTCAGCTATGAACAAGGCAAAGACCCGCGCCGCGCTATGGCTCGGGCCGGACGAATGGCTGGTCATCGACTTTGCCGGTGCCGACATGCTTGGCGCATGCGCCGGCGTGAAGCAGCTTCACTCGGCAGTCGAGATTTCCCACCGCAATGTCGCCATTCTGGTTGAAGGCAAGGGCGCGGAAGCGACGCTTGCCGCCGGTTGCCCGCAAGACCTGTCGCTGGCCGCCTTTCCGGTCAACGCCTGCTCACGCACCATTCTGGGCAAGATCGAGGTCGTCATCTGGCGCACCGGCGAGCAAGCCTTCCGTGTTGAATGCTGGCGGTCGTTCTCGGCCTACGCTTTCGATTTCCTCGAAGATGCAGCCCGGGATGCGGTGTTGACGGTTCAGTGAACCGCGCCTGCCACCTGAACCGGTTCGCCGGTGGCGGGCACATAGATCATTTCGGTCCGGTCGCCGCCGGCCATACGGGCAAATTCCAGCCCGCGATTGGCATAGCGAAGGCCGTCATCGGCATCGACCGAAGTTGATGCAAGGATCGCGCCGCCAACGCTGATCGACAGGCCAAATTCGTCGGCCACGCGCAGCTGGGCGACATTGCGGCGGATACGGTCGGACACCATGATCGCGTCCTTGATCGATGCGCCCCACAGATAGACGCCAAATTCATCGCCATCGAGCCGGCCGACAAAGTCGGTCTTGCGCACCGAGGCGAGCAAGGTCGAGGCGAGGGCGGTCACAACATCGTCGCCTGCGTCATAGCCATGACCCTCATTGATGGCGCGTAACTGATCTGCCTTTACCACCAGCAGGGTGCCGGTCGCCTTGCGGTCACCTTGCGGGCCGGTCAGCGCGTCGTCAAAACGGCGCATAAAGGTGGTGCGGGGCAGGCAGTTTGCCAGCGGATCCGCGGCCCTTTCGTTAAGCTCGCGCTCGTCCTGCTTGCGTTTCGAGCGGGTGAGGGTGCTCAGCAGCGGAACGGCTGCGCAGATGCCGCCCAGTGCTGCGGCCAGGGCTACAGGCGCTGCGGCTGCGGGGGCCAGTGACAGGGTCACCAGTCCGGTAATTGCCACGCCTGCAGCGAGGCCGATTGCAGTTTGCCGCGAGAAACCGTGTTCCGAGGCGGCGGTGATCAGGCCGATGGCCCGTGCGTAAGGAGATTGTGCCATGCCGCCATCGATAGACCTGCCGCGTTAAGGGCAGGTCGAAACGGCGGCACAAAATTTCGGCAAGTTTTCTGAAAATGCTGAGGCTTCTGTGCTTTTCTCAGAGCGCGGTTATGCCGCCGTCGACGCCTAGTTCCTGGCCAGTCATGAAGCTGTTGGCCGGGTCAGCAGCAAACAGGATCACTTCGACCACTTCGTCAACTTCGGCGAGACGCCGCATTGGCACGCCGCGGGTCAGATCGCTTGTCGCTGCCTCGATGCCTTCGGGCGAGCGGCTGAGGAATTCGAGCGCCATCGCCGTGCGTGCAAAGGATGGGCATACCGCGTTCACGCGGATGCCTTTGGAGGCATATTCGGCCGCCGCAGATTTTGTCAGGCCGATGACCCCATGTTTGGCGGCGGAATAGACCGACAGTTTCGGTGCTCCGGCGCGGCCCGCGACGGACGCGATATTGACGATTACGCCCGGCCGCTTGTCGTCCCGGAACTGCCGTTCCATCAGCGGGATCTGGTATTTCATTGCGAAGAATACGCCGAGCAAGTCGATCTCGAAAATCCGCCGCGCTTCAGCCGACGGCACCTGCGGCAGCTTCACAAATGTCTGTGCGATGCCTGCATTGTTGATGGCGATGTCGAGACCACCGAACGATTTCTTCGCCAGCGCCACCATGTCCTTGGAGAGGCGCTCGTCGGAAATGTCGCCAGCCAGCGCCGCGGTCTTGCCCGGCAGGCTCGCGGCAAATTCCTGCAGTGGTCCGTCATTGACGTCCGACAGCACCAAATTTGCGCCGGCCGCCGACAAACGTTCCGACAGCCTGCGGCCAAAGCCGCCCGTGGCGCCTGTCACCAGCGCCGTCATCCCCTCGAAACGGCTCATGTCATTCACCCCGTTCAATCAATGTCACTGCTTCAGCGGCAATCAGCTTCACCGCCACGCCAAATGTCTTTCCCCGCTCCGGATTGGACGCATTGCCATCCAGTGCGCGCTTGTAGACGCCTTGCAGGATCGCCGCCAGCCGGAAGAACGAGAACGCGAGATAAAACACCCAATTGTCGATCGGGCCGATACCCCTGCGGCGGCAATAGGCGTCCACATAGTCGCGTTCTGACGGAAGTCCGACCGCCTGGCGGTCAATGCCGCCAAGCCCGCGGAATCCGGAATCGTGCGGCAACCGCCACTGCATGCACTGGTAGGCGAGATCCGAGAACGGGTGGCCAAGCGTCGACAGCTCCCAGTCGAGCACAGCGATGATCTTTTCCGAATCGGGCGCGATCATCACATTGTCCAGCCGGTAGTCGCCATGCACCAGCGACACCATGCCGTCATCAGGCGGCAAATTGGCCTCCAGCCAGCCAATCAGCTTGTCCATTGCTTCAATTGTGCCGGTTTCGGACGCCCTGTACTGGCTCGTCCAGCGGGTCAGCTGGCGTTCAAAGTAGTTGCCCGGCTTGCCATAGTCGGCGAGGCCTACCGCTTCGAGGTCGACGCTGTGCATGTCGGCCAGCGTCTGGTTCATGGCGTCATAGATTGCCCCACGTTCGCGGTTGGCTGCAAGTTCGGGCAGCGCAGGATCCCAGAAAATGCGGCCGTCAAGAAATTCCATCACCAGGAATTGCCGCCCGATCGGGGAATCGTCGCCTGACAGATGCAGCATTTTTGGCACCGGCACCGGCGTTTGTCCCAGCGCCTTCATCACCTTGTATTCGCGGTCAACGGCATGGGCCGACTTCAACAGTTCGCCTGGCGGCTTGGCGCGCAGCACAAACTGGCCACCTGTCGAGATGATCTTGTAGGTCGGGTTCGACTGGCCGGTGTTGAACTTGATGATCTCGGTCAGCGTGCCAAAATCAGGTATATGTTTTGCCAGATATGGGCCGATGATTGCGGCGTCTAGGGTATTGGCGTCGCTCATGTCTCGAGATCCTCCGGATCATGCACGGAAATCGTCAACCAGTTTGCAGTCAGCGCGGGCTTGGCCGAGCCTTCAATCTCGATGGTTACATCATAGGCAAGCTGCACCATGCCTGAAGGCCGCGCGTTGACGCTTGCCAGCACAAAGCGGGTCCGGATGCGCGCGCCAGACTTTACCGGCGCCTGGAAGCGCAATTTGTCAAAACCTTGATTAATCGCCATTTTCGACTTCTCGATCGACGGCAGGGTCTCGTAGGTCATCGCCGACAGCAGCGACAGTACCAGGAACCCATGCGCAATCGTACCGCCAAATGGCGTTTCGGCGGCGCGGACCGGGTCGGTATGAATGAACTGATCATCGTCGGTCGCTACCGCAAACTTGTCGATAATGTCCTGCGTGACCGTTCGCCATGGCGACAGGCCGATCTCCTTGCCGACATAGCCGGCAAGGTCCGTCACCTTGATCGAGTTGATCGTCTTGGACATTTCTATTCCTTGAACAAGGCCATGCCATGCTGCACCGACTGTCCGCCATCTAACGGCAGGATTGCGCCAGTAACATAGCTTCCGCCTCTGCCGCAAAGGAACAGCGTAGCAGCGCCGATGTCGCCGGGCGCGCCGATGCGGCCAAGCGGCACGCGCTGGCCCACCTTGCTGGCGCCTTCATCAGAACCGGTCGCAAATGCCGTCATACGGCTCTGGAAGGGGCCGGGCGCAAAGGCGTTGACGGTGATACGACGCTCGGCAAACTCTGTCGCCAGGGTTTTGGTCAGATGGTGTACGGCGGCCTTGGAGGCTGTGTAGGAATAGGCGCCGTCGGCAATAGGCTGAGTTCCCATCACCGAACCCAGATTGATGACGCGTGCCGGATCTTGATCGGTGGCGGCTGCGTCCAGCAGCGGCAACAATTGCCGCGTCAGGTGGAACAGGCCGGTCACGTTGATATTCAACACCTTGGCCCAGGCGCTGTAAGGGAAGGTCTCGAGCGGTTCGCCCCAGGAAACGCCTGCATTGTTGATGAGAATGTCGAGTTTTTTGGTGCGCGCCGCCACTTCGGCCGCCAGTGCATCAACGCCGGCTTCGGTCGATACATCGCCGCCAAATCCTTCGGCGCTGCCTGGTCCACCCAGTGCATTGATTTCAGCTGCCACACGTTCGCAGTCTGCCGCCTTGCGGGAGGCGATGAACACCCGAGCGCCTGCCATCACAAGTGCAGTCGCCGCCATCCGGCCGATGCCGGTCGCTGCGCCGGTGACCAGGGCGGTCTTGCCCGTGACGGAAAACAGATCTTCATAAATCGACATTTTTGAACCCTTTGTTCGCCGCCTTCAGCAAAGGCGCGTTGACAACATACCCGGTAGTATGTTCATCATTTGCACATTCGTAAAGCCCCGCAAATGACAAGAATATGCGGGCAAAGGAGGAAATTCTGTCGCAGACCGGGACAAGCGAACTGGTTGTTGATGGGTCGCGCGCTGACATCTTGAGCGCGGCGGCGCATTGTTTTTCAGAGCGGGGCTATGCTGCATCGTCAATCGACGATGTCGCGCGCAGCCTCGGCGCAACCAAGGGCCGGATCTACCATCACTTCTCGTCAAAGGGAGATCTGTTTGCGCAGGTGTTCCGGACCGGAATGGATATGAATTTTGAGGCGATCAAGTCCTTCAGAAATCAGCCAGGACGGGCGATTTCCGTCTGGCGGGCAATGGCTGAAGTGCATGTGCGCCAGATGGTGACAACCCGTCATTTCCAGCGCGTCGTCTGGGAAGGCGTCGAGATGCACCTTCGGGGATCAACGACGCCGGAGCAGCGAAGCGTCTACAACGAACTTGTCGAATACCGCACGGAATACAGCAAGATGTTCCGTAGCGTGATCGAGCGCGCGCGCCAGGAAGGCGACATGCATTTCGAAAATGCCAGCATTGCTAATCAGGTGATGTTCATTGCGATGAATTCGCCGATCTTTTGGTACTCGCCGCGCTCCGGCGAGACTGATGATGACCTAGAACGGATTGTCCGCCAGGTGGTTGATTTCGCACAGGGCGGGCTTGGAGCCAGATTGGAAAGATCATGACCGATATGAACCTTGGAATGACCGAACGGCTGAAGCCGATCCACGCAAAGGTTGCGCAGATGGTGCGTGACGAGATCATTCCGCTTGATGAGGAATTTCTGGCAGAGGTCGGCAAGGCGGGCGACCGCTTTGTCTATACCAAGCGCCAGACGGAAATCCTTGAAGGCTTGAAGGCCAAGGCGCGCGAGCGCGGTCTGTGGAATTTCTGGCTAACCGATTCGGAGCGCGGCTACGGCCTCACCACGGTTGAATACGCTTATCTCGCCGAAGAAATGGGAAAGGCCCATCTCGGGGCTGAGACCTTCAACTGCTCGGCTCCCGATACCGGCAATATGGAAGTGCTGGAGCGTTATGGTGCCCAGGAGCACAAGGACAAGTGGCTGAAACCGCTGCTGAACGGCGAAATCCGCTCTGCCTTCCTGATGACCGAGCCGGATGTCGCCTCGTCTGATGCAACAAACATCTCGATGAGCTGTGTGCGCGATGGCGACGAATATGTGCTCAATGGCGAGAAGTGGTGGTCGTCGGGCGCTGGCGACCCGCGCTGCAAGATCTACATTACGATGGTCAAGACCTCTGACACCGCGCCAAAACACGCCCAGCACTCGATGGTTCTTGTGCCATCCGATACCAAGGGCGTCGAAAAGGTTCGCGCCATGCAGGTCTATGGCGAAGACGATGCGCCGCATGGCCACCTGCACATGCGTTTCACGGATGTGCGCGTGCCCGTCTCCAACCTTCTGCTCGGCGAGGGCAGGGGGTTTGAAATCTCGCAGGGCCGGCTTGGTCCCGGCCGCATCCATCACTGCATGCGGGCCATCGGCCAGGCTGAACGTGCGCTCGAGCTGATGTGCAAGCGTGCGATGCGCCGTGAGGCGTTCGGTCAGCCGCTGGCCAAACTCGGCGGCAATTTCGACATTATCGCTGATGCGCGTATGGACATCGAAATGGCGCGGCTGCTTTGCCTCAAGGCCGCATGGATGATGGATCAGGGCGATCCTGTTGCGGCTGCTCCGTGGATCAGCCAGATCAAGGTGGCGGCGCCAAAGGTTGCGCTGCGCATCGCTGACGAGGCTGTTCAGATGCACGGCGCTGCCGGCATCAGCCAGGATACGCCGCTGGCGCGTTCGTGGACGCATCTGCGCACGCTGCGCCTTGCCGACGGCCCGGACGCCGTCCACCGCCGCCAGATCGCGCGCACCGAACTGCGCAAGCATACGCAGGAGAAAATGTGATGAAGGCCATCGTCGTTCGCGATTATGGCCCAGTCGACAAGATCGACTATGCCGACTGGCCAGAGCCAGTCGCCAAGGGCCGTCAGATCGTCATCAAGTCCGAAGCGATCGGGGTGAATTTTCCCGACGGCCTGCTGGTGCAGGGACTTTACCAGATGAAGCCGCCGACACCGTTTGTGCCGGGCATGGAAGTGGCGGGGCGGGTGTTGTCGGTCGGCGACAAGGTTTCAGGCTTTGCGCCGGGCGACCGGGTCGTGGCGCTGACCACGATTGGCGGTTATGCCGAGCAGGTTGCAACTGACGCCGTCACGGCGATGAAATTGCCAGACGGCATTACCAATGAAGACGCCTGTGCGCTGATCTGCGGCTATTCCACGTCGCATTATGCGCTCAAGCAGCGCGGCCAGCTGAAAGAAGGCGAGACGCTGTGCGTGCTTGGCGCCGCCGGTCTTACCGGGCTTGCCGCGGTGCAGATCGGCAAGGCGATGGGCGCGCGTGTCATCGCGGTCGCCTCGACGCCTGAAAAGCGCAAGATTGCACAGTACAATGGCGCGGATGTCGTCATCGGCTACGAAAACCTCAAGGATCAGCTCAAGGAATTGACGGACGGCAAGGGCGTTGATGTCGCCTATGACCCGGTTGGCGGCGACGCATTTGATACGCTGTCGCGGTCAATGGCCTGGAATGGCCGCCTGCTCGTCATCGGTTTTGCGTCTGGCACGATCCCGAAGCTGCCGGTCAACCTGACGCTTGTGAAGGGCTATTCGGTGGTTGGCGTTTTCTGGGGAGCATTCACCCAGAAGGAGCCGGAAGCCTATGCTGCCAACATGCGTGAACTGCTCGGCTGGTATGTTGCCGGCAAGGTCAAGCCGTTGATCGAGGGCGTCTACCCGTTGTCGGATGCTGCGTCGGTTCTCAACCGGGTTATCGGGCGCGGTGCGACCGGAAAACTCATACTCAAGCCGGAGATGGCGTGATGACCATTCCAGGAGAAATGACTGCGCTGCTGCTCAATCATGAAGGTTTTGCCACAAAACCCTCCGGCAGCGTGCTTGAGGCCATGGAGCCCTATGTGACGCCCGCAACCATTGCGGTGCCGGCTCCCGCCGACGGCGAGGTCCTGATCAAGGTTTCGATTGCTGCCATCAATCCGTCCGATGTCATGTTCATCAAGGGCATGTACGGGCACGCCCGCGTCAAGGATCGGCCTGCCGGCTTCGAAGGCGTTGGCACAGTTGTTTCATCAGGTGGCGGTGCGCTGGCCGACAGTCTCGTGGGCAAGCGCGTGTCGTTTGTAACAGGCGGATCGGGGTGGGGTACCTGGGCGGAATACTCTGTCGCCAGCGCAGCTGGCTGCATCCCTCTGATTGATGGCGTCAAGGATGTCGATGGCGCAGCCATGATCGTCAATCCGCTGACAGCGCTCGCGATGTTCGACATCGTACGCAAGGAGGGTGAAAAGGCCTTTATCCTGACTGCCGGCGCGAGCCAGCTGTCGAAGCTGATCATGAACGTGGCGAAGGAGGAAGGCTTCCGCCCCATCGCCATTGTCCGGCGCGATGACCAGATTCCACTGCTGATGAAGGAAGGCGCGGCAGTGGTGCTGAATGCGTCCGCCCCCGACTTCAAACAGAAGCTGGCCGAGACCTGCCGCGCAGAAAAGCCGCGCATCTTTCTTGACGCGGTTACCGGTCCATTGGCCGGCGCCATCTTCGCCGCGATGCCGCGCCGTGCGCGATGGATCATCTACGGCCGTCTTGATCCTGAGACGACGCCCATACCCGAACCTGGCCAACTCATCTTCATGGGCAAACGTGTCGAGGGTTTCTGGCTGACCGAGTGGAAACGCACGTCCGATCAGGCATCGCGCGACGCTGCCGACCTCGAGGCTCAGAAGCGATTTGCCGATGGCCGCTGGGCAACTGACGTAACGGCAATAGTGCCGATCAGCGAAGCAATGAAGCGTGTTCCGGAAGAACTCGCAAAGCCGAACGGAAAGGTCTTTATTGCACCGAATTAACAACTATTTGCGGCGCTTGCACTTCGGCATGCGCCGCCTGTAGTGTTAGAAAAGTGTCGGGACAATGTGGCGAAGACCATACCCGGCAAATAATGGGAGGAGAGCGTCTTTGGACGTATTGCAGCTCTTTGTGAGCGGCCTTGCGAATGGCTGTGTCTATGGTCTCATCGCGCTTGGCTTCGTGCTCATTTACAAGGCGACCGAACAGGTCAATTTCGCCCAGGGCGACATGATGATGCTAGGCGCATACATCACAGTCGGCCTCACCAACGCTCAATTCCTCGGCTGGCCGTTCTGGATTTCGGCCCCGCTCGCCATCTTCATCATGGGCGTGTTCGGCTACCTGCTCGACATGTTCGTGCTGCGCCGCATGTTCGGCCAGTCGCAGATTGCAGTCGTCATCCTCACCATTGCGCTTGGCTTCGTGCTGCGCTTCATCGCCGGCCTGATCTGGGGCCACGAGCCTGTGTCGCTGGAATCGCCCATTGCCGGCAAGGATGTGCGCTTCGGCGGCCTTGTGCTGGGGCTGGATGAAATTGTCATCATTTTGGTCACACTGCTGCTCACCATTGCGCTCTACTTCTATTTCAACCGCACCAGGCTCGGTGTCGCCATGCAGGCCTCGTCGCAGAACCAGCTTGCCGCCTATTACATGGGCATTCCGGTCAAGCAGGTGAACTCGCTGATCTGGGCGCTGGCAGGCGCGGTCGCGGCCATTGCCGGCATCCTCTTCGCCTCAAAGGGTTCTATTGACCCGTCGACCGGCCTGCTCGGCATCAAGGCCTTCGCAGCATCGGTCATTGGCGGTTTTGGGTCGCTGCCCGGCGCGCTGCTTGGAGGCCTCATCATTGGCCTGATCGAGCCGTTCGCCTCACGCTACATCACGCCCGAATATGCGCGCGTGCTGCCCTATCTGCTGTTGTTCCTGATCCTCATCTTCCGTCCGCACGGCATTCTTGCCCAAGTGCATAGCAAGAAGGTCTGACGCCCGATGCGGACACTGTTCAAGACAAGCTACGACACCGACATCAACCTGTTCGAGGATGGCCGTCAGGCGTTCTGGTACATTTCGCTGATCATCATCATGGCCGCCCTGCCGTTCCTGTTGGACGACTTTGTGCTGGGCGAGATGACCAGCCTGCTGATCTGGGCGATCGCCGGTATGGGGCTGATGATCCTTGTCGGCCAGACCGGGCAGGCAAGTCTGGGCCACGCCGCCTTCATGGCGGTCGGCTGCTACGCCAATGTGCTGCTGCAGCAGGCCGGCCTGCCGTTTATCATCGCGTTCCCATTGGCCGGGCTGATCTCCGGGATTGCCGGATTTCTGCTGGCAATGCCGATGACCAAACTGCACGGCATCTATCTTGGCATCGCGACGCTTGCGATCTCGATCCTGGCCGACGATCTTATCGTCATCCTCAGTCCATTGACCGAGGGCGTGCGCGGACTTTACGCGCCGATGATCGAGATCTTCGGCGTGCCGATCGACCGCTACGGCAATCCGGACCGGTTCTACTATCTGATCCTGGCTGTCGCGCTGCTGGTGGTGCTCGTCTACCGTAACCTGTTGCGTTCTCCACTTGGCCGGTCGTTTGCGGCGGTCCGGGACTCAGAAGTGTCGGCGCGCGCCATGGGCGTCAACATTGCCCGCACCAAGGCGGTGTCGTTTGGCATCTCCACCGCCATCACCGGCCTCGCCGGCGCGCTGATGGGCCATTATGCGGGCATCTTCAACAACGAGACTTTCAACCTGATCCTGTCGATCCAGCTGTTGCTGATGATCGTCATCGGCGGGCTCGGCTCCATCCATGGCGCGTTCCTTGGTGCTGCCGTCATCACCTTCCTGCCCCAGTTCATCAGCGGCATACGCGACTGGATCGGCGGGTTTTTCGGTGCGACTTCGGCCACCCTTCCAGGTGTTGAAACGGCAGTGTTCTCCGCCATCCTGATCGGCTTCATCCTGTTTGAACCGATGGGCATGTATGGCCGCTGGCTGAAGATCAGGACCTATTTCGAACTGTTCCCGTTCTATCGCCGCGACATGTTCAAACGACAGAAAAGCTATCTCAAGACGGAGCGGATGCGATGAGCGCGCTTCTGGAAGTCCGCAACGTCACGCTGAAATTCGGCGGCGTGACGGCCGTCAACGATGTCTCCTTCGATGTTGAGGAAGGTGAAGTGTTTGCGCTCGTCGGTCCCAACGGGGCGGGCAAGTCGACGCTGTTTAACCTGATCTCGCGATTCTACGATCCTGTTGCCGGTGATATCCGCTTTGCAGGCGAGAGCATCCTGAAAAGGCAGTCGCACGAGATCCCCGGTCTTGGCATTGCCCGCACCTTCCAGAACATCGAGCTGTTCGATCAGGCGACTGTGCTGCAGAACCTGCTGGTTGGCCGGCATCGCCACCGCAAGAGCAATATGTGGAACGAGCTTCTGTTCACGCCTTTCGTGCGGCAGGAGGAGCGCCGGCACCGGGAAGCTGTCGAGAAGGTGATCGACTTCCTCGACCTTCAGCCTTACCGCGAAAAATATATCTCCGGCCTGCCCTATGGCGTGCGCAAGGTTGTCGAGATGGGCCGTGCGCTGGCAATCGAACCGCGCCTGCTGCTGCTGGACGAACCGGCATCCGGGCTTTCGGTGGAAGAAACCCAGGACGTCGCCTTCTGGGTCGAGGACATCAAGAAGCAGATGGGCGTCACAGTCATCATGGTCGAGCACGACATGCATCTTGTCTCGGCAGTCTCCGACCGCGTCATGGCGCTGGCCGACGGCATGAAGCTGGCCATCGGCACAGCCCATGAAGTGCAGAACAATCCCAAAGTCATCGAGGCCTATATCGGCGTCTCCGACGACAATCAGCAGGTGGACGCGTAATGCTGAAACAGGAGATCAAACAGTCCACCGACGCCGCCAATGTGGTTCTTACCGTCAAGAACCTCGAAAGCTTCTATGGTCCGATCATGGCCATTCGCGGCGTCTCGCTGGAGGTGCGGCAGGGGCAGATCGTCACCGTGCTCGGCGCCAATGGCGCGGGCAAGACGACGCTGCTCAAAACCATTTCCGGCGTCATGAATCCGGAGAAGGGCGAGATCTGGTACGGCGGCCAGAACATTGCAGGGTTTGAGCCGGACGCGGTCGTGCGTGCAGGCATCAGCCACGTGCCGGAGGGCCGTGAGGTGTTTCCGCTGCTCAGCGTCGAAGACAATCTGCGCATGGGCTCGTTCGTGCGCCGAGACACAGCGGGCATCAAGGCGGACGAGGAGATGGTCTATGGCTATTTCCCGATCCTCGCCGAGCGCCGCCGTCAGGCCGCAGGCACGCTCTCGGGCGGCCAGCAGCAGATGCTGGCGATCGGCCGCGGGCTGATGGCCCGTCCGAAATTGATGCTGCTCGACGAGCCGTCGCTTGGTCTGTCGCCGCTCTTGGTGAAAGAAATCTTCACCATCGTGCGCCGCCTCAACAAGGAGCAGGGCGTGACCATGATGCTGGTTGAGCAGAACGCCAAGGTGGCGCTGGAAGTCGCAGATTTCGGCTATGTGATGGAACTGGGCCGGCTTGTGATGGCGGACAATTCGAAGGCGTTGCTACAGTCGAAAGACGTCCAGGAATTCTATCTCGGGGTTCAGGAAGAAACGCAGCGCGGTCAGAAGCGCTGGAAACAGAAGAAGACATGGCGCTAGAGTTCCAGATGCCAGATTTTGGGGCGTTGACCGTCGCAGGGAGGCCAGCATGACCATCGTGGAAAAATTGCCGCCGCAGCGCAGCCTTGGCGGACACACATTCAATGAAGACCTGTCCAGGGGGCCGTTCTACTTCGATGGCTGCGATACCCTGCCAAAACTGTTCCGGCAGAACTGCGAGAAATATGGGCAGCGCATCGCGCACCGCGAAAAGGATTTTGGCATCTGGCTGTCGTTTTCCTGGGCTGAGTTCTATGAGAGCGCCCGCCTTATCGGTCTCGGGCTCGTAGCGCTTGGCCTCAAGCGCGGCGAAGTCGTCTCGATCCTCTCGGAAGACAACAAGGAATGGCTCTACACCGACCTCGGCGTCCAGTGCGTCGGCGGCATCGCGTCGGGCGTCTACACCACCGATTCCGCCTCGCAGCTCAAATATCTGGTCAATGACAGTGACAGCCGTTTTCTGTTTGTCGAGAACGACGAGCAGCTCGATAAATATCTCTCCGTTCGCGACGACATGCCGGGTCTGTCCTATGTCATCGTCTACGACCGCGAGGGCCTGCACGGCTTTTCCGATGACCGGATCATTTTCCTCGACGACCTCTACCGGCTTGGCCGCGATTTCCTGAAGCAGCATCCCGGCCGTTTCGAAGAAGAGATTGCCCGCTCGACGCCAAAGGAGACTGCGATCCTGGTCTACACGTCGGGCACCACCGGGCCGCCCAAGGGCGCAATGATCAGCCAGGAAAACATCATCGTTTCGATCGCCGGCGCGGCGGTGTCATTGCCTGTGACGGAAGCCGACGAGCAGGTCTGTTTCCTGCCATTGTGCCACATCCTGGAGCGTCTGATCACGGTGTTCATTCCGGTCGGCTATGGTTCGACCGTCAATTTCGCTGAAAGTCCTGAAACGGTCTTTGATAATGTGCGCGAGGTGTCGCCGCATGTGTTCACCGCCGTGCCGCGCGTCTGGGAAAAAATCTATTCGCGCATCACGCTGATGTCGGCCGAATCGACATGGCTCGGCAAATGGGCCTACCGTCAGGCGGTCGCCACCGGCATGAAGCGCGTTGGCTATCTGCAAGAGGGCAAACCTGTGCCTGCGGCTACAGCAGTGGCCTATGCGTTCTGGGATCTTGCCGTGCTTGGCAATCTGCGCCGCATGATCGGGCTCGACCGGTTGCGGCGCGGCACCACAGGCGCTGCGCCGATCTCGCCAGACCTTCTGCGCTGGTTTGAAGCCATTGGCGTCACCCTGCTCGAAGGCTACGGCATGACGGAAAGTTCGGGCGTCATGTCCCTGAACACAGCAGGCGACAACAAGATCGGCTCCATCGGCAAGGTCATCGAGGGGGCCGAGGTGAAGATCGCGCCCGACGGTGAGATCCTGTTTCGCGGCCCAAATGTCTTCAAGGGTTACTGGAACAAGCCGGAAAAGACAGCAGAAACGATTTCATCCGACGGCTGGCTGCACACGGGCGATATCGGCCGCATCGACAATGAAGGCTACCTCACCATCACCGGCCGCGCCAAGGACATCATCATCACCGCCGGCGGCAAGAACATCACGCCGGCCGAAATTGAGAACAGGCTGAAATTTTCGCCCTACATTTCCGACGCCGTCATCATTGGCGACAAACGGAAATTCCTCTCGGCGCTGGTGATGATCGACCAGGAAAATGTCGAAAAATTTGCGCAGGACAAGCGCGTTCCATTTTCCGATTTCCGCTCTCTTTGCGCGGCGCCTGAAGTCAGGCAACTTATCGCCGGAATCGTGGAAGATACTAACCGGGAGTTTGCCCGGGTCGAACAGATCAAGGATTTTCGCCTCATCGACGTGCTCTTGACCGCAGAAGACGACGAGCTGACAGCGACGATGAAACTGAAACGCAGCTTCGTGGAAACCAAACACAAGAAGCTGATTGACGAAATGTATGGCTGAGCTTCAGTCTTACTAACCAGACTAACAAACGTAATGTGGAGGAATTGATATGAAGAAACTAATCGCAAGCGCCATTCTCGGCGCGGGCCTCACCGCTGGCCTGTCGGGCACAGCGCTGTCGCAATCCCAGGGCGTCTCTGACACCGAGATTGTCATTGGCTCGAACGGCGATATGTCAGGCGTCTTCGCGTCGTTCAATGTGCAGGCGATTGAAGCTGCGCAGATGATGTTCGACGAGGTCAACGCCGCTGGCGGCATTCACGGCCGCAAGATCAAGTTCGTCGTTGAGGATCACGGCTATCAGGTTCCGAAAGCGCAGGCCAACTTCAACAAGCTGATCAATTCGGACAAGGTGTTCGCGATGATCCTCAATCTCGGAACGCCGATGAACATCGCCGGCTTCCAGCAGATGGGACCAAAGAAGATCGCCAACATCTCGCCGCTCACCGCGGCGCGCCAGATGATCGAGGGCGATATTACCTACAAGTACACCGGCACCTCGTCCTACTATGACCAGGTAAAATCGGGCGTTGAATTCCTCGCCAAGGAAAAGGGCGCCAAGGAAGTCTGCGCGATGTATTTCCCGTCTGATTTCGGTCTTGAAGTTTATGAAGGCGCCAAGGAAAAGGCTGAGGAACTCGGGCTGACCTTTGCTGCTGAAACCCAGCACAAGCCGGATGAACAGGACTTTGTCGGTTCGGTCACCAAGCTGAAGGACGCGGGCTGTGACATCGTTGCAACCGCCGTCGGCATTCGCCAGACGATCACCATTCTGGGCACCGCCAAGAAGCTCGGCTGGACGGACGTTTCCTTTATCGGCGGTTCGGCTGGCTTCAACACTGCTGTGGCCAAGGTGCCGGAAGGCATCACCGAAGGCTATTATGCTGGCGCGGGCTGGGCTGATCTTGAAGACAACATCGACAAGGTGCCGGAGCTGAAGGCATGGGCCGAAGCTTTCCAGGCCAAGTTTGGCAAGCCTGCCGGCACCGCTGCGCAGCTTGGCTATGGCGCGGCCAATACCCTGGTCAAGGCGCTTGAAGCCGCGGGCAAGGACCTGACGCCGGAGAGCTTCCAGAAGGGCATGGAATCGCTCGAGTTCGACGACAAGATCAACAGCGCCCACGTCAAGTATGGTCCTGACGACCACCAGGGCGCAGACGTGATCGTCATCTCGCAGATCAAGGGCGGCAAGTGGGTCGAAGTCGGTCGTATGGACCCGGCTGCGGGCAACTAAGCTCTTCGCCTTCTGACATCGAGCCGCGCGGGCAACCGCGCGGCTTTTTGTTTGGGGGCGAATGGCGCGGCGCGTCCCTCCCCTTGCGTGGAGTGAGGAGCGGTTTGCGCAGCAAACGAAAAGCCCCGGAATGGGCTTTTTGAGCGAACGAACGCCTGAAGCGAGAGCGAAGGGCCCGCGGCCGTGCGTTGCCCGGCCTGGAGGGCTAACCTCGGCAGTGCTCGATGCCCCCTCCACCACTACGTGGTCCCCCTTGTATCTGCACTTGATTGGAAATGTGC
>DAINRF010000033.1:0-40304 GCA_036742015.1 Mesorhizobium sp. | reverse complement strand
AGTATTTTGGGGCGAGCTGCGGTTCAAGCGCGGTCAACGACAACCGCGAGATCGCCTCCGACATCGCGCAATCCACGATGTCTGGCCCGCGCCTGTTCCCGTCAGAGGGCAAGACCAGCTTTGGCGAATGGATCAAGGCCGGTGCGCTGAAGCAGGGCGACAAGGTCTCGACGGCGAAATCCATCGCGGCAAAGTCGGCGACGCCCGATGGCGCGCCCAATGGCTCTGCAAACCACAACCGCACCGCTGAAGCTGGGGTTACGCCGCCAGCAGCCAACGACAACGCGCCGCTGGTTGTTTCGAACATCCTGCTCAACGACCATCTCGCGCGGGTCTACAACTTTGAAGTCGAATCCCGCCCCGGCGAAATCACCCACAACTACTTGGTTGGGGATGAACAGGCGTGGGTGCATAATGGGCTTTGGGAGAGAATTCGAGGTCCTCTTGCAGGGGCAATAATGGAATGGTTTGGAGATGATCCATCGAAATCTGGTTACAATAGGTCGCCCGAGGAGCCAGTCCGCCCCGGCATTTCGGACAACGGTCCTAGGTGCGAAATCGAACAGGTGCCTCCGGGTTCAAAGCCGAAGATTGGATGGCGGTTCGGAAAATGGAGAGGCTCAAGCTAAATGAAGGTGCGTACTTGGAATAATCTGGAGTACGATCAGTCAGAAATCGAGAGTAGATCGAATGAAGGAGATCTCTATTTTGTCATGTTGCGTGAATGGAGTGCCGCCATGGGCATTGGCTGGCCTCATTTGAAGGCTGGCAGCAGAGACGGACTATCAAGTCTGTTTAGTAATAGAGACGTCGGGCTCGAATCAAGATATCTGTATTCATTGCTTCTAATTGATGAAGCAAACGATCCAGTGATGGAAGATTATCGTCGTGTCGGGTCGGCAGTTATGGCTGCGAGAATGCTTGTGGATTTGACGGAAGAAGGGTTCTCTCCAGCTGCTTATCAACTTGGTTTGATCTATCGATTTGGACTTTCTGGGGAAATACAACCCAATAAGGAACTATCTACGCAATGGATGGTTTCTGCAAGCAATATGGGTCATCTTCTTGCGAAGAAATGGCTGCTTAATAGACGCTTGGAGAGATTCGGCCTGTCCTCTAGAATAATTAGGAATATTTTGATCTTACCTTTGGCAATATATGGGATATTTTTAGTTATTAAGGATCCTGGTGCACACAGAGCAAATCATTGATGTTTTTCGTTGCCCGCCGCCGCACAAAAATGGTTTTCCTGGCAAAGGTGAGTAGTCAACCGGCCGGCTGACGACGATTGCGCATGGCCTGTCGGCGTCTGGCGCGGGCGGCTCGCAGCTCAACCAGCGGCTGGGCACGGTCTCCTACGCCTATGATGTCAAGGGCGACATCACCGGCATGTCGGAGACATCTGTGCCGCCACGCGTTCGCAATGCGACGCTGGATCAGCTGTCACGGCTGACCCGTGTCGCAGATGGCACGGGGCAGACGGTGGAGAGCTATGCGCCCGGCATGCGCCGCTTTGTAGGGGGGTGTTACCTTTTGCACATCCGAGAAGACACCCAAAAACGACTGAAAAATGTTGTGTGGCAACGGGTTAGCTTGAAATCGACGGCTGGAGAGCGGTGAAAGATCGGCCCGAAAATCTAGCAAAAATCGCGCAAGCTTTTGCACATGTTCTCGCAAGAACCTCGCATTGTTCTGCCAACGATGCTGACAGGAACAAAAGTGCGGCAAATCAACGGGTTGGCGAATAGTCAGCGGAGCGTTCAGACAGCCAAACCGCGCCACCGGCGGCGGGAATGCGTCTTTGGCCGACGTTGAAAAAAGGGCGCGAACCTGAAAATCACGTTTCAAGTTCGCGGGTTCATTTTCAGGTTTAGATAGTTGAATGGAATCAATCGGATAGGCTGAACGCGCGTCAGAAAATCCTGCTGGAACAGCAACCGAACTTGAAACGCCGAAAAATCGGGTTGGCGATCAACCGCGCAGGCGACCGCCCGAGAAAAAGACCTGGCCGAGTATGCTGAGATCAAATTCAACGCGGTCGCGGGCGATGGTCTCGACGCCATAGCGTCCATTATCGGAGATCAGCTGAACATCGCCGGTCGAAGCGACGATGTTGATGCGCTTGATGCGCAGATGATCGTGGTGAAGCACGACGAAGACGCCGCCCTGCGCGATGACCCAGTCGGGCGGATCGCCGGCGACCATGATAAGGTCGCCGTCCTCGATCGTCGGCGACATGCTATCGCCGGCACCCTGCAGAATGCCCAGCCGCGCATTCGATCCGGCCCAGACCGGCAGGAAGCGGCGCAGCCAGTCGCGGTCAACCGTCATCCATGACACCGGCGCTTCATGGCCCGCCAGCATGCCGGGCCCGGCAGCTGCCTGAATTTCGAATTGCGGGATCGTGACGACATTGTCGTTCAGCAGGGCTGGCACACGTTGATGAGCTTCGCCGGTGTCGTCAAACATTTCACCGTCGCCAGTTGTCAACCAGTTGATGTTGACTTTCACGCGCGAGCGGTACGCGGCCAAGACTTCCGCGTCAGGTGTCCGGTCTCCGCGCTCATAGTGCGCAAGAGTGTTCTTACTGACCCCGATCTTCAGCGCAAATTCATCGCGATCTGGATCGCCAACCCGGCTGCGAACAGCTCTCAGCCTACTGGCAAGTGGGGTTTTAGGCTCGTGTTCCGGTCTAGCCAATTTCTCACAAATTAAATCAACATCGCGCTTGTAAAAAGCGCGATGTTGATTTATTCCTATCCCTATGAGCCGCGCCAACGGCTCGTGTGTATCGGTTCCCTAGTATCAACAAAAGGCGGGTTGTTCACAGCAACCCGCCTCCTGCCGGAGACCTCTCCATGGACATGGACACCTGGACCAAGACGATCGTGCGTCCATTGCACGATCGTGGAATGACCCTCTCAGCCCTTGCCGAGCTGAACAAGATCAATCCGACCATTATGCTCGGTCTGCGGAAACGTGGGCACCGCAAATCCGAAGCAGCTCTGGCCAAGTTCCTGGGCGTTGCGGTCGAGAAACTGTTTTCCGACCGCTATCCGCTGAAGAGACGCCGCATCCTTTCTAGCAAATATGCAGACCAGCTGGCGAGCCAGAAAGCGCGCGCTGCCGCTGGCATGGGAGAGGCTGCATGAGCCTCTTGCTGTCAACGCTTCGCCGGTTTGCTGGCAGTGAATTCCTGCAGGATGCTGCGTCGCTTGTGGTGCTTTGCGCCTTCATCATCTTCGTTGTTTTCGGCACCTCGATCATTTCCGGGATGATCATTGCGGAAAGGCTCTCGCCATGACGCGCTGGCTGCACGTCGCCGTCATCGCAGCGGCCCTTGGCTTCCTGCTTTCCATCACGTTGGGGCTTATCTGATGCGCTACGAAAACAAGCGCGAAAGCCGCGTCACCCGTCCGGAAGCGAATGCGCCGACTGCGCCTGGCTACTATTGGGCGAAGTGGCGCATCTGCGAGGACGGCACAGCCGACGAGGCAGTGTTCGAGCCCTCCGACCGTTGGACGGTAGTTGATGTGTTCGATGAGTTCGGCAGCCTGATGGTGTTCGTGCCCGGCGTCGAGCTCCCTCAATCGATCGAGAATTTCTTTTGGGCGAAGCCGGTTGTGGCGCTCACCCCACCGGATGGGGGGCGAGTGGTCATGAACGGTGCCAGCGTCATCCCGAATTGTCGTTGTCAGGTGGCGAGCTCAGAACCGTCACCAGACGATCAAACACATGGAAGCGCACAACCCGAAATACCGCCCGATATGGAGCTGGAGTGGTGGCCGTGGCTTGCAGATTATCGCGCTCAAAATGCGCGACATCTTTTAGCGTCCGTTGCGCGGGCTCGGGAAGCGCAAGCGCGACAGCATGAAGAGCCTCTTCAAGCGCGCTCACCTTCCCCATCAACAGGAACTGCTGATCGGTCGTCAATCCCGGCTCGCTTCCGTCTCGCATTCAGAATCCTCCTGACAGGCAAGCTATGACCACTAGCACAGAAGCCACAAATTCCGCGCCTCAGACATCCTCCCCTGAGGCGGCGGATAGCGCGCCCGCCGGTGTTTCCTCCCGCGCGGCGGGCGCGCAGCTCATTCCAATCGAGCTGATCGACATCCCGGCTGACCGGTCTCGTGGATTGGACGAAGCCTGGGCGGAAGCACTGGCCGGAATGATCGCCGAGGCCGGACTGATCAAGCCGATTACGGTCAGGCCGAATGGCGACCGGTTCACGCTCGTCACCGGCCTGCACAGAATGAGCGCCTTTGTCGTGCTTGAGCGCGCGGACATCCCGGCACTGTTGTCCAGCGCGTCAAGCGATGACGCGGCCAAGCTTGAAGAGCTGGTCGAAAATCTCGGGCACAATGACCTCAATGCACTCGACCGGGCGCATCATCTCTATGACCTCAAACAGGTCTATGAGCGGCTGCATCCGGAGACGAAAAACGGTGGTGACCGGAAGTCCGAAGAAATCAGAAGCCAAAAATTGTCTTCTGATCCAGACGGACCGGAAATCTTCGGATTTACCAAGGATGCCGCTGCGAAAACCGGCTTCAGCCAGAGCGCGATCAAGCTCTTCGTCGCGCTCTGGCGCGGCCTTTCCGTGACGTCGCGCGAGCGCTGCTCAGGCACTTGGCTGGCCAGCCATCAATCAAGCCTCATCGCCTTGTCGAAGCTGACGCCTGCGCTGCAGAAGAAGGTGCTGGATATCCTACTCGCCGACAAGCCGAAGGCGACTACGGTCGCCGATGCGCTGACTGTTCTCGACAACGGGCGGCTGCCGACCCATATCGAGAAGCGGTTCGAGACGATCAACAAATCGATATCGAGCCTGAAGGATGCTGAACTCGACACGGTCGTTTCTGCGAATGCCGAACGTCTGATCGCAGCTCTGAAGCGCGGTGGCCATCTCTAACATGAAGCGCCGCGATCCACATACGATCGATATCTTCCGCGACTACACGCCGCCTGAGGTCGTGGCGCGGATGGAGCCGGATGTGGCCGGTCGCGGGTCGCTCGACCTTCAAATATCGCGCGTCGTCTCAGAAGTGATGGCGCGCTCTGAAAAATCACGCGCAGAAATTGCCGCTGACATGTCGGATTATCTTGGCTTTCCGGCTGACGCACAGGGACGCAGACCAAACGGCGCTGTGACGGAAAACATGCTGGACAGCTACGCCAGCCAGGCGCGGCGCGATCACAAGATCACGCTGGAACGGTTCATCGCGCTTGTCGAGGCGACCGGCTGTGTCAGCGCGCTCGGGTTCATCGCTGAAACGTTCGATCATGTCGTGGTGCCGCGCCAGTATGGCGCTGTGATCCGCAAGCATCAGCTGCGCGAGGCGAAGGAGAAGCTGGAACGAGAAGAGCAGACGATCGACGCAGAGCTGCGGGGGTGGAAGTGATGACCTCGCTGCCCGCGACAATCTCATCAGCCGAGCGGCCACAAATGCAAGAGTGGTTCACTGCTGCCGAGATCGCAGAGCTGCCATCACGTCATAAGCTGAAAGGTCTGCCGGCAACATCGCAAGGCGTGAATGCTCTTGCTGTTCGTGAAGGCTGGCATTTGGCAGCATCCAACGTCCGCAAGCGCGCCGGTCGCGGCGGAGGTGTTGAGTTTCACTTTTCGCTCCTGCCAGACGCGTTCCTTTCAGCTCTGCAGGCCGACCATTCACGTGCGCTGGAGCTGTTCGCGCGGTCGCAACGTCCGGCGCAACAGGCTGCAACAATCGCCGTCACCGCAATGAATGCGCGGCAACGCAGTGTCATGGAAGCACGGGCGGCAGTGCTTGGCGCGATCGACGCGTATCAGATCATGCATGGCGCTTCGCAGCGCCAAGCGATGTTGAACTTCATCTCAGAGCCGCGCGATTTCGACGTTGGCGAGACTGTGATTGTGCGGGCCAACGACCGCGCCAATGATGAGCGGGCGATCAGCCTGCGGACGTTGCAGAATTGGATGCGCCTACGCGACACCGGCGGCATCGAGGCGCTGGCACCGCGCGCCACCCGCGACAGCAAGCCGATCTCTGACGCCTTCATGGCCTTCCTCAAATACTACGCGCTGCCAAGCAAGCCATGCGCCACCGAAGCGTTGGAACGCTACCGCGAGAACCTGACTGACAGACGCCTCGACCTGACGCTAGACGAGGTGCGCTACACGCTGCGCACCAAGCTCAACAACATCGAAAAGCATGTTGGCCGTGAAGGGTTGCATACACTCAAAGCCCGGCTGGCCTATGTGCAGCGCTCAACCGACAATTTGTTGCCGACAACGATTTATACGGCGGACGGCAAGACGTTTGACGCGGAAGTCGCCCATCCGGTTCATGGCAAGCCGTTCAAGCCGGAAATCACGTCCGTCGTTGACGTCGCGACCCGGCGCTGCGTCGGCTTTGCGGTGTCGCTGAAAGAAAACGTCATCGCAGTCACCGAGGCGCTGCGAAACGCGTGTGTCGACTTTGGCATTCCGGCCATCTTCTATGTCGATCGCGGCCCCGGCTACAAAAACCAGACGCTCGACACAGACGCCACCGGCTTGATGGCGCGGCTGTCGATCACAAAGATGCACTCGCTGCCTTACAATAGCCAAGCGCGCGGCATCATCGAGCGTTTCAACGGTTCTGTCTGGAACCCGCTGGCGCGCACGCTTCCGACCTATCTCGGCGAGCCGATGGACCGCGAAGCAGCTAAGTTCGCACACAAGAAAACGCGTCGCGACATCGCCACCTACGGCACATCCCGCTTGTTGCCGAGCTGGTCAGATTTCCAGGATATGTGCGCCAAGGCGATTGCGACCTACAACGCGCGACCGCATTCCGGCCTGCCAAAATTCGTAGACCAAGAGACCGGCAAGCGTCGTCATATGTCACCCAACGAGGCCTGGTCACAATTCGCCAGCAATGGCTTTGAGCCAGTGCCAGTTGAGACCGAACTCGCAGACGATCTGTTCCGGCCATACGAAGTCCGCACCGCCCGCCGCGCGCTGATCGAATGGAACGGTAACACGTTCTTCCACGCCGATCTTGAAGCCTATCACGGCGAGCGCGTGATGGTCGGCTACGACTTCGCCCAGGCTGAAAAAGTGTGGGTGCGGGAGATTGACCGAACTGACGAAGGCGAAGAGCCGGGCCGGTTGATCTGCGTCGCAGTGTTCGGCGGCAACAAGACCGACTATGTGCCGAAAACCTATCAGCGGGCTGCGGAAGAGCGCCGGGCGAAGGGCCGTCTCCGTCTGCTTCAAGGCAAGGTTGCGGACGCCGAGGCTGAACTTGGACCGGTAGGCTTGATCGAACATTCAGCCGTAGCGCAAATGCCAATCATCGAAGCTTCGCCCGAGCCGATCACCGACAATGTCGTGGCGATCTCACCGGCGATACAGCCCAAGCGCCGCACATTCGCCAGCGACGTCGAGTTGGCGCTGTGGGCGATCGACCATCCGGATGAGTTGACGAGTAACCAGCTCCGCGTTCTGCGCGACTGCCTGACAAGGCCGGCCGCACTGGAGCTTTTCAGAATGTCAGGCGTCGACGTGGAAGCTTTGCGAGCTGTCATCCGCGCCGCCGCCTGACACCCGGAACAACGAGGAAAGCATAGATCATGAAAAACAAGTTTGTCGAGACATCCAATGTGAAGCGGTTTCAGACAGCGCTTTCGGCGCTGGAAGCGCGCGGCGCTGAGGAAGCCTGTCTCGTCGTTATTGACGGTTCGCCGGGCGTCGGCAAAACCACGACCTTACGGCAGTGGGTGGCCCAGACTGGGTCAGTCTACCTGCGGGCCAAAAAAGAATGGACGCCAAGCTGGTTCATCAACGAACTGTTGGACGCGATGCGTGTGCATCCGCCGCACTCTTTCCAGAAAAAGTTCGGCAAGGCGCTGGAAGAGCTCGCCCTGCGCCAGCAATCGGCGGCGATGGAGCGGCGTCAGTTCGGCCTTGTCATTGATGAAGCTGATCATGTGTCGTCGAAGTCGGCCATTCTGGAGACGATCCGCGACCTGTCGGATATTATCGAGCTGCCAACCATTCTCGTCGGCATGGGCCGGGTTAACGATCATCTCGCGCGCTTCCCGCAGGTTGCGTCCCGCGTCAGCCAAAAAGTGCGTTTCGAAAAGGCTGATCTTGCAGACATCAAAGCGCTGATCGCCGAGCGTTGCGAAGTGCCGGTTGCCAATGATCTTGCAGAATTCGTTCTGCGGGTCTCGCAAGGCTTCAACCGTGAGGTGCTTGAAGCTATCGCAAATATTGAGCGCTTTGGGCTGCGGTTCGATTATGACGCGACAGGCATAACGCTGGGCGACATGGCCGGCCAAGTCATCGTGAATGATCGCCGCAGCAGCCAGCCAGTCAAAGTGCCGGAGCTGCTGTGATGAAGGCTCCTGGAGAAATACCAACCGCCTTGATGCAGGCTCTTTTTGGCGGCGTCTGCCTGACAATTGACGAGCTGGACGCAAGTGTTGATCTCAATCGCCGCCAAATTTCTGCGGCGGCTGGCCAACTCGTCTTGCGCGGTCTGGCGGAACGGGTCGAGCGTGGCTGCTACCAGCTGACCAAGGCTGGCATTGCGGCTGTTGAACGCGGCGAAGTCATCACGTCTGGCCCATATCGTCCGCATACCGCGCCAGCGCGCCGGGCTGCGGCGAACACGCTGCGGCAACGGGCCTGGAACGCGATGCGGATGAGCGGCACGTTTACGCTGGCCGACATTGTGATGGCTGCGGCGCAGGCATCCGATGGCGATCCGGACGCGAATGTGAAGCGCTATGTGCGTCAACTGGCGTTGGCTGAATATGTTGTCGAACTGCCGGTGCGCGGCAAAGGCACGGCCCTGACGTCCAACGGTTTCAAGCGGTTCAGATTGATCAAGAATACCGGCCCGATTGCGCCGGTGGCGCGCATCCGCAGCAAGACCGTGCATGACCACAATCTGGCGAGGCAAGCGCCATGACCTTGCTGATCTCCCTCGATGATCCGGAATGGATCGAAGTCTTGCGCAGTGAGGCCGGAAAGGCAGGCCGCTCAAAACAGGCTATCGCCGACGAATTGCAGATCTCGCGAACGGCTGTCTCGCTGATCTGCGCAGGCAAATATTCCGCAAGTCTCGACAAAGTTTCCACGAAGATCGCCGGTCGCGTGATGCAGCTCTATGCAGGCCGTGTCTGGTGTCCGCACCGACATCAATCGATCTCCGGCCATGACTGCCTGACCGCGCGAACTGCGCCGATGAGCACAAGCGATCCGGCTGCGCTCAAACATTGGCTGGCCTGCCGGGCATGCCCGCAAAATTCGACCAAATCTGAAATGGAGTTTCGTGATGACAGAGTATGAATTGTCGACCGAGCTGTTCGCATTGCGCCGCAAGCTCGCGGAGCATCATTCAGGTCTGGTTCTGACGGCTGACGATGTCGCTGCGCTGACCGGCAAGCTGAAATCGCTCGGCATTATCGCCCAGCGCCAAGAACACGAGATGCGCCGTCTGCGTCTTGAGAACGCGCGGGCCGTCACCAGCCGCCACAAGGATGACGTCGCTGACGCCGTCGTGGCCGCTGCCGCAAAGCCCGGCAGCAACGTCACGTTGCTGACGTTCGAGCGTCCATTTTCGGATGGTGCGCCGTCATGAACACGGAGCAAATCGTCAAGCAGATCGAGCCGTTGTTGCGCGACTATGTGGACCGTGAAGCCGCGAAGCGCGTCGAGCGGCTTGCGGGTCAGCGGCTGGTCGCGCGTGACAAGGAAGATGCTGAAATCCTCCGTGCCGCGAAAGCGGTCGGGGAGGCATCGGACCGCCTTGCCCAGGCGCGCTTTTCAGGGGCACCGGAGATTGTTGCCAGGATGCGCGTCACGGCGACAAGCGAACGCCTCGCCGCAGTCATGAAAAAGCACGGGAGGTTGCGTTGATCGAGCCGCGCAATCTCTCCGACATTGCCGCCGAGATCGACGTGATTGATCTCGCTGGCCAGATTATCGCCGATCCGAGGCGCGCCCGCGTCAGCACTGCCGGCCAATTGGCGCTGGCGTCGGCAGTCGAGGCGTTCTGGGCGATCTCTGTCGAGGCCAATGTGCTGGTGCGCGCGCTGGCGCTGTCAGAACTGACTGAAGCCGGAGCAACCGATCAGGCCCGGCAGGCCGCAATCGCTGTTCAGGCCGACACTATCCGCAAGCAACTCGCCGCGATCAGCGGCCAACAGGAGTGAAGACCATGTTTGACGTCCAGACAACCATCCCGACCGAAGATCACAACGGGGTCGCCTATGTGGCCCGCGCCAAGGGAGCGCTCATTGCCCTGTCAGCGATCAAGCCGGAGCACATTGAGGAAGACGAACTTGTCCGTCGTCTGACAGCCAAGGCGGCTATCATCAACCGGACACTCGCCGAGTTTCGCGCAGAAGTCTTTGACGACGTGATGGCGTTGCGTGATCTGCTTGCCGAAAAATACGGCGTCAAGCGGCGTGGCACTAAAGGCAATCTGACGCTGACAACCGTCGACACGAGGCTGCGGTTGACCATTCAGGTTTCGGACACCTTGGCATTCGGTCCGGAGCTTGAGATTGCCAAAGAGATCATTGACGGCTGCATCCGGCGCTGGGCCGAAACTTCCAACGACAACATCCGTGCGCTGATCGATCAGGCCTTCCAGGTGGACAAGCAGGGCAAGCTCAATACGGACCGAATTCTTGGTCTGCGCAGGCTCAAAATTGTCGATGAAACGGGCGAGTGGGAAATGGCGATGTCGGTGATTTCGGACGCTGTTCGCATCATGTCGTCGAAGGAGCATGCGCGCTTCTACGCAATCGACAAGGCAGGCTCGCAAACGCGCATCGCGCTCGATCTGGCGAATGCTTGAGAGAGACCGAGATGAAACCTGAACGCATGCTTTCTGATGAAGATGTAGCAACGGCCGACCAGATCGTCGCGTTGTTGAGCCCACTTCCGATGAGCCGGGGGATCAGCATTCTGATCTCGATTCTTGCGGCGACGCTGAACGGCTGGGCGCAAGATGATGCAGACCGGCGAATGCTGGCCGATGCGGTAGGCGGCGACCTTCACACAACCATGATGAAAGGCTCGCGAGGCGTCCTGACGACCGCCGACCCGATCAACCTGCAGGGCTCCGGCCCTGCGCCGGTCGAGGAGCGTTGAGAGATGGCCTCGAAACGTATCCGAGAACGCATCCTAGCCCTACGCGAGATGACGGCCGCGCGTGGTTGCACTGAAGCCGAGGCGCTGGCGGCAGCGGGGAAGGCAGCGCAGCTTATGGCAGATCACGGTCTGTCAGAGGCCGACATCGTCATGGACGAACAAGCGTCCAAGGCCAAGGAAGCGGGTCGCGGCCCGAAAGGAAAACTGTGGGGCACCATCGCCTATTGCACCAACACGGCGTCGATCATGGTCGACAATGGCTTCGAGCGGCGCGTCGCTTTTGTCGGTCGTGAACCAGGGCCGGAGATTGCGGTTTATCTGCGTGACATCTGCGAGCGCGCCATCGATCGTGAATTACGTCAATTCAAGCAGTCGAAGCTCTATCGACGGCAGCGCAAAGCGTCGTCACGCCGCGAGACGGCATCTGCATTCACGCATGCGATGGTCTATCGTCTTTCGGTTCGCCTGCGGCAGGTTTTTGGTCCGTCGCTTAATGCGGAAGCGGGGCGACAAGCTGTCGCTGCATTGGATGAGCGTTACCCCAAAGCAACCCAAATTGCGCAGGTTCGTGCGCCATTGGGGCGGCTTGATGCGGCGATGGCTGGCAACGCGGCAGGCGAGAAGGTCACGCTGGCGCATGGCGTCGGCGGCTCGTCGGAACCGCTGGCGATCGGGCGCTGATGATGAACACGTTTGCCGTCATCAACATCGCGCGCAAAGACCTCGACATGAACGAGGATGACTATCGCGCACTGTTGCTGCGCGTAGCGGCGAAATCGTCGCTGCGCGAGATGACCGAAGGCGAACGTCAGCGCGTGGTCGCAGAGATGAAGCGGCTCGGGTTCAAGCTCAAGTCGCGGCCCGGCAAATCGTTTCCGAATGCCACCAAGGCCTATATCCGGCTGATCCACGCATTGTGGAAGAGCTGCGCTCATAAGGGCGTCGTCGATGACGCAACACGGCCCGCGCTCCGCAAATTCGTTGAGAACAGGTCCGGCGTCAGTGATCCCGACTTTCTGACCTTCGAACAGGCCAGTCCGATCATCGACACACTGAAGGCGATGGAGGCGCGAGGTCGATGAGCTTAGCTGCACTCGGCCTTACCAAGCTCCTTGCGCTCGTTGCGCGCCAATGCGGCAGCGTCGAGAATGCTGACAATCACGATGGAGCTGTCCGGACGGCCCGCATCGCTGACCAGCATGCAGAGATAGCCGGCGAAGCCCGAGCGGTCGCTGCCGTCATCGGCGACCGAGACCCAGAGACTGATGTCCTGCGACCAGATAGCGTCAACGACCTTCGGCTCGGCCTTCACGTCCGTCAGTGCCTGGCTTCGCCAGTCAGCTGCGGCTGCGGTCACAGCGCCAGCTGCCAATGCCAAACACGTCAAAACAATTCTGCTGACCATCGCCGCACCCTTGGAACCGGACGTAAGTTTGCCGGTGCCGCGCTGGTCGCGCAAGGGGGCGTCGATTGGCCATGACCAAGGCGCTCGCGAAATCAGAAACCTTTCTGCCGCTTTTTGTCTGGCCAGAGCTGCAGACCGCAGTTGCCGAAATCACCGCACTCAAGCGTGCGCGAGACGAGCTTACCGAACGCATCGAACGCTTGCCGCGCTACTCGCACCGCCGCCTGATTATCGAGGCGCGGTTGCGCTCAATGACAGAGGAGCAGTTGCGTCTTGAATGTGTTTTGCGGGCAAAACTGCAATGAACGCGCAACTGCCAAAATCACTGATCGATATTGCCGAAGCGCTCGACATTTCGATCGCTCTTGATCTCATGCGCCATTTTGGCGGGATGCAATTCAGGTTTCCTGTCGTTCCAAAGCCAGAACATCGACTGGCCAAGGCGCTTGGCAAAGACCGCGCTCTGGCATTATGTCATTTCATGTCAGGCCAGATATTGTATGTTCCGCATGGTCGGCCTGCAAAGTCGGCGCGCCGTGATGTCATCGCCTTGCGGTCGCAAGGCAGAAACCATCAGGAAATCGCGCGTCTGCTCGGTCTTTCCGACCGTCACGTGCGTCGCGTGGCCAACACCACCGAAAATCCAAACCAACTGAACCTGTTCGGCTCTGACCGGACCTGATGTCCGCACACACACCGGTCGCATATGTGCGACATGGGGTCCATGGACCTCTACACGATACAGACACATCTGATTGCTCTCGGCTTCCGGTCGCGTATCGCGTCTGGAAAGAGGGACGATGCATACTTTGCAGAAGTCCGCTCATTCCAAAACGCATACGGCCTCGTTGTTGACGGCATTGCCGGGCCGCAAACCCAGACCGCGCTGAAGCGCGCGGCAAGCGCATCGGCGGCGAAAGCGAAGGCCGAACCAGACAAGTCAGCAATGGCTGGCTCAACCCCGGCTCAGAGCACCGGAAGCATTAGCGTTTCCGAGGTGCCACCACCCAACGTGTCGTCGATCAAACTGCTGGGCACGGCGCGACCAATCAGCGAGATCATTGTTCATTGTGCGGCAACGCCTGAGGGCCGGGACTACACGGTTGACGACATCCGTGCCTGGCACAAAGCGCGCGGCTGGTCGGATATCGGCTACCACTATGTCGTTTACCGCGATGGCCGCGTGATGGCAGGCCGTCCTGTCGGTCAGGCCGGAAGTCACGTCGCGGGCCACAATACTGGAACGATTGGCATCACCTATGTGGGTGGTGTTTCCGTCGACGGGAAAACTGCGAAAGACACGCGGACGCCTGCGCAGCGGGCTTCTCTGATCTGGCTGGTTCGGCAATTGATCGACCGGCACCCGGCGATCCACAAAGTGTCAGGCCACAATCAATATGCTGCAAAAGCATGTCCATCGTTCGACGTGCGGCGCGACCAGCTTGGCCGATTGGTCAAGGCATGAACCCGCTTGCGTTTCTGGCCCCGCGCGCTTCGGCTTTCGCGCTCGTTTGCGCAGCCCTGTTTGCATTGGGCGGCCTGCTGGTCTGGCTGGCGTTGGGCAAGGTCGACAACATGGTCTCGGATGCGCGCGACCATGCGATTGCCGAGCGTGACGCGCACTGGACCGCTCAGATCGAGAAGTCGAACGCGCTTGCCGAGATGCGAGCAGCCGAGCAGGCGCGCAATGCACGGGATGCAGAAATTGCCGCCAATGAACGCGTCCGCGTGGCGGAAGATCAGATCGAAGAAATGGAGCGCAAAAATGCGTTGCTGCCTGACGGCGATGGCCATGGCCTTGGCCGTGATCGCGTCCGGCTGCTCCCGAACTAGCGAGGAGCCGCCGACGATCAGGACCGTCTTGCTGAAGCCGGAGGTTCCGCCTGCGGCTCAAAAGCCGTGCCCAGACCCGGTTGCCTTGCCGGACCGCGACCTGAACGAGGCCGAAGTCACAAGCCTGTGGGGCCGAGATCGCTCGGCCCTGAAAACATGCGAGGCGCGACGCCGTGCTGCCGTTGAGGCAATCAAGGATGGAGGCGGCTCGTGAATCTGTGGGAATTCGACTGGAAATTTCTGCTCGCCATCTTGGGTGGCGCGCTGATCCGGCTGGTCACATCCGAAAAGCATTCGCTGTGGCGTTCGGCGATCAGTGTGCTTGTCGCCGTCTTCGCCGCACTCGTTTTCACCGATCCGGTGATGGCCTTCCTCGCTTTTCCTGAAGAACCATATCGCAATGGTATTGCGGCGCTGCTTGCGTTGACTGGCGAGGGAGCAATGCGTTTTGCGATTTCGCTTTCGAATGATCCGACAAAACTCCGCAGCCTCTTGCGTAAATGGCTCGGACATGAGGGTGGAGGCGGCTTTGAACAATAAGTATTGGGCCGCGATCATTGTCGGGCTCTGGGCGCTCACTCTTCTGACATCTTCGTTTTATCGGCATCCGAACGATTGGTTTGATGTCAGTCAAGTCCATGTTTCTGACACTGTGGAAGGCCAGCAGCCAGAAGTGCGCTATTCGCGCGGCATCAAGAAGAAGTTTCGCGGAACCTGGCTGGTCGAAGTCAATGAAGTGACTTCTGGCGGCCTCAAGGCAATTTGCAGTGCTCAGGGCTCAAATTATTATGAGCCTGGAAATTACAAACCTTCGACAATCAGCCTTCAGAGTTTGATGGGTGGCAAGAGCTGCACCATGCAGCCAGCTGAATATGTCATCGACATTGTCTGGACGGTACGGCCTGCCGGTTCGCCGCTCATGGAAATTGTGCGGACATCCAATACTTTCGAGGTTTTGCCGCGTGGCGAGTGAGAAGGAAAAGCGCCGCAAGGCACGGTCTGACTATGTCTATCGGCGCATGACCGGCGCAACGATTGCGCTGACGCTCGGCATTTCGCAGGCAACGTTCGGGCGCTGGAAAAAGGCTGCGAAAGAGGCAGGCGACGATTGGGACATCGCCCGGTCGGCTTCGGTCATTGCCGGCGAAGGCATCGAAACCGTCGTGTCGACGGTGGTCGAAGACTTCATGATCATGGCGCAGTCGCTGCTCGATGACATCAAAGGGGGCGATCTGACCATCAAGGAAAAGGTTGGCCATCTGGTGGCGTTGGCAGACGCTATGACCAAGATGACTGCCTCCGCCGGCAAGCTTGCGCCAAAAATCTCGGAGCTGGGCGTGGCGCAGGATGTCATGCAACAGTTGCTGGACTTTGTCCGCCAGACCTTCCCGCAGCATGCACCGGCCATTCTCGAAATCATCGAACCTTTCGGCGACCGGTTGGCAAGCATCTACACGCGATGATCAAGCGGCCAAACATCAAACCGGCAGTCAGGCCCGTCGAGTTCAAGAAGTTGCTTGCTGATATGGCGAGCGAACTGGCTTGCTGGATCGAACTGTCGGTCGAGGCATTCCCGGTCGACGCGCGGGCGCGGGACGAACGGCTCGGACGGCTTGCCGGGCCGGACGGTTTCCGCTTCTTCATGGAAACCTATCTGCCGCACTATGTGCGCGGCGCACACAGCCTGTTCCACCTCGCCATCTTCGACCGTGTGCCGGAAATCCTGTCGGGCGAGAAGGGCGTGCGGGAAATGTTTGTTGCGCCGCGCGGCTCGTCCAAATCGACGCATCTGTCACTCGGCTTTGCGCTCTACTGCATCATGCGTGGCCTGAAGCGCTACATTCTGGAAGTCTGCGACGTCTATGCGCAGTCGGCGCTTCTGGTCGAGGCGATCAAGGCCGAACTGACAACGAACCCGCGACTGCAATACGACTTTCCGAAGATCTGCGGCCAAGGCCGGGTCTGGCGAGAAGGGGAGATTGTCACCCGCAACAATATCCGGCTCGAAGGGCTCGGCGCGCTGCAGAAAATTCGTGGCCGCCGTCATGGCCCGTTCAGGCCGGACCTGATCTTCTTCGACGACATCGAAAACGATGAGAACGTCCGGTCGCCTGAGCAGCGCAAGAAGCTGGAAAACTGGCTGGACCGTGCTGCGCTGAAAGTCGGCCCGCCAGATGGCTCGATGGATGCGATCTATGTCGGCACGATCCTGCATCATGACGCCGTGCTCGCCCGCAAGGCCAAGTCGCCCGCGTGGCGCGTTACGCGCTTCCAGGCGATCATGCGATGGCCTGATCGCATGGACTTGTGGGAGCAATTTGAAGAGGCCTATCTCAATGGCGGTGAACCCTCGGCGGTCGCCTTTTACGAGGCCAATAGGGCTGAAATGGATGCAGGCGCCGTCATCAATTGGCCCGCTGTCCAGCCACTTCTTTTCCTCATGCTCGAACGCGCAGCCGGACATGATGCGTTTGCCACCGAATACCAGAACAACCCAATTGCCGAGGGCAATCCGTTTGGCACCATCAGCTGGTGGGTCACCCGAAAACCTAACCTGATCCTGTTTGGCGCGATCGATCCTTCACTTGGCCGCAAGGCCAAGGGCCGTGATCCGTCCGCGATTTTGATCGGTGGCATTGATCCTGTCACCCGCGAGATGGATGTGCTGGAGGCGTCGATCCGCCGCCGCCTGCCGGACGTCATCATTGCCGACACGATTGCTCTGCAGCGCGAATATCGTTGCCACCTGTGGTTCGTTGAGGCGGTGCAGTTTCAGGAGTTCCTGCGCACCACACTGATGCGCGATGCGCTGAAGGCCAACGTAGCGCTGTCGGCAGTTCCGGTCGTTCCACACGCTGACAAACAGCTGCGCATCGAGCGCCTTCAGCCGCCGATAGCAGCCGGGCTGATCCGTCTCAACACAAGCCAGACGACATTGATTGAACAGCTTCAACAATGGCCGAACGCTGACCATGACGATGGCCCGGATTGCCTCGACATGCTCTGGCAGAACGCAGTCATCTATTCGGGTGGTGCAGGCACCGGCTCCGTAGGTTCGATTGCTGTTGGCGGCGACCGGAGCGACAATCTCGGAGACTACCTGCTGTGAGCCGCCGCAAGACAAAGATCGCCGAGTTCAAGGCTCCAGCCGCTACTGTCGAGAAGTCGAAAAACCTGCCGTTTGAGCAGCGCATGCTGATTGCGAACGCAGAAAACGACATCACGATACCCTATTTCACCGATGTGCTCTTGCCGGTCGACGACACACTTGCCTCGCGTGGCGGGTCCAAGGGTCTCAAGATTTACGACGATATCGAACGCGACACGCATGCGTGGGCGGTATTGCAGAAGCGCAAGAAGACGATGCTGGCTCGCGAGTGGGTGGTCGAGCCAGGCGGTGACCGTCCGCTCGACATCGAGGCTGCCGATTTCGTGCGCGAGACGTTCAAGCGCCTGCCGTTCGACCGTATCTGCGAAGACCTGCTTGACGCGACGTTGAAAGGCTTTTCGATCAGCGAAGTGATCTGGGCGCGGCAGGGAAACCGCATCGTGCCGGAGCGCATTGTCAGTCACAACCAGCGCCGCTTTGTCTTCGACCAGAACTGGCGGCCACGACTGCTGACGATGTGCAGCATGGACAAAGGTGAAGAGCTGCCAGAGCGCAAGTTTATCGTTCACCGGCATGGCGTGAAAGGCAACAACCCTTATGGCCTTGGCCTTGGCACAAGGCTGTTCTGGCCGGTTCTGTTCAAGCGCGAAGGCGTAGCGTTCTGGCTGCATTTCCTCGACAAGTTCGCCGGGCCGACCGTTGTCGGCAAATCGCCTTACGGCACGCTCGAAAGCGACCAGCGCGATCTTCTGAACAAGCTGCAGGCAATGCGGACGAAAGGCGCGATGGTTGTGCCGATTGGCACTGATGTCGGTCTGCTTGAGGCGACCCGTGGCGGGTCGGTGTCCTATCGCGAATGGTGCGAGTATTGGGACAAGCAGATGTCGATCGCCACGACCGGCGAGACGCTGACAACTGATATCGGCAATGCGGGATCGCGGGCTGCTTCGGAAACTCACTACGAAATTCTCGAACTTCTGGTCGACGCTGACGGTGATTTGCAGTCGGACACGCTGCGCGAGCAACTCATCACCTGGATGGTCGAATACAACTTTCCGGGCGCAGCAGTCCCGAACATCTGGCGAGTGCGCCCGTCGAGTGAAAAGGCAAAGGCCGAAACCCGAAAGGCCGCCGCCGAAGCTGCCGTAGCTGAAAATGGGGCAATCGTCACGCTGCTCCAGGCGGCTTCACACATCGCCGACGACGAAGAAGCGCGCGCCTATCTGGTTTCGTTCGGCGTGACGGCTCAGCTCTCTGACGAGACGATCGACCGGCTGGTGACCGCCCGGTTTGCTTTCGCCGAAGGCGGGTCGCGCGCCCGCGAGATTGAAGACGCGCTCAAACAGGCTAAAAAAAAAGTCCCGGTAACTGACCAGCTCTTCGCCGAACCCGACCACGCTGTGGATCTGTCTGACCGGCTCGACGATGCTCTTGCCGATCTGCTGGCCGAACAGCTCGAAGACGTGCGATCCGCAATATTTGCTGTCCGTTCATTTGAAGCTGCAGCGGCAATCGTCCTGAAGGATTGCGGGCACTGGAAGGCCGATCCCATCGCTGCGCAGATCGGTGAGGCGCTGGAGCTGGCGATGCTGCTTGGCAGACAGGCCGTGCTTGATGAGCTTGCCGGGGCCGACTTCGCAGATCCGGAAGCCTTCCGGCAGCCGTTCAAGGAACAGATCGAATTTTTCAGGCAGAAGCAGCCGAAGCCGACGAAAGCGTTCACGGATGTGATCAGAGGCGGGCATGACCGCAGCTTTGTCATTGCTGGTGCAATCAACCGCGACATGCTGGCTGACTTCCAGAACGCCATTGCCGAGGCAATGGAGAACGGAACCACGCTGCGCGACTTCCAGAACGACTTTGACCGGATCGTCGCGAAATATGGCTGGACCTACAAGGGCGAGCGCGGCTGGCGCACACGTGTCATTTTCGAGACCAACATCCGCACGGCTCACATGGCCGGGCGGCTCAAGCAGATGCGTGACCCGAACGTTCTGAAGTTGCGGCCGTTTTGGGAATATATCCATGGCGAGACGCGCAAGCCAAAGGTGCCGCGCCCGCACCATCAGGCATGGCATGGCCGCATCCTGTTAAACGACGATCCGTGGTGGAACACACATTTCCCACCTAACGATTTTCTCTGCTCGTGTGGCGTCCGCACCCTGTCGCGCCGGGATCTCGAAAAGCGCGGCAAGACAGGTCCGGACAAAGCGCCGGAGCCACTGATGGAAGCGATCAGCGATCCGGTCACCGGCAAGCTGATCGAGCAACCGCAAGGCATTGGTTATGGGTGGGACTACCAGCCCGGCGATCAGTGGGAACGCGGCCTCGTGCCGTCAGCATTGATGGATGGCGCGGCCCTGACCGATGGCCGCATGGCCGTTGCTGTCGACACGCCAGAGCCAATCGCCGAACTGGTCGCCAAGGCAAGGCCGTTCAAGTCGCAACAGCTCGGTGACGGTCTGCCGGTCGAAGACTACGTCAATGCGTTCCTGATGCCGTTCGGTGCAGAGATCGGTCGGGCCGTGTTGTTCAAGGATGCAGCCGGTGACTATGTGCCGGTTTCGGACGGCTTCTTCCGTGAGCGCAGCGGTGACCTCAAGATCACGAAGCGCGACCGCAGCCGCATCACGCCATTGATCGCCGAGACGCTGGCCGACCCGGACGAAATCTGGCTGGGCGTCGGGCGCAAGAAGGACCCGGTTGATGATGGCGAAGAACTGATCGTCGACCGCCGCTATATCCGTGTCGATCCGGTCTCAGGCATCCTGATCGTCTTTGAAATGGGCGACCGGTTCTGGGACGCAATCACAAGCTACATGCCCGCTGACAAGAAGGGCCGGCCACATCTTGGCCTGCTCGACAAACGTCGCGGCGGCAAGCTGCTCTATAAGCGAAAATGAAAAAAGGCCGGGAGTGATCCGACCTTTGGGTCAATCGGCTATCAGGACCATCACCGGTCTTTGCCTTTCGACAAACCGAATATAGGCGTCACAGGAAGGAAAGTCCATCAATGCCAGGCATCAGCTGGACCGTCAAAATTGATGATGCGCAGATGCGCAGCGAACTGGCGCGCCTGACAGGACGAATGGAAAACGCGCGCGGCTTCTACAAGGATGTCGGCGAACATCTGCTCAACAAGGTTGCCGACCGGTTCGAAGACGAACGCTCGCCGGACGGTTCGCCTTGGCAGCGCCTTGCCCCGGCCACTGTCGCATCCCGGCTTCGGACCAACGGCAATGCACCGTTGACCATCCTGCGCGTCACAGGCACGCTGGCCGGGTCTTTCAACTACGCGGCAGACGATGATCAGGTGCGTGTCGGCTCGGGCGCGGTCCAGGCGGCGCTGCAGCATTTTGGCGGCGAGGCAGGCCGCAATCATTCGGTTACGGTGCCTGCGCGTCCGATCCTTGGCCTTGAACCCGACGATGCGCAGGCAATCGCTGACATGGCTGAAGATTGGCTTGCCGAATAGATCGCCACAGGAGGCCGCCAGCGTGTGTTCTGGTCACAGATAGCGGCCATCACCCCAAGCTTGCGTTAGAGCGCCGTTAGAAAGCCGCTGTGGCCATTGCAAAAGGCAGGCGCTTGAATTCAGATGCGGCCTGCCGCACATTGTTCCTGATTTCGCGCCAATCAGTGGTTTTGGCCGGACATCATGTCCGGACACAATCGCCTGCGCCATCTGCCATGACAGCCTTCGAGCCAAAGCTTGAAGGAACCACATGTCCGGCACGAAACCCACAGCCCGTATCGAAGTTTTCCGGCCCGGCACATTCACCCCGATGTCCGGCGAGCGCCTGTCTTATTCGGCAGACGATCTGCGCGCAATCGCTGCTTCCTATTCGTTCGAGAATGCACCAGCCCCGATTGTTGTCGGTCACCCGAAGACCGATGCGCCGGCTTTTGGCTGGGCGCAGAGTTTTGACTATGACGAAGAGACCGAGAGGCTCTACGCCACCGTGACCAATATCCAGCCGGCCTTTGCCGATGCGATCAAGGATGGCCGCTACAAGAAGGTCTCGATGTCCTTCTTCAAGCCGGAAGCTGACAACAATCCTCTGCCTGGCACCTGGTATCCGAAACATATCGGTTTCCTGGGTGGCGCAGCTCCTGCCGTATCCGGCCTCAAGCCGGTATCTCTGGGCGGCTCCGAGGAGCAGGCCGAGACATTCATTGTTTTTGGCGAGCCGGGCTTCGAACAGGCCGCGTCACTGTTTCGCTCGATGCGAGAATTCTTCATCGAGAAATTCGGCTCGGAAGCCGCAGACAAGGCTCTGCCGTCCTACCAGATCGAATGGCTGGACGCGTCCGAGGTCGAGCCAAAGCCCCTGCCGTCCCCCCGCTTTTCCGAAACCAAGCCTGACAACAGGAAGGATCCGACCGTGTTCAAACCAGCCAATCCCGACTTTGCCGCGCGCGAAGCGGGCCTGACCGAGCGCGAGCAGCGCATCGCAGACCGTGAGCGCAAGCTGCGCCATGACGACAATGTTGCCTTCGCAGAAAGCCTCGCCGCAGAAGGCCGCATTGTGCCGGCCAAGGTGGCAGAGCTCGCCGGACTGCTCGACGCGGTGCCGGAGGAGGCCGAGGTTTCGTTCAGTGGCGGGGAGGCAAAGTCTCTCAGCCAGGCGCTGCGTGACATCTTCAAGGCGCAGCCAAAGATCGTTTCGTTTGGCGCTGTCGATCTGGGCGATGACCCGGACGAGACCGAGACGGTGTCGTTTGCCTCGGATGGCAAGGCCGTCGATCCGGAAGGTCTGAAAATCCATACCAAGGCGCTGGCCTATCAGCGCGCGCATCCCGGCACGTCTTACGAAGCTGCCGTTGACGCAGTCCTCTGACCGGAGACCACAATGCGAACCTTCACCAATCTTCTCACGCTGACCGCCATCGCCACGACGCTCTTCGAGCCCGCCGACCTGATCGGCTTCGACGACGCCAAGATCACCGCCGACGACGTGCCAGTCAAAGGCACGGCACAGCATCCGGCCACCGAGATCGGGCAGGCCATCAGTGTCATTGCGCTCGGCGTCGACCGGGTCAAGGCGTCCGGCGTCATCACGCGCGGCCAGCGCGTGATTTCGGCGGCAGGCGGCGGCGTCAAGGCCAAGGGTGCCGGCGTCAATGATTTCGCCACTGCGCTCACCTCCGCCAATGACGGCGAATTCGTCGACATCCTCATCCGTTAAAGGAAGCAATCTCCATGTCCCGAGCCCTCAATACGCGAACCGCAGCTGTCATCGACCCGATCCTGTCGACCCATGCGCGCGGCTATCGCAATGCCGAGTTCATCAGCCACGAGCTGTTCCCGCGCGCGACGGTGACCAATCGCTCCATGCGCGTGATCCGTTTCGGCAAGGAAAGCTTCCGGATGGTCAATACGCGCCGTGCACCCGGCGCAGACAAGAAGCGCATCCAATTCGGCTATGCGTCCGACCCGATCGGGCTTGTCCAGAACGCATTGGAAGGCGTGCTGCCAATAGAGCATCAGGAAGAAGCTGAGAACGTGCCGGGCATCGACCTTGGCCGCCACACGGTCAACATGGTGCTCGATATCGAGGATCTGAACCTCGAATTTGATGCTGCCCAGTTGGCCCGCAATGCGGCCAATTACGACAACAATCACAAGCTTGCGCTGGTTGGTTCCGACCGCTGGACCGATCCCGGCAGCGATCCTGCCGCTGACATTCGCGATGGGCGTGAGGCGGCGCGGCGCTCGATCGGTCGCTATCCCAACACGCTGACGCTCGGGCCAACCGCGTTCTCGGCCTTGAAGGTGCATCCAAAGGTCAAGGAGAACTTCAAATATACGAGCGCCGAAAGCATCACGGCAGCGATGCTGGCCAACTATTTCGAAGTCGACAAGGTGATTGTCGGCAAGGCGGTCTATCTGCCCGAAAACGCGCCGGATGACGCACTGGCCAACGACGTCTGGGGCGATGACGCCATCCTCGCCTGGGTGCCGCGCGGCGAAGGCAATTTTCAGGTGCCGTCTTTCGGCTACACCTACACGCTGCTCGGCTATCCGCAGGTCGCCAAGCCCTACTTCCTGGACGGGAAAGACAGCTGGATTTACTCGGTCAAGGTCGAGCGCAAGCCGACGCTCACCGGAGCAGAAGGCGGGTTCCTGATCCAGAACGCCGGCGCGGCGGCTTGACGGAGGCGATGATGGGCAAGGAAAAAGTCAAACTCATCGCGCCGGTCAAGCTCAATGGCAAGAAGCATGCAGCCGGTTCTACGCCCGAGGTAACGTCCGCCGAGGCGTTGCAGATCGCAGAAGCCGGCGCGATGGAAATCACGCCAAGCGATCTGGCTCACCTGCGTGAGCTGGTCGCGGCAGAGGCTATTGCGGAGCCGCTGTCGTCAGAACAGCTCGGCTCGATCGTCGACCTGATGCAGGGCGACGGCGCTGCCGATCTCAAGTCGAAGGACGGCAAGTGGATTGCGGCAAGGTTCGCCAAGGCGCTGGGCCGCGATGTCAGCCAGGACGAGATTGACAAGGCGGCGATCCTCGCCGCGCCACAAGAATAACCCCCGAGAGCGCCTTCAGCAGGCTCCCCGCACAAGGGCCTGCAACGCCAGACAATCGGCGGAGGGCTAGACCGTCGATCAGGAGGCCGGTGCGGCAACCTCCTGATCACCTTCAAACCGGAACCGAAACACGCGACATGACGCGCCTTCTCACCATAGCCGAATTTCAGACCCGTATCGGTCTCGACGAACTGTCGCAGATCGCCGGTCTCGGCTCGTTCAACGGACCGGAAGGCCGCAGCCTCAATCAGCCAATGATTGAGGAGGCAATCAAGTTCGCCGAAGATCTTCTGACCGGCTATGCGCGTTCACGCTACCCGGTTATCGAGACGATGACCGCAGAGGCCACGCCAGATCTGCTCAAAGGATTTGTCTCCGACATCGCACGCTACCGGCTGCGTTCACGCTCCGGCGGCCAGAGCCAGATCAGCGAGGAGGTGCGCAAGCGTTACGAAGACGCGCTGTCCTTCTTCAAAGGCGTTTCACGCGGTCAGGCCGAGCTGCCGATTGCCGGTCAGCCAATTAATGGCGAGATGGCCGGGCGCGTTCTGGCGGCAATGCCGGAGCCAGTCGCTGAAAAGACATTGAAAGGCTGGTGATCGAGATGTCAGACGCCATCCTCCGCCGTGTTCGCGAGCCGCTCTTTATCGAGAAGGTCGAGGCCGAGATAGTCGCGCGCCTGAAGTCCGAACTGGCCGGGACGATCAAGGTCGATGCGTTTCCAGCTGACCCGCGCAATTACGATTTCGCCAATCTGAAAGCGGCGGCGCTCGTCCACTATATGGGCTCGGCCTACCGCGCTGCCGAAAGTCCGACACGCACAGACCAGCAGCGCCGCATGCAATTCGCGATCATATTGCTGTCGCGCTCGCTGCTCGGCGAGAACGGCGCATACGGCCATCTCGAAGATCTGCGGCTGGCGCTTCAGGGCTCTGCCTTTGCGGGTGCCGGTCCGGCTGAGATCGTCCGCGACGAACTCGAAGAGGAACGCGAGGGCATCTGGCGCTGGCGGTTGCAGGTCGCACTGACCGCTCCTGCCGTGGCGCGAGAGCGTATCCGGCCAGCGCCGCTGATGCGGCCAGTCGTTCACAGTCAAGCAAGCTGAAGAGGATCACATGGCCAGGAAGATAAATTCGACAGCACCGGGGCTCACCTATCTAGGGCCAAACAGCGGTTTCGATCACGACGAACGCGAAATCCACCTCATGCGTGGCGCGACCTATCATGACCTGCCTCTCGATCATCCGATCATCCAAAATCTGATCGCATCTGAGCTGCTTGTCGAAGCTGACCAGGAGCAAACGTCTGCAGGAGAACCTGCCCTGCCGGCTCCCGAACCCACAACCGAACTCTAGGACGCGAGGTCAATATGCCCGTCAATTTCCACCACGGCCCTGAGATCGTTGAACATAAGGATGGCGTGACGGTCGTTCGCGACGTCAAGTCTGCTGTTACCTATGTCAACGGTCTGGCACCAATCCATCTTACCGATGTGACGCCAGCTGATCGCGCCAAGAAGATCAACAAGCGCATCATCGTGCGCACACAGGCAGAAGCGACGGAGCTGTTCGGACCTCCCACAGTAGGCTTCGACATTCCAAACCGGCTCGACGCAATCTTTGACCAGGGCGGCGGCGGCACGATCATCGTCAACAACGTCTTCAATCCTGACGTCCACAAGTCGGCCACGAATGTGCCCGACCCGACCAAGGTCACCACGCCCGAATTGACCGGCACTATCACGAACGACCAGGCCACCGGCCTGAAGGGCGCTTACGAGTGCTACAACCGGTTCGGCTACTTCCCGAAGCTGATCCTGTCGACCAGCTCGCAGGTCAATACTGTCCGCGCCGAAATGGACGTTGTCGCCAGCAAGCTTGGCGCAATCGCGATCTGCGACCTGCCGACCGGGCTGACCAAACAGCAGGCCGTCGAGGCGCGCGGTGCGACCGGTATCGCGAACACGTCATCTGCGCGCACTGTGCTTTGCTATCCGAGCGTCCTGATCGAAGACAAGGTCAACGGCGGCACGATGCTCGACCATCTGTCGTCGCGTATTGCCGGCCTGATCATCGCGACCGATCTGGAGCTCGGCTATCATCACTCGTTCTCGAACCGCGAGATGAAGGGCGTGGTCGGTCTGGAAGTGCCGATCAATTTCTATCCGACCGACACGCAGAATGACACTAATTTCCTCAACGAGGCCGGTATCGTCACGGCGATGCGGTCGTTCGCCACTGGTTTCCGGTCGTTCGGCAACCGGTCGGCTGCGTTCCCGTCATCCTCGCATGTCGAGAACTTCATCCATGCGCGGCGCATCCTCGACATGACGCACGAAGCCATCGTGTTCTTCCTGATGAACTACGTCGACAGGCTCGGCACACCGCAAAATGTCGAGGCGGCTGAAGAAGGCGTGAACGCCTATCTGCGCGCCAAGATCGGCGACCGCGTCTTCTACGGTGCAACGTTCCGTTTCGACCGGCAGAAGAACACGCCCGAGCAAATCGCCGATGGCCGCTTCCACTACACGCTCGAATGCCACCCGACATCCGTTATGGAGCGGATCACCACGCATTCATACGTCGACACCAAGTTCATCGCCAACGCGCTCGCGCTGGCTGCCTAAGAAGGAGACCAGACATGGCGCGCAACAAGATCGGCCAGATCACGGACAGCGACTGCTACATCAATGGCGTCGACGTCTGTGGCCGGGTCAGCGAACTCGACCTTGGAGATATCGAACACCAGGACGTTGAGCACTCGGCACTCGGCATGATCGGCGTCCTCAAGCTGCCGGGCCGTCCGGTGCAGCCGATCGAGGCGAAGATCAGCTTCGAATGGCTCGACGAAGAGGTCAGCCGCAAGATCCTCAACCCGACCCTGATGACCAGGCTGCAGCTGCATTCGTACGTCGATATTTTTGACGAAGAAGGCCGCTCGGAAGCGAAGTCGCACATTCTGGTGACCCATATCGGCTTCCAGATGATGAAGACGGGTGGCCGCAAGGCCAGGCTCGGCGAGCAGATGGGGCAGGAGCACGACATCACGGTCTCGACCTTCTTGCAGAAGGTTTATGGCGCGGAAACGCCGATCATCGAATTCGACGCCTGGAATAATATCTATCGCATCGACGGTCGCAGCGTCTGGCCGCGTTAGACGTCATTGTTGAAAGACTGAAAGGAAGATCATGGGCAAGGAAGCAACCGGCGTTCGCGCCAAACTCGCAGCCTACAAGGACGAAAACAGCGGCAGCCGTGAGGTCACGCTGAACCTGTCCGGTGTTGTCTGCACTGTGCCGAAATTCATCAATCATGGACGCTGGATGGCGGCGCAGAAAGCCGGCAAGGGCGATGTGCCAAAGACGCAGGCTGCCTTCGTCTGCGAGACCGTGCTCTTCGAGGGCGAAAAGCTGACCGAAGCGGATCTGCGCGAGCTGGTGCCATCGGGCGATGTGCTGCAGCTGATCAATGACGTCTTCGGCGGTGAAGACGGCGACGACAAGGATGATGAGGGAAACGGAGCGGCGACGGTTCAATAGAGCTGTCGCAGCCGTCACAGCATCTGTTCATGCTCGAAAACGGCTGGTCGCACGAAACACTCTGCGCCATGCCGGAAGCCGACTTCCTGTTCTGGTTTCATGAACAGGTCGAGCTGGAGGAAGCCAAGGCCGAGGCGATCGAACAGGCGTCGAAACGTAAATAGCGGCGGGATTGCAAAGCCCGCCGCTGCAGTCTGAAATCCGGAAAGCATCATGTCCGACATGAAATTCATGATGATCTTTCAGGGCGTCGACCGGGCGTCCAAGGTCATGAAGAAGCTGATGCAGGCTGAGAAGGCGACGGCTGCAGCTGTCAAGGGCAATCAGCGATCCGCCCAGGCGGCGCAGAAGGCGGCCACCGCAGCGACAAACAGACAGGTTTCTGCGCTGGCCCGTGTCAAATCCGCAGCGCGAGGCGCATTCACGTCAGTTCAGAACGGTGCGGCGGCTGCAACCCGCAAGGTTGTTGCGCTCTACCGCGCGACCGAGCGCCTTGGGCGCAATGGCATGCAGCGTGTGCGCGATGGCGCTGGCCGTCTGACGCGCGGCGTCGGCCTTGCAGTCGGTCTCGGCGCGTCCGTTGCCGGTGCCGCTCTTCTGGCAGCGAGCCAGATGGTCGACGTTGCGGCCAAGTTCGAGAAATACGAAACGATCTTAACCCAGACCGAAGGCAGTTCGAAACGCGCCAAACAGGCTATGGCGTGGGTCAGCGAGTTTGCTGTCAAGACACCTTATGAACTCGACCAGGTGATGGAGAGTTTCGTCAAGCTGCGCGCCTATGGTCTCGATCCAACGACCGGGCTGTTGCGTGACCTCGGCGACATGTCAGCTGCTATGGGCAAGCCGCTTGAGCAGGCCGTCGAAGCCATCGCCGATGCGATGACCGGTGAGAATGAACGGCTGAAAGAGTTCGGCATCAGGGCGGCGGTCGAAGGCAACAAGATTGCCTATGCCTACACGGTTAACGGCCAGCGGAAGATTGTCTCTGCGCTGAAGGACGATCCTGCGGGCATCGAAAAGGCACTGCGCACCATCATGGTCGAACGCTACGGCGGTGCCATGGACAAGCTGGCTCAGACTTGGGACGGCATGACGTCTAACATGTGGGACCTGTGGACCTCGGTCCAGCGCAAGATCATGTCTGCGGGCCTGTTCGACTACATGAAAAGCAAGCTGCAGCTGGTGCTCGATACTGTCAACGCCATGGCGGCCAACGGTTCGCTCGATGCATGGGCGAAGCTGGTCAGCGACCGCATCGTCTTGGTGCTTGAGGCGACGTGGCGGTTTGCCACGGGAGCCTACGGAATTCTGGAGAAGCTCGGCGGTTATCTGTCGATCGCCGCCGACTATGCCGGCGGCTGGGAAAACCTCGCCTATGTCATCGGCGCCATCGCATTTGCACCGATGCTGATTACGACTGCAGCCGGGCTGATGCAGATCGTTCTAGGCCTGTCGATGATCGCCATGTCGCCTGCCGGGCTTGCGCTGGCTGGCATTGCGGCGCTGGCATGGCTGCTGGTCGATGATTGGGGCGCTGCGTTCAAATGGATTGCGGATAAGGTAATTGGGATTGTTAGCGCATTTGGCAAGCTGAAGGCGCTGATCAGAGAAATCTTTGCAGATCCCGGGCAGGCGCTGTCGAAGCTGTTTGCCTTCGATTGGGGCAATGTCATCCCGGCCCTGTCCTGGGCTCTGTTCATTCCTGCCTTGCTCTGGCCACGCTTTGTAGCGCGGCTGGCATGGCGCGCTCTGATCAAGCCGCTTGTCTGGAACCTGCTGATCAAGAGGCTCGGATGGAAAAGCTTTGCACCGCGCCTCATCTGGTCGGCAATCGTGACGCGCCTGCGGTGGCTTTCTTTCGTCCCGCGTCTGTCCTGGTCGGCCTTTGTGGCACCGCTGCGTTGGGCCAGCGTGGCCGCGCGGTTCGCCTGGAGCACCGTGCTCACTCCGCTCCGCTGGCTGTCGTTCGTGCCGCGTCTGTCCTGGCCTGCATTTGTGACGCCGCTGCGATGGGCCAGCGTGGTTGCGCGGTTCGCATGGAGCACCGTGCTGACTCCGCTCCGCTGGCTGTCTTTTGTGCCCAAACTCTCGTGGTCGGGCATTGCAGGCAGGCTCTCATGGTCGGCGCTGATCACGCCGCTACGCTGGGGCCTGCGCTTCATTCCATATATCGGGTGGGCATTGCTGGCCGGTGAGCTGCTTTGGAGCATGCTGATCAAGCCGCTCGGCTGGGACAAATATATTTCGATTGACGGGCTGAAGGCACTGTGGGGCAAGGTGACCGCCTTCTTCAGCGGTTTCGAGTGGCCGGCTCTGCCGTCCTTCGATCTGCCGCAGCTGCCGGATATTGCTGGCTGGATTGCCGGGGTCGGCGACAAGGCGCTGTCTGCCATCGAGAGCGTGACAACGCGCATCGGCGCAGCATGGGGCAAGATCAAGTCGGCCTTCACATTCGGCAGCGCCACGACGCCTGAACTCAATGTCGCCGACCCGGCAACGATTATGGCGTCACAGGCGGCGGTAGCCAGCCTGAAGGCCGACATGCAGTCCGTCACGTCGATCAACACCGGCCCGGCCATGGCGCAGCTTGGCGTGCTGGAAGCTGCCGGTGCGCGCGTCAAGGCGTCGATCATTTCGTCTTTGATGCAGGCGCAGGCCTATGTCTCGAACCTGAGCTTCTACAATCAGGGCGCGGCCCTGATGGACACAATGGCGGCTGGCATCCGCGCCCGCGCCGGAGCCGTCACTGCCGAGATCCAGAAGATGGCCCAGCAGGTGCGCAATATGCTGCCGTCATCGCCAGCCAAGACGGGACCGCTGTCAGACATCCACCGGCTGAAATTCGGCGAGACCATCGCATCCTCTATTCGCGCTGAACCGATGCTGAAGGCGATGCGCGCTGCAACCGCTGCGACCATGGCAGCGGCGACACCGGTTGCGCCAGCCTTTGCAGCGACTTCAATTCCGCAAGCGGCCATGGCGGCAGCGCCGAAGGTCGCGGAGCCGCGCATTGCGTCCCAGCCGCCCGCTGATGTTGTCCGCGCCAAGGTGGCGCAGATGCGTGTGGCGTCAGCAGCGCCGATGGCGATCAAGATCGACTACAAGCCAACGATATCGATCACTGGCGACGCCAAGACCGCACAGGCCGATTTCGCGCGCCAGCTGCAGGAGCATTCGCGCGAGATCGAGAAGCTCGTGGACGAGGCCGCGCGCCGGGCGAGCCGGAGGACCTATTGATGATTGCACTCTTCGGCGACATACCGCTTGGCCATAACCATCTGACTGGACCGGTAGAAAATTCGGTCGAGCGGCAGGCCACCTTTGCGCAGCATGATGTGACGCGTGGCAAGCCGGTGCTGCAGGCTATCGGAGAAGAGCTGGACACCCAGAGCTTCGACTTCTTCTTTTCGGAAGAGTTCTGCGACGTGCCGTCCGAGCTCGCCAAGCTCGAGCTGGCCTTTGCTTTGAAAACGCCGCTGCCACTGGTTCTCGGCAATGGTGTCTATCTCGGAAAACGCTATGTCGTTGACAGCCTTTCGCAGCGTATCGTCAAGACTGATCGTTCGGGTTCACCTGTGCGCGTCGAGGCGACGATCACTTTGCTGGAAGACCCGATTGCCGGTGGGCTGTTTTCATTGATCAGTTCGATCGCGCGCAGCCGCGCACCTGCGATTGCAGGCCGGGCGACATCGGCTAATCCAAACCTGCGGCGTTAGAAACATGACGGCTCTAACGGCAGACTATTTTGAACACCGGACGGTCGAAGGCGACCGCTGGGATTTGCTCGCCTATCGCTACTACGGCGATCAGCACAAGCAGACAGTCCTGCTTGAGGCAAACCGCCACTTGTGGCGCGATCAACTCGGTGCGCCCCCGCCAATCCTACCGCATGGCGTGACGCTGAAAGTTCCCGTCATCGAGGCCGAAGCGCCCAATGCCGGCAGCCTGCCGCCGTGGAAACGCGACAACCCGAACTATGGCAGCTGAACATGGCCAAACAATCACATTTCCAGCTGATCTATAAAGGCGTCGACATCTCATCGGAACTCGATCCGATGACCACCAGCGTCACCTACACTGACAATCACCACGGTGAAGCCGACGAGATCGAGGTTACTGTCCAGGACAAGGCTGGCCGCTGGAAAGGCTCTTGGAAACCGGAGCCCGGCGACACGATGCAGCTGACTATTCTCGACAGCAGTGGCAGTCTGCCATGCGGCACGTTCGAATTGGATGAGCCGGAGGCGTCGGGCGACCGCAACGGCGACAGGATGACAATGCGCGGCCTTGCAGCGCCGATCACCAAGTCGCTCAGGACCCAGAAGGTGAAAGCCTTCGAAAAGCAGTCTTTGAGTGCCATCGTCAACAAGGTCGCGGGCGAGGCCGGACTGTCAGTCGAAGGACAGATCGACAACCTGTTCTTTGAGCGTGTGACCCAGCGCCGCGAACGCGATCTCGAATTTCTGACAAGGCTGGCGGAAGATACCGGCCACTATTTTGCGGCCAAAGGCAAACGCGCAGTCTTCACCAATTTCAAATCGGTCGACGGTCAATCACCGGCATTGACCGTTTCGCACAACATGTTTGGCACGAACCTCATTTCCTATTCGCTGAAAGAGCAGACTGCCGAGACCTATTCAAAGGCAAAAGCCAGCTATCTCGACCGCGACAAGAAAGAAAACATCGAAGCCGAAGAGACGGACAACCAGGTCAAGACCGGAGACACGTTGCGGATCTCGGGTGAACGCACGGAAAGCACGGCCAATGCCAGGGCGTTGGTCAAATCGCGGCTGCATTTCGCCAATCGCAAGCGCCGCTCCGGCTCGATTTCGATTGTGGGAGATGTGCGCGCTATCGCCGGTTGCGTCATCGAGCTCGGCGATTTCGGCCAATATTCAGGCCTCTATCTGATTGACCGGTCGGTGCATGTGATGACCAGAGGCGGCTACCAGACGGATGCGGAGTTGCTCGATGCGCGCGGCAAATGAATACCAGAACAATGCATCTGTGAAGCGCGGCGTGGTGGTCGATCGCGACCCGGCCAAGAAGCGCGCAAAGGTCGAGTTCAAGGACGAAGACGAGACCGTGTCGTTCTGGGTCGACGTGCTGGCGCGCAGCTCGGGCACGACAAAGAGCTTCATCATGCCCGACATCGATGACGAGGTGTGGTGCATGCTCGACCAGAAGGGCGAGGATGGCTGCATTGTCGGGTCCAAATACAATTCCAAGGACGCGCCGCCATGGTCAGGCAATGACGATGTCGGCATGAGCTTTCCGGGCGGCTCAGTTCATATCGACCGTGCAGGTGGCACGATCACGATCAATGTTCAGGGCGACGTGTCTGTCACCTCAGCAGGAAACGTGACGATCACCGCCAGCCAAGGTCATCTGAAATAATGCCGCTGATTGCAAGGCTCGGTGATAGCGGGACGCATGGCGGCCAGATTGTCAGCTCCGCGTTGAAGTGGAAATGCGAAGGCGCTCTGATCGCGCGCCAGGGCGACACCTATGCCTGCCCGATACATGGCCCAAACGCGATTGTTGGCGGCTCCGCCATTTGGCGATGCGAGGGTGCACCAATGGCACGTCATGGCGACCCGACTGCCTGTGGCGCGAGGCTCATATCTGGCGCGTCCAAATGGGATTGTATGTAAGGCACTTGCTCAAGTCGCCGGTTGAGCATAGCCTTTCCCAAACTTCCTGACATTGCTTGGCCGGACATGATGTCCGGCCACTTCGGCGAGACAGCGCAACTAGATTGCGCCAATGTCACTTGAGCCAATCGACCGCAACTCTATCCGCTATCGACATTGGTCGCTCAAGGTTGCTCGCCGTGGCGAGCACGGCGTTGCGCCAGATGTCTGGGGAGACATTGTCGCCGCCGTCGACGATCTCGATCAGTCCATCGCCAACCTGATCCTGACGCCAAAAGGCTCGGTTCCGACCGAGCCGGAAAAAGGCGTCGACTGGCCAGGCGTCGTCGACAAACACCCCTCGATCGGCATTCCGATGCTGACCCGTGAAATCTGGGATGCGCTGGCGATGTGGGAGCCGCGAATTGTCGTGCAGCGCGTTGAGGTCCGGATGGAGGCCTTCGCGCATTTTGTCTTGCCGGTGTTCTGGCGGCCAATTGAGAGCGTTCTCGATGATCTGCGCGTGACAGAGGTCACATATCGTGGCTGATCCGGTCAAGCAGACCCTTGCCGAGTTGCGCCAGCGCGGTGCCCCCGATTTTTTCGAGCGCGATCCGGCAGCCCTGAAGGCTGCATTGACGGCTGAATTTGAGCGGCTGTCGAACCGCAAGCTCTATCCGGCCCAGACCGAAATGTTCCTGATCGAGGTCGCGGCCTATGCGCTGTCGCTGCTGCATGAGGCAGCGCAGACAGCCGCACTGCAGAACAGCGCTGTGTGGGCGGAAGGCAGGCATCTGGACGATCGCGGCGCGAGCTTTTCGACCTTCCGGCTTCTGGCCCAGCGCGCAAACCTGATCTTGCGCTTTTCGCTCACTGCAGTGCGACCGGTCAATGTCGTGGTCGCAGCCGGCACCCGTGTCTCAGCAGGTGCCGGGCTGATCTTCCTGACCAGCGCCGATCTGGTAATCGCGCCCGGCCAGCTGTCTGGAGAGGTGACCGCGCTTGCCGAAAAGACCGGGGCGTTGGCGAACGCTCTGCCTGCCGGTGCTGTGTCTGAGCTGCTTGATCCGGTCGCCTATGTCTCGGCAGTGACGAACATTTCGCCTTCGGCTGGCGGCACCGACGATGAAGATGATGATCGTTACCGGCTGCGCGTCGTCAACGCATTGCTGACCATTGCCAAGACAGGTCCGCGCGCTGGCTATCGCGAACTCGTCATGGCCGTTGATCCGGAAATCGTCGATGTTGGCGTGGTCCGTCCGGAACCAGGCAGGATCAACATCTATCCACTCATGTCCAATGGCCTGCCGACTGCCGCCATTCGCAATGCAGTGCTTGCCTATCTCGATCCCGAGACCGTGCGGCCCATGGGCGACGACGTTCATGTTCTCTCCCCGGTGCGCGCGGGGTTCAGCCTGAATGTCACTGTTCGATCGTTGCAAGCTGTGCCCGGTCTCGCCGCTGCCGTCGATGCGGCGATCCGGCAACGCTTTCAGCCATGGACGCAAACGCTTGGCAGCCAGCTCGCGCCATCAGCCTTGGTCGCAGCTGCGCAGGCTGTGACAGGCGTTTCGGCGGTTGAGGTCAACGGGCTCGTTTTCACAGACCTCGGCCCGCACCAGTTTGCAGGAATCGACAGCATTGTCATCAATCAGGTGGTGTTGCCGGATGTCTGACAACCTGATCCCGCTTGAACTGATACCACCGGGCGTCAACGATCAGCGCAGCCGCACGTTCGCGCGCTCGCTTGATACCTTGCTTTCTCAGTTTTCGACATCGGCCCTGCTTGTCCAGGACCCGTTGACGGTCGATGCGCGGCTGTTGCCGTCCATGATCGTGTCGCTGGCGATGACCGACTTTGTTCCGGCTGGGCTGAACCAGACGTCTCTGCGCCGCCTGCTTGCCGCTGCGCCTGAAATCCACAAATGGACCGGCACTGTCAAAGGTGCGCGCGCAGCTTTGCAGTCGATTGGCGTCAAGGTTGTCTGGAAACAGTGGTATCAGCAAGACCCGCTCGCCGCGCACGACACACATGTCGTCACGGCCTACGTCAACGAGCAGCTGTTTTCAGATGATGAAAACCTTCTGTCGGCACGCACCCAGAAGGCTGTGTTGAAACAGCTGGAAGCCACCCAGCGCTGGTCACAGCACATTGACTTTCGGATCGGCGTCGAGATCAAGGGCGCGCCTGCCGCCGCCGTGGTTAGCGAGAGCATGCAGGTCCGCCGTCACTCGTCCGGCCACAGGCATGAGCGTGTGCGGCAGGCTGCACCTGCCGCCGCTGTCGTTAGTCAGAGCCTGCAAGTGGGGCGGCATCCGGCCAGCCATGGCCACAACCGTGTCCGGCAAGCCGCGCCTGCCGCTGCGGCCGTCAGCCAAAGCATGCAAGTCTATCGGGCAGCGGGCGAGATCACAGACACACGCATCGGCCTGTCACTGCCGGCCATGCTGGCGCTTGGCAGCCGGGCTGTTGTTCATCGAGGCAGTTGGAGGTTGAGGTAATGGCACAGGCGCTTGTTTACGAGATCACGAATGCTGGACTGGCGGCAGCCGCCGCGCTAATCGAAGCAAGCTTGAAGATCGAGTTCGTCAAGATCTCAATCGGCAGCGGTCATGCAAACGCCGGCTATCTTCCGGCTGGCAACGAGACAACCTTGAAAGGCGAGTTTGCGCGCTTTCCCATCAGCTCGATCAGCCGCGCTGGCCGCGACCTGTTCTTCGAGGCGACCTATGACGGCCCGGCAGAAGGCTGGATCCGTGAAGTCGGCCTGTTCATAAAGAACACGGCTGGCCAGGACACGCTGTTCGCCATCTGGTCAAGCACTGAGTTTAACCTCGGCCACAAGACTTTGGGTTCGCCTTACATCTTTATGGAAACCGTGACGCTGTCACGCATTCCGGCAGACAAAGTCAATGTCACCGCACAGCCACCATCGCTGCAGCTGCTGTTCGTGACGCCAATCGCCCAGATTTCGACCGAAATCATACGACTGCAACGCCGCGCGATCCAAAGCGAAAACGCACGGCTGATCCCGCAAATCCAAAATAGATGGAGCTAAGACCATGAGCTACGAACAAGCAATTGCAGACCTGCAAACACAGGCAGGTCTTTTGCTCGATCTGCCGCAGCAAATCGCGGATGCGGCCAATCAAAAGATCAACGCGCTGACAGCGACCTACAACGCAAACCAGAACGCGATGTTTGCGACCTGCTATATCAATCAGGTCACTGGCAGTGACGGCAATCCAGGCACGGAAGCCAGTCCTTACAAAACACTGACAAGGGCTCTGGCAGCCACGCCGGTGGGCGGCATTTGCGAAGCACGGCTAATGTCAAATTACCACATCGATGCAGATATCGTGCTGCGCAACCGCGGGCTGCGGCTCGTCAGCAGCGACACCAATCGACGCACGCTGACGTTCGAGCGCCGCACAGTCGTCATTGGTCCAAACACATATCGCACGATCAACAATTTCAGAATCTTGGACCGCGGCAATTTTTACGGTTCGGCACTCGAGATCGTCATTCCGCCGACCGACGGCCTCTGGAGCTCTTACACACAATACATCACCAACAATGTCTTCATGGCCGACCACTACACAAACGTGCTGGCAGTCGCATTGAGCGACGTGCAGATCAACCGGCCGGCGACACCCTTCTGCCCGCTTTTGTGGGGTAGCGTGCCTATCGCATTCAACGTCAATATGGTCGTTGAAACAGGTTCGCCAATGACCGGTTATTGGCTGAGCACACAGCAGAATACGGCAGGTGTTGCGACCAATTCGCTTGCGAACATCCTGACCGACCTGACCACGATCTGACCTGAAACGCACGAGGTGAACGATGAAAATTGATCTGATTTTTAATGGCAAACACTATCGCAACTGGACGCTGGACGAACTGCTTGCAGCAGGTGTCACTCAAGCAGCTATCGACGCTCATTTTGCAGACGAACGCGTCAAAGCTATCAAGGTTGAATGCCGGCGGCGGATCTATGCAATCGCCAGTCCGGAAGCTCAAATGAACGTCTCGACCGCGCAAGGCGCTGCGGCAGCCAAGACAGCCTCGTCGCGTTCGGCGGCTGACAATGCGCTGATTGCTGGCGCTGCGGCCGGCATCGGCTGGGTGGCTGCGATGCGCGGCAATATCGCAACGCTGGCAGCTGATCCGGCAGCTGACATTCTCGCAGACGCAAGCTGGCCGTTGTGCCCGCAAGAAGCGGTTGAGATCTATAGTCAGTTTTAAGGCACGTCACGGATGCTCCGGAGCCAGTTGGCTCCGGATGGCGGGCCTCCATCGCCAAACTTCAGCCCGCCAGACAGCCCAAGAAGATAACTGTCACACCCCGCCCTTTCGGGCTCAGCCGGTGTGTCTGAGTCTTTCGGAAATTGAAATGGACAATATGGACCGAACCTCCAGGGCACGTCCGCCTGCCGCCTATATTGGCGGCAAGCGACGTCTTGCGGCAGAGATCACGCGCAAGATCGCGGCAACGCAGCATGTGACCTATGCAGAAGTTTTTGTCGGCATGGGCGGCGTGTTTTTCAGGCGGCAGCCGCCTGCCAAGGCAGAAGTCATCAATGATGGCAGCGGCGAGGTGGCGAACCTGTTTCGCATTCTCCAGCGGCACTACCCGCAATTCATCGACACGATCCGCTTCCAGCTCGCTGGCCGGCGCGAATTCGACCGGCTCAAAGCCTGTAACCCTGCAACGCTGACCGACCTGGAACGTGCAGCACGGTTTCTCTACCTGCAGCGCCTCGCCTTCGGCGGCAAGGTGTCCGGTCAGAGTTTTGGCGTTGATGTGCGGTCAAAGGCGAATTTCAATCTGACGACGCTCGAACCGCTGCTGGCCGATGTGCACCAAAGGCTGTCAGGCGTCACCATCGAGAACCTCGACTGGCTGGCCTTCATTGACCGTTACGACCGGCCCGAGACGCTGTTTTACCTCGACCCACCATACCACGGTAGCGAAGATGACTACGGCAAAGGCATGTTCGGACGTGACCAGTTCGCGATCATGGCCGCACGGCTGGAACGGCTGAAAGGCCGCTGTATCCTCTCGATCAATGACGTGCCGGAGATCCGCGACCTGTTTGCCTCGTTCGAGATGAAGCCGGTCGGGCTGCAATACACGGTCAGCGGTGGCCGCGGCGTCGAGGCGAAGGAACTGATCATCACGGGAGGTGGAGTGTGAAGGCCGGCGGTCTGATACTCAGCCTTTTTCCCGGCCTTGGTCTTCTTGACATGGCCTTTGAGGCTCTCGGTTTTGCAGTTGTCCGAGGACCCGATCACTTGTGGGGAGGTGACATTTGTCGCTTTCACCCGCCAAAGAACAGGTTTGATGGCATCATCGGCGGCCCACCTTGTAAAAGATGGTCGCCTCTCGCCAATGTAGTCAGGTCCGTTCACGGTGAAGCCGCCATCGCACCCGATCTGATCCCTGAGTTTGAGCGCGTGGTTGCCGAAGCTCAACCTGCCTGGTTTCTCATGGAAAACGTTGATCGCGCACCAATTCCGTCGGTGCCGGGATTTGAGGTTGATGCGCAGCTTGTCAACAACAGGTGGGTTGGCGGCGAGCAGAACCGCCTGAGACGCTTTTCATTCGGATCGCGAGACGGAAGAAAACTGCGGATCGAAACGCAGGCGTTGGAGCCAATGGATTTCAAACCCGCCGTGACTACCAATAGTGGCGGAAGGCGCGCGAAAATCGCATATGACAATCACGGGCGGGTCAGGGGCACGCAGGGGCACGCTGACGATATGCGCCTCCGGCGACGGTCGATCGAGGAAATGGCCAGCGACCAAGGTGTGCCGGTCGAGTTTATTCAGTCGTTGCGGAAAGCGGGAGCTTACACCGACACTGCGCTTCGCATCGGCATCGGAAATGGAGTGCCGCTTGCAATGGGCCGTGCCGTAGCGGCGGCGGTAGCTGGGGTTCTTTCCACAGGGGATGCAGTTTGACCAGCTCTCCGATCTTTTCCCGCTCGTCAACGCCCGACTGGCCGAAAGGCTGGCGCGCGGCGGTGTGCGTTTGGTTCGACCGTGAACTTGGCCTGATCTCCGTCGAGCACGACGGCTCGATCGCCTGGGACGAACTACAAGACATCAAGGACCGGCTTGCCGGTTCGCACAGGGTTGCGATCGAGGTCTACCCACCAAGCAAGCGCGTCGTGAACTGTGCGCCGATCCGTCATCTCTGGCTGCTTGGTCCCGGTGACTGGTGGCCTGACCTCGGGCGCGAAGGTGCCCCGGAGCTGTCGACCCTGCGCGACCGCTATGTTGGCGCGCAGATGGTCTCGACGGGGATGGCGATGCAAGCCAAATAGATGTGGTTGATCGTGAGCAATGGAAGTGCTCGCACAGGTCCGACATTTCAAATTGCCAGCCAAATCAATCCTGAATTGGCGTGTCGAAAGTGCCCGCTTTGCTCGCTTCAGATGGCGCGTCGAGCGAATGTCGTGCCATCAACTCGGAGAGATGCAAATGACCAATGAAACGGCCAACAGCGCAGTTGCCGGACTGATTGAAGCCCTTGTCGAAGACGCAGTCGAGCTTCAAAGCCTTGTTCACCTCGCGCGGGGCGACATGGGTGATGGGAGCCGCAATGGCGCGATTGGAGCCATGGCAGGCATGGACAGTATCCTCGAACGGATGGCCGCAGCAGTCTCTGCTTCACGCGCTGTTCATCGGGCCGTCAGGTGACTAGGTGCCCGTTCTGTGCGCCCAGCCCGATCAAGCTCAGGTGCGCGGATTGCACTCGGTCGTGAGTTTGCCCAATGATCTGGTCTCTGATCTGCCTTACAGAAGGGGCTCCTCGTGACCGATACGCCAATCTTTCGAATGTTGTCGGACTTGCGCCGGTTGAAACGTGAGGCGGAAGAGCAGGGCGAGCCATACGCGATGCTCGCCTATCTGCTCGGACTGGCAGTCAGCGAGGCAACGGAAGTGCGCCTGAAAGGCCGAAAAGCGTCAAACGAAAAGCTCAACTGAAATTTTGCGTGTGCAAAAGACGACGCACATTTGTGCAAAAGGCCGCGCCGCGCCACACGCTTCAGCCACACCGTGTAGGGGGGTGTTACCTTTTGCACACCGTGGAGGTTGACTAAAACAGCCGAAA
>DAINRF010000032.1:0-45148 GCA_036742015.1 Mesorhizobium sp. | reverse complement strand
GACACTCCGCTAAACTACGCAACCAAAAGCGCCAAATGTTCTGACGACGGACACCGAACTCAACGCGGCCATCGGTGCCGTAGATCGCGACATTGCCGCCATCAACGGCCGGCGTGTCCACACCTTCCTTCCAAGCTTCAGCAAAGGACTCTGACAATGAAGAACTTCATTCAGCCCGGCCGCGTCATCACCGTCCCGGCTCCCGCCAATACTCTTTCAGGCGCGGGTGTCCTGGTCGGCACCTTGTTCGGTGTCGCTACCTATGATGCTCTGATCAATGAGCCGCTCGAAATCGCGCTTGAAGGCGTGTTCGAACTGCCGAAGACCAGCGCCCAGGCATGGACCATCGGGCAGGCTGTCTATTGGGATGCCGCTAACAGCGTCGTCACCACGACCGTCGGCAGCAATGTCAAGATCGGCGCGGCTATCGAGATTGCTGCCAATCCCTCGCCGATCGGGCGGGTAAGGCTGTCGGTGTCAGCCAATGCCAAACTGGCGCGCGCTGGAACAGAAGGTCGATCAGGTAACGGCGCGCGCCTTCAACGAGACGGTGCGGCTTACGCCAATGAAGAACGGTGTCACCGATCCCACACGGCCACAGACCACATTCAAGGCCATCCTGCATGTTGGTGGTGATGATAGCTTTGCTTTGGGCGATGGCATGCGTACGCGCCTCTCTGGCGGGCAAGGCGAGCTGATCCTCGATCGCAGCACCTATACCGGGCCAACGCCCATAGCGAAGGACGTGGTGCGCTCAATGGACAGGGCAGGACAGCCACGGTTCGAGGTATTCAAGATCAGCGACCGTTACAGCAACCTGATCGTGCTGTCGCTCAATCAGACATGACAATGATGAAGCATAGAGTGGTGCAGCATCAAAGCGCGCGGGTCCTTCCCGGCGTCGTCACGTTGCGGGTGGGAGCAGCCCAACATTTCGCTCACTGCAAAATTTCCCAAGGGGAATTCTACTCCGATCGGCAGGGGGTGGCGCGATGAACAACGTCGTCACGGCCAAGGAAATCGCTGCCTGGATAGGCGTGTCGGACCGAACCGTGTCTGACCTCGCCATTCGCGGCTTCGCCAAGAAGCTTAGGCGCGGACAATACGACCTGAAGGAAACCGTGGCGCTCTACACGGCGCACCTTCGCGAAGTTGCTGCCGGTCGCGGCGACGGGCGGGCGCTCGACCTTGTGCAGGAACGGGCAAGGCTAGCGAGGGAACAGGCGGACGGGCAGGAACTGAAAAACAGGATCACACGCGGCGACGTGCTGGCGCGTGGCGATGTTGAACGCGAGTGGAGTGACATTCTCCGCAAGGTCCGCAGCGGCATTCTGGCGTGTACCAGCCGGATCAGAAGTCGCTTGCCGCACCTGACAGCAAACGACGGCGACATAATTGATCGCGAGCTAAGGGACGCGCTGACAGCGCTGGCCGATGATGATGATGAATCAGACAAGGGCGAAGGCGCTACGGGCGCTGCTTCCACCGCCCAGGCTTAGGCTTTCCGAGTGGATCGAGAAGGAAATCAGGCTGCCCGACGACGTGTCCGCGCTGCCCGGCCCGGTGCGCCTTTATCCATTCCAGAAGGGGATTGCAGACGCGATCAGCGATCCGACGCTTAGTCGCGTGTCCGTGCTGAAATCGGCCCGTGTCGGCTACACCACATTGCTGATCGGCGCGGTGGCGAACCATGTCGTCAACGACCCGGCACCTATCCTTGCCGTATTGCCGACCGAAGACGATTGCCGCCGTCTGGTCGTGTCAGACCTTGAACCGATCTTTGCCGCCAGTCCGGTTCTTGCCGGCGTGCTATCCGGCGACCAGCTCGAAAATAACCGCAACACGATGATGTCGAGGCGCTTCGCCGGTGGCAGCCTGAAAGTGGTCGCGGCCAAAGCTCCCCGCAATCTGCGCTCGCACAACACCCGAATCCTCATCCTTGATGAGGTTGATGGCATCGAAAACGGCATCGAAGGCTCGCCCATTGTCCTTGCCGAAAAGCGAACGCTGTCCTTCCCCGATCGCAAGATCATCATCGGCTCGACGCCGGTCTATGAGGAAACCAGCTACGTCATCCGCGCCTATAGCCGGTCGGACAAGCGCATCTATGAAGTTCCGTGTCCCGATTGCGGCGAACACCACGAAATCGCATGGAAGGATATCCACTGGCCTGAAGGCAAGCCTTCTGGTGCTGCCCGTCGTGCGGCTCCGCAGTCGAGGAACGGCATAAAGCAACCATGGTGGCAAATGGCCGGTGGCGCGCAACAGCGCCGGAAGTTCGCGGACATGCCGGCTTCAAGGTCAATGCGCTGATCAGCCCGCTGGCAAACGCGGCATGGGGCGAGCTGGCGCAAGAATTCCTTCGCGCAAAGGACAGCCCGGAAGAGCTTCAGGGTTTCGTCAACACCGTTCTCGGTGAAGGCTGGCGCGAACATGGCGAAGAGCTGGACGATGCCGCCCTGTCGAGCCGCGCCGAGCGTTTCGATCTCGACGCGGTACCGGCCGAAGTGTTGGCCATGACGGCCGGTATTGACGTGCAGCGCGACCGGCTCGAAATCAGTTTCATAGGTTGGGCGCAAGACGGAACCGCCTACGTTCTTGGTCATCGCGTCATTTGGGGCCAGCCGACCGACGATGAAACGTGGCGCGACCTCGATGACATGCTGAAGGATCGCTTCACCCATGCCTTAGGCGGTTCGCTCGGCATTGACGCGGTGGCGATCGACAGCGGTGATGGTGAGACAATGGAACGTGTCTATGCCTTCGCCTTCCCCCGCATGCGGCGTCGTGTGATGGCGGTGAAGGGCGTGTCCGGTTCGCGGCCGTGGATCGAGCGCAGCCGCCAGAAGACGCAAGGTGGCTGGCTATGGATTGTCGGCGTCGACGGCATCAAGAGCCATCTGGTTTCCCGATTGGCGCGCGGAACCTCGATCCGGTTTTCGGACAGTCTGCCGGCGTCGTGGTTCGAACAGCTCGCATCGGAGCGCATCGTTGTGCGCTACATGCGCGGCCAGCCGTCTCGCCGGTTCGAACGCATTCCCGGTCGCCTCGCCGAAGGCCTGGATTGCACCGTGTATGCCTTCGCCGCCAGGCAAATGGTCGAGGTGAATTGGTCTCGCCGCGAGGAAGAAGTGAGCAATCCCGCGATCGTCATACCGCCAGCCGCGAAGCCGCGCGTGATCCGATCGGCATGGATGGACACATAGGAGCATCCGAAATGAGTGACGTGCAGATCACGAACTTCACCATCGTCAAGCCTCGACCGAACGCTTTCGAATCGGAAAGCCTGGCGTTCTTCGATGCTGAGATTAGGGGCATCATCCGCTTGAAGGGCTGCAAGATTGTCCGCAAACCGGACGGCTCGCAAATGGCCCTACCGCCATCGGCCAAGTCGCGGCGGAACAAGCTGGAATTGACCGCATGGTTTCTCGACCAGGCATTACACCGTGAGTTCGCGGATCGCGCATTTGCGGCTTATCGGGCCTTGGCCGGCAACGATGGGTTGGAAGGGCGGCCGGACAATGCAGGCGTGCTGGCGACCGTGGGGAAGGCTCCGAAACGCGAGCGCTGGGCCGCCTATCGTTAATTGCGAGGTCGCTGCGACTTCTCTTTCGATCGCTTTTTGGCGGTGTCGCCCGCGCCGACCCGGATGGGTCCGACAGTGCAGTCAGCGGGGCGCGACGAGTTCCAAGTCTCTATGAGGAGGGTCCTGTTGTCTTGCCACCACGCACGAATTTTTGGCTCGTACCGCTCCAGCCCTCTATTCCCGCGCAATCGTGCGCAGGTCTCAATTGCAAAGCTTGCGGTCTGGCCATCGTATCGGACTGCAAAGTGGGGTGGTGGATGCTCATTGAAAAACATCATGATCCGAAGGCCGTGATAGATATCAACCAGCCACTCGATCCTGCCATCGTCGGGGCGAATTCTCGAAAGCAGGTCGAACACCGGCATCCCGCTGAGATAGGTCACATGGGCTTTCGACAAATCGCTTGGTCCGTCTCTCAGTGGTGAGTATTTGGTGAGTGATCGCCAGCACTTAAAATCGACATCTTGATAAGTTGCTGATTTTATTGGCGCACCCGACAAGATTCGAACTTGTGACCTCTGCCTTCGGAGGGCAGCGCTCTATCCAGCTGAGCTACGGGTGCAGGCCTGGATCGTCCGGCGCAAAGCGCAGAACGACGATCTCATAGACGAACCTGCCCCGCCCTTCAACGGCCAAATGCCGGCAAGCATAGCATCGTCGCAGAGACATGCCCGCCAAAGCGGCCCTGGCTGGGCGGTGAGTGGCGCAATCCGGCCGGCCTCGTGGACGACGCGAACATTTGTCCCACGGCTCTTGCAGCAATTGTGGCCGCCCGGGCGCTCCGAAATCAACTACCGATAGCATCCCAGGAGTTTAGGCATCGAAGGGTTGGCATCCGGTCCGCGATAGGTAACATGCATCAATCGCGGGAGGACGCGACGAATTCAGGGAGGTTTCATAATGACAAGAACAAAACTGCTCGCCGCCGGCGCGCTCGCGCTGACGATGGGGCTTGGCACCGTGACCGCCAAGGCGCAGGAATTCATCAATGTGCTGACCGGCGGCACATCGGGTGTCTATTATCCGCTCGGCGTTGCGCTGGCTGACATTTACGGCAAGGGCATTGCCGGCGCAAAAACCCAGGTTCAGGCCACCAAGGCGTCGGTGGAAAACCTCAACCTGCTGCAGCAAGGCAAGGGCGAGATTGCCTTTTCGCTCGGTGATTCCGTTCAGGAAGCTGTCAAGGGCAACAAGGAAGCCGGTTTTCCTGCACCCCTCGACAAACTGCGCGGCATCGCCGCCATCTATCCAAACTTCATCCAGATCGTGGCAAGCCAGGAATCGGGCGTGACGTCGCTGGCTGACCTGAAGGGCAAGAGCCTGTCGGTCGGCGCGCCAGCTTCGGGAACCGAACTCAACGCCCGCACCATCTTTGGCGCGGCCGGCATGAAATATGAGGACCTCGGCAAGGTGGAATATCTGCCTTTCGCCGAATCGGTGGAGCTGATCAAGAACCGCCAGCTGGACGCCACGCTGCAGTCAGCTGGTCTTGGCGTCGCCTCGATCCGCGACCTCGCAACCTCGCTGCCAATCACTGTCGTTGCGGTGCCGAAGGCCGAGGTCGAAAAGATCGGCGCGCCCTATATTGCAGCTGTCATCCCGGCTGGCACCTATGAAGGCCAGGCAGCTGATGTTGAAACAGCTGCCGTGGGCAATTTCCTCATCACCCATTCGGGCGTCTCCGACGAGACCGCCTACCAGATGACCAAGCTGCTGTTTGAAAACCTGCCGCAGATGGTGGCCGCACATGCCGCCGCCAAGCTCATCGACCCTGCAAAGGCGCTCGACGGCATGCCTGTGCCGCTGCATCCGGGCGCAGAGCGCTACTACAAGGAAGCCGGCATCCTGAAGTAAGGACGTTCCTCCCCGGCTTCGGGAGGTTTGCCACAAGACAGCCGGGCCGGGTTCAAATAACCTGACCCGGCGCTTCTTTGCCAGCACACGAACGGTCCGCGCCATGTCGAACTCGCACGCCACATCTGCATCCGCGGCCACAAGCGCGGAGCCTCAGGACGAAGAGGCGCTTGAGGGCCTGCCGCCTGGCTGGGGTCTTGGGCCCGGCGGCAAGGTTGCATTCTTCATTGCCGTGATCTTCACGTTGTTCCAGCTTTCCGTGGCGCTGTTTGGCGGCATTCCGGGCATTGGCTCGCTGCCCAGCCAGGTGGTGCGTGCGATGCATGTCGGCTTCCTGCTGCTGCTGGCGTTCGGCCTGCTGGCGACGCTGCGGGCGACGACGCCGGCCGGCAAGACCTGGCTTTGGGGGCTGGGTGCGCTCGGCTTTGCCACAGGCCTCTACAACTGGATCTATTATGTCGACCTGATCCAGCGTTCGGGTTTTCTCACCCATGCCGATCTGGTGATCGGCTCGATCCTGATCGCGCTTTGCTTTGAGGCGACGAGACGGCTGATGGGCTGGCCGCTCACCATCATCGCGGGCCTGTTCCTCGCCTACTGCTTTTTCGGCAATTACATGCCCGGCGTGTTCATGCACCGCGGCTACACGTTCGACCAGATCATCGAGAATTTCGCCTTCGGCACCGAGGGCATCTATGGCACGCCGATCTATGTCTCGGCGGCCTACATCTTCATCTTTGTCGTCTTCGCCTCGTTCCTCGAGCGCGCCGGCATGATCGCGCTGTTCAACGATTTTGCGCTCGGCCTTGTCGGCTCCTGGCGCGGCGGCCCGGCGCAGGTCTGTGTTCTGTCATCGGCGCTGATGGGAACGATCTCCGGCTCGGGTGTGGCAAACGTCGTGGCGTCCGGCCAGTTCACCATTCCGCTGATGAAACGTTTCGGCTTCCGGCCGGCCTTTGCCGGTGCGGTCGAGGCGACCTCGTCGATGGGCGGGCAGATCATGCCGCCGGTTATGGGCGCGGTCGCCTTCATCATGGCCGAGACGCTGAACGTGCCCTATTCGACGATTGTCACGGCGGCGCTCATCCCCGCCATACTCTACTTCGCCGCCTGCTTCTGGCAGGTGCATCTGGAAGCCGGCAAAGCCGGCCTCAAAGGCCTCGACAAGGCGACGCTGCCAAACCCGTGGCGCGCGGTGAAGGATCACTGGCCGCTGGTGCTGCCGCTGGCGGCGCTGGTCTATCTGCTGTTTGCCGGATACACGCCGGTGTTTGCCGGCACCGCCGGGCTGGCGCTGGTGGTGGTGCTGGTGCTTGGCATGGCAGTCGCCACGCTCATCGGCCCGCTGGCGTTCCGCTTTGCATTCTGGATTGTCATCGGCATCGCCACCTCGGCGCTGTTCAGCGGCACGCTGCGCATCGCCTGCGACCAGACGTTTGACCAGACAGTGCTGTCGCCAGCCTGTGTCGTCTTTGCCGGCCCCAACACGCTGCTGGCGATCATCCTTGTCCTGCTTGCCGTGGCAGCCACCTTCAAGGGCGGACGCGAAACGGTGCGGCTGTGCGTCGACGCCATGGCCGAAGGCGCCAAGAATGCGCTGCCGGTCGGCATTGCCTGCGCCATTGTCGGCATCGTCATCGGCACGCTGACGCTGACCGGCATCGCCTCGACCTTTATCGGTTTCATTATCGCGGTCGGGCAGAACAACCTGTTCCTGTCGCTGGTTCTCACCATGCTGGTCTGCCTCGTGCTCGGCATGGGCATTCCGACGATTCCCAACTACATCATCACCTCGTCGCTGGCGGGTCCGGCCCTGCTGGAACTGGGCGTGCCGCTGATCGTCAGCCACATGTTCGTGTTCTATTTCGGCATCATGGCCGACCTGACGCCGCCGGTGGCGCTGGCCGCCTTTGCCGCCGCCCCCATGGCAAAGACGTCAGGCTTCAAGATCGGCGTCCAGGCGTCCAAGCTGGCTGTTGCCGGCTTTGTCGTCCCGTTCATGGCGGTCTACACGCCTGCCCTGATGCTGCAGGATCCCGGCCCGCTGTCGGCCTATATCGGCTATCCGGGCGAAGTGGCCTACATCCTGCTCAAGGCCTGCGTCGGGATTGCGCTATGGGGCGCAGCCGCTGTCGGCTTTCTGTTCAGCCGCGCCGAGTGGTGGGAGCGGTTGGGCTTCTTGCTTGCCGGCGGCCTTCTGGTGCTGGCCCTGCCCTTGACTGACGAACTCGGCTGGCTCTGCGCGATTGCTCTGGTTGCGCTGCATTGGTGGCGCACGCAGCGCACCCCGCAGCCGGCATGAGCGTCTGCCTCTACGCTGGCGGCAAGGCGATCACCGTCGCCGCCAGTCTGTTCACGCTGTCGTGGACGCATTCGGTGGAAAAGGTCCGATGGGAGGAAGACTGGCGGCTGACGCCGCACGGTCTCCAGATTGTCGAAGCGCGTGTCAGGGGCACCGGCGCAGGTATGGAAATTCCCGAAGGGGCGGTGCTGAAGGATGGCGCATGGTCCTATCGTCCGGCGGTCAAGCCGCAGGCGCAGGTCGTTCTGGCGCAGTCAGGCGCAACAGTTGGCGGCTGGAGGATTTGTGGCGAGAACGCCTGCCGGGATTTCGGCCAGCAAGCCGGCGCGGTGGTCACTCTCAAGGCTTGTCCAGACAAGCCTTGAAGAGCTCAGCGAACCCGGCCGCCCATTTCCATCGCTATAGAGCCACGGCGTGCACATGCGGGGCCTGGGCCGCGCATATAGTGCCGTTCTGGCCGGTAGGTCGGCGAAACGAATTCACGAAGCGCTACGGCGTAGTGGCCGAGTGTTGAAAGAAAGGTCACGGTCGTCTTCCCTGTCCCTCGGAATGTCCCTTCCGAATGAGCAGGCATCTTACGCAACAGACGTGAATATGCGGTGAATCGGCGCTTCATGAAGGCGACAGAAAGCGCCCGATCATGACGGTTTGCGGAAAGAAATGCGGCAAAACGAGATAGGCGTGATGAATCCTGATTGCTTGTTGCAGCGTAGCAACAGGCTCCCCCATTACTTCGACATCAGCATTGGTCCGAGCGTAATCAAAACCACCGAAATGATCGCCAGACCAATGCCAACGCTTTGGATCGGTTGCAGCTTTTCGGCGAAGAAGATCAGTGCGATCAGGTTGACTGCGACGAGCTGGATGACGGCCGACAGGCTGAACGACGTCGACATGCCGAACTCGCGCACCAGCCGCAGCATGATCAGATTGCCGCCCGAATAGAGCAACAATGTCAGGATCAGCTTGCCCATGCTGGGCGCTAGCGCCCATTGTTTGGCCACCGTCGCGGCGACCAGAAAGATAACCGTCGACAGAACAAGCTGAAATAATCCCGAAAACGACAATAGCCTCTCCTGACCGATTCATTCCCCAAAGATGCGCTCCTGCGTATGGCACGCGAGCGGGCGCTGGGAAGGATGATTATCCCGCCGCCCCGCGCGGCGCAATTAGAGCCTCGCGCCTGACAATACTGAATTGGATCCGTTCCCAGACCATCGCCTGCGACACCACGTCCCTGCGCCAAGACGGCCCTTTGACCAGGCTGCAATAGATGCATAGCTTGGTGTCAGCAGGAGCCGCAGATCATGGACCCAGTATTGCTCTCCCGAATTCAGTTCGGTGCAAACATTTCCTTCCACATCCTGTTTCCGACGATCACCATCGCGCTGGGCTGGGTGCTGCTGTTCTTCAAGCTTCGCTACAACGCCACGCGCGACTACGCCTGGATGCACGCCTACTTCACCTGGGTGAAGGTGTTTGCGTTGACTTTCGCAATGGGGGTAGTGACCGGCATCACCATGAGTTTCCAGTTCGGCACCAACTGGCCGGGCTACATGGAAAAGGTCGGCAACATTGCCGGGCCGCTGCTTGCTTATGAAATCCTGACCGCCTTCTTCCTTGAGGCTGCGTTCCTCGGCATCATGTTGTTTGGCTTCCGCCGTGTCTCGAACCGGGTCCACACGCTGGCGACCGTGCTGGTGGCGGGCGGCACCACTGTGTCGGCATTCTGGATTCTGGCGCTGAACTCCTGGATGCAGACGCCTGCCGGTTACGAGATCATCGACGGCGTCGCTCACGCCACGGACTGGTGGGCGATTATCTTCAATCCGTCGTTCCCATACCGGCTGACGCACATGCTGCTGGCATCCGGCCTGACAGTCTCGTTCCTGATCGCTGGGCTGTCGTCGCTGCGCTATCTCGCCGGCGATCGTTCGGAGTCGATGTGGAAGGCGTTGCGCACCGCTATCGGCATCGCTGCGATCCTGATCCCGGTCCAGATCTTTGTCGGCGACCAGCACGGACTGAACACGCTGGAGCACCAGCCGGCCAAGATCGCCGCCATGGAAGCCAACTGGAAAACCGGACCAAACATCCCGCTGGTTCTGTTTGCCTGGCCTGATGAGACAGCCAAAGAGAACCATTTCGAGATCGCCATCCCCAATGGTGCATCGCTGATCCTGCGCCACCAAGCAGAAGGTGTGGTTCCGGGGCTCGATCAGTTTGAAGGCAACCATCCACCGGTGCTGCCGGTATTCTGGGGCTTTCGCATCATGGTTGGCACTGGCGTCCTGATGCTGATCCTGTCCTGGAGTGCGGCGTTCTTCCTCTATCGCCGCGACCGCCTGCCGACACCTCTGGCCTATGCTTTGGTGCCGATGGCCTTGTCCGGTTGGGTGGCGACGCTGGCCGGCTGGTATGTGACCGAGATCGGACGCCAGCCCTGGCTCGTGACCGGTATCCTCAAGACTGTCGACGCTGTCGGGCCGGTTCCGGCGGGGCAGGTTGCATTCACGCTGGTGCTCTATCTGGCGCTCTATGCTGTGCTGCTGGTCACCTATCTTGGCGTGCTGGTGCATCTGGCGTTGAAGGCGGCAAAGCAGGGTGACCTGGAGCCAAAGCCGGCCGTGCGCGACCGGGCCATGTCGCAACCATCAGGCGGATAGGAATGATCTTCCCTCGCGAAACGGGGGCGGAACAACAGGAGCACTTGCAATGACCGTCGACTGGGCCACCGCGCTTCCGTTCATCGCCGCCGCCTGCATGGGCGTCGCGATTCTGGTCTATGTCATCCTCGACGGATTTGATCTCGGTATCGGCATTCTGTTTGCCGCCGCGACGGACGAGGAAAAGGACCGGATGATCAGCTCGATCGGCCCATTCTGGGACGCCAACGAGACCTGGCTGGTCCTGGCGGTCGGCCTGCTGCTGGTCGCCTTTCCAGCTGCCCATGGCGTCATCCTCACGGCGCTGTATTTGCCGGTATTCGTGCTGCTGGTTGGCTTGATCCTGCGCGGCATCGCGTTCGACTTCCGCGCCAAGGTGCCAGCGCATCGCAAGGGACGATGGAACCTGATCTTTTTCATCGGCTCGCTCACTTCCTCTCTGGCGCAGGGCTACATGCTCGGCGTGTATGTCCTCGGGCTTGAGAGCGGGTTCGGCGCGATGCTGTTCGGCTTGCTGACGGGTGTCTGCCTGGCTGCAGCCTATGCCGCAATGGGCGCGGCCTGGCTGATCTACAAGACCGAGGGCGAATTGCAAAAGAAGGCCGTGCTCTGGCTGCGCCGCGCGCTGGTGTTCACCGTGCTTGGCATGGCAGCCGTATCGCTTGCCACGCCGCTTGCCTCACCGCGCATTTTCGGCCGCTGGTTTGTCTGGCCGCAGATGCTCTATCTGTCTCCGCTACCCATCGTGTCAGCGCTGCTGTTCTTTCATCTGTGGCGCGACACGTTCCACCTGCCGAAGCCGGGCGACAGGCATGCGATCCGGCCATTCCTCACGCTGGCGCTTATCTTCACGCTGGGTTTTCTTGGTTTGGCCTGGTCGTTCTACCCTTATATCGTTCCGGATCAGCTGACGATCTGGCAGGCGGCGTCGGCAACACAGAGTCTCGCCATTATCCTGGGTGGTACGGCAGTCGTGCTGCCGGTCATTGCCGGCTACTCGTTCTATTCCTACAGGGTGTTTGGCGGCAAAGCCGGGGATCTCAGCTACGACTGACGATGATCTGAGAGGCCGGTCTATTCGGTGACCGAACCGACCAGCGGCGCAGCTTCGCCGCGGATGGTGACCCAGCGGCCGGTGTGCTCGGTCGCCTGGCGCTTGAGATAGCGGTAAGGCGTCTCGTTCCAGAGCTTGGCCTTGTCGTTCAGGTTGTCGAGAATGAAGTCGCCCTTGTCGGTGCGGACTGTCAACACGGCGTGTCCTTCGCCGTCCGGCTTGCGCACGACAGTTATGAGCAGGTTAGAAAGCGAAATGCCCTTGCCGGCCAGGATGCGGCGCTTGAGCAGCACGTAGTCCTCGCAGTCGCCGAATTGATCGGGATAAGCCCAGACCTCGTCCTTGCCGTAAATGTCGATGTCGTTCAGCGGCTTGATTGCGCGGTTGACAGATGTATTGACGGCCGTCATTGCGCGCCATTTGGCGCCGGTCAGGCGCTCAGGCCCCTTGTCGGCGCTGCGGATCGAGCATTCGGCCGGATTTGCCTTGCAGAACTCATAATGGCCTATCGGCTGCGAGGTGAGACCACCAGTCGCCATGCCTGCCGATGCTGGAACTGCCACAAACAGCGAGACAACGGCGGTCGCAAGGCTGAGACGAGCCCGCACGCCAGATCTTGTCCCGAAAGAATACATATGTACTGGCCCCCGCCACCCTTGTTCTTAACGAAAAATTAAGGGTGTCGGCGGGAGCAAGTCAATTCACACTGCCGTGCTAACTGGTCTCATGGTTACCGCGCACAGGGTGTCAGGCGATGTTTGGGTCATTTGAGCGGCGCGCTGTTGCGCCGCTGCATCACGCGTCGGAGGGCGCCTTGTCCTTCAGCGCTGCTTTGTGCGGGCATCCAACCCGTTGTTCGACTGGAATTCGACGATTCGTGGCACGATCTCGGAACGGTAGCGCGAACCGTTGAACACGCCATAGTGGCCGACATCGGGCTGCATGTAGTGAACGCGCATGTCGTCGGGGATCGCGGTGCACAGTGTCTGCGCCGCCTTGGTCTGGCCGAGACCTGAAATGTCGTCGTTTTCGCCTTCCACCGTCATCAGCGCAACATTCTTGATCTTTGTCAGGTTGATGCGCTCGCCATGGAACGTCATTTCACCCTTGGGCAGAGAGTGCTTGACGAAGACGGTGTCGACCGTCTGCAGGTAGAATTCCGCCGTCAGATCCATCACCGCCAGATATTCGTCGTAGAACTCGCGATGCTTCTCGGCGCTGTCGCCGTCGTTCTTGATCAGGTGGACGAAGAACTCCTGATGCGCATTGATATGGCGGTCGAGGTTCATGCTCATGAAGCCAGACAGCTGCAGGAAGCCCGGATAGACGCTGCGCATGAAGCCGGCATTCGGCCAAGGCACCTGCATGATGACATTGTCGCGGAACCAGTCGATGCCGCGCTCTTCCGCCAGCTTGTTGACGGCGGTTGGGTTGATGCGGGTGTCGATCGGTCCGCCCATCAAGACCATGGTGGAGGGCGCGAACTTGTCGCCCCGCGATTCCATGACCGCGACCGCCGCCAGCACCGGCACGGAGGGTTGGCAGACGGCCATCACATGGGTGTCCTGGCCCAGATGGTGCAACATGTCGATGACGTGCTGGATATAGTCGTCGAGGTCGAACTTGCCGGCGATCATCGGAATGTTCCGGGCGTCGATCCAATCGGTGATGTAGACCTCGGCATAAGGCAGCATGGATTCGACCGTGCCGCGCAGCAGCGTCGCATAGTGGCCCGACATTGGCGCTACGATCAGCAGCTTTCGATCCGCCTTGCGATCCGCCGGCAGGTCGCGCTTGAAATGCAGCAGGTTGCAGAACGGGGTCGACCAGACGACTTCCTCGGTGACTCCTACCTTTTGCCCGCCGATAACAGTGTCCTTGAGGTCAAACGCCGGCTTGCCGTAACGCCGCGTATTGCGCTCAAACATTTCGGCCATGCCGGCGACTGAACGGCCAAAGCTGGTCGCCGACCAAGGGTTCATCGGATGGCTGTAGAGAAGCTTCGTTGCATCCGCCACTGCACGCCACGGCTGCATGGCGGCGTGGTTCATCTCGTAAATCTGATAAAACATATGTTGTCCCGGATTTTCCCCTGCCGCCGCTTTCAGCAGGGCCTTTTGATACTCGGCTAGGCTATGCGCGATAATGCTGCATGGCAACATGGCTGTTTTCTACCTTTGGACAAGTGTCCGTTTTCGAGTCCGGACCGTCACACGATTGCAACAATTTCTAAAAGAAGCCTGATTTTGTAAGAAAATTGCTGGATCAGGAGCTGAATTTTGGCTCGCAGCTGGAAAAAATGATCGGAAATCGCCGATTTCGCATGCGCCTTTCTGGGCTTTCTGGCCTGCCGGGAGCGAACACCAGAAGGATTTTTTCTGCGATGCGGCATGTTTCCAGTCAGGCAGCGCCCTCAACGATGACGATTTCACCGTCGGCGCAGCTCTGACGGATCGCTTTGGCAGCCTGGTATTCAGCCGAATTGTAGCAGGCCAACGCGTCTGTAACCGAGGGAAACTCGATCACTACGTTGCGGGCGCGCGAGGCGCCTTCAACCGGAAAGGTTGCGCCGCCGCGGGCGAGAAAATTCGCGCCGTGCCGTTCGAAGGCTGGCTTCGCGGTCGAGACGTAGTCCTTGTAACGTTCCGGGTCGCGTACATCGACACGCGCAATCCAGTATCCCTTCGGCATAGTCCTACCTCCCTGCTTCCGCCATTTCGGCGAGGATCCGTCGCGCGGCCTCCGCGCGGTCCGGAGCCTGAATGATCGGGCGCGCGACGACAAGATGGCTTGCGCCTGCGGTCAGAGCCTTGGCGGGTGTCATGACGCGCTTCTGGTCGCCGTGGTCGGCTCCTGCCGGCCGGATGCCCGGCGTCACGACCGCCAGGTCCGGCCCGAGCACCTTTCGCACCGCACCTGCTTCTTCGGCCGAACAGACCACCCCGCCCATGCCCGCCGCAAGCGCCTGTTCGGCACGGCGCAACACCAGCGTGTGCGGATCGTATTCATAACCGGCCTCGACCAGATCCCCCGCATCCATAGAAGTGAGCACCGTGACGCCAAGCAGGCAAAGTCCTGAGCCATCGGCTGCTTCCACCGCAGCGCGCATCGCTTTGGGATAGGCGTGCAGCGTCAACATGGTCATGCCCATGCGAACAATGTTCTCGACGCCCTTGGCGACAGTGTTGTCGATGTCGAGCAGCTTCATGTCGAGGAAGACCTGCTTGCCGTCGACCGCCAGATCGCGCGCCAGTTCCAGCCCGCCGGCAAAGACCAGTTGGTAGCCAATTTTATAGAAATTGGTGACGCCGTCGAGGTCGTGCACAACGCGCTCCGCATCAGCGACAGTTGGAACATCAAGTCCGACGATCAGGCGATTGCGAATATTGTCAGCCATTGCGTTCTGCTCCGTCATAGCTTTCGACAGCAGTCCAGTCATTGAGGAGATGTCTTGTGTTGAGGTTGAATGCAAAGATATTGCCGCCTCCATTCGGCTGGTCTTCGCTTCGCGAAATGCCACGCCCTAGAAGGCTGCACTTCAGCAGCGTTCCGACAGCGCCATGACCCACAAAAAGAACCGGATAGTCGGTTTCCGCCTCATCCAATGCAAGCTCGACGGCTGCCACAATACGCGCCTGAGCATCATTAGCTGTCTCCCAGCCGTTCCAGCTATTTTCGGGCTCGGCAAAGAATGCGTCAGCTGCTGCCTCGAATTCCTCCGGCCGGATAAAACCCGTGGCCGATCTGTCATTCTCACCCATGTTCTGCCGGATCGAAACACCTTGGCCAACGGCAGCGGCGATGGTTTGCGCGGTCTCGACCGCCTTGCGCTCGTTGCTTGAAAAAATGCGTCGAACCGAGCCGACCCAAGGCTTGCCGCTAGCCGCGGCCACCCGATTTCGTCCAAGGTCTGAAAGCGACCAATCGGGGACGGCAACCTGCGGATCAATGGCGACCTGCGGATGCGTCAGGTAATAGAGGATCAACGGTCGGCCCTTCGTGAGTGCAGCTCCGCATATTCTATCAAAGTCGAACACAGCCGGTGCATGCCCTTGCGCAGGCGCTCTTCCCTGAAGTCGCCATTCTCGTCAAACGCCTCATCGCCATTGGGCACCGAAACCTGCGGGGCGATGACTTCCATCTGGATGTGAGACAGCACCGCACGCAAATGATTGGCGGAACGAATGCCTGCAAAATGGCCGTTGGACGACGAGCAGATGCCGACAATCTTGCCTGGATAGGGACGAAGAGGCTTGCCGTTCGTATCCTTGGAAACGCGGCTGACCCAATCGATTGTGTTCTTCAACAGAGGCGGGATCGAGCCATTGTATTCGGGCGTGCAGATCAGCAGAGCGTCGTTGGCGGCGAACAGGCGGGCGAGCTTGTATGCATTGTCGGGAATGCCTTTCTCCTCCTCCAGATCCTCATCCATGATCGGCAGCGGATAGTCGGCCAGCGAAATGCGTGTGACGTCTGCACCCTGGATCGCCAGTTCCTTCTGGGCGCAATCGGCGACCTGGCCGCTGAAAGCGCCGGTGCGGATTGATCCGGCGAAGACGAGGATTTTCGGGGTCATAGGCGAGCAGCTCCAGTTGGCTTTCCGCTAACGCGCTACCAGCCGGATATCAAGGGCGTCGCCGAGACGCCGGCCGCAATCAGTCCAGCGGACGGCGATAGACCCACAGCTGCGTCGGCGGAATGTTGCGCACGACGAACTCATAACGCTCGACGGTGTAGTTGCCGCGATTGGCGGGAACCGGACTCATCGGCCCGTATGTCAATTGTATAATCGGCCGGCCGGTTGGAATAAGGTCAAGCAGCTGCTCGACATAGCGCACACGTTGGGCGACCGGAAAGTTGAGCAGAGGCACGCCCGAGACAACCGAATCAAAGCGCATTGACGGGTCCGGCAGGCAGGACGCCAGGTTGAACGCGTCGCCTTCGACGAAGTTTACGCCGGGGATCGTGTCGCGCAGATGGTCGATGAAATCGGCGGAATATTCGACTGACCAAAGATCATAAGGTTGGACGCCGCGTTCGAGAATGGCGCGAGTGACGACGCCTGTGCCGGGACCAAGCTCAAGTACTGGCAGTCCTGAATCGGGATTGATGACCGAAGCCATGCGGCGTGCGGCAACCATGCTGGTGGGAATGATCGAGCCGACAGCGCGGGGTTTTTCGATCCAGCCTCGAAAGAACTTCAGTTCCTCGTCAAACCGTTTTCCGAGAGTCTTCTTGAGACCAGTGGAACCCATGATTCATTCCCATGCAGACGTACCGCCGCGTTATGCCTCAGGCACCCGTCAAAATGAAGGCGTTTCTTGATCGTCTCGAAAAAGCCTCAGCAGCCAAAGTTTCGGCACTACGTGCTGAACGAGTCGAAGAAATCCTTCATGCGCGAGAAGAAACCTTCCGATTGCGGCGAATTCTCCTTCGACGACAATTGCTCGAACTCTTCCAGCAATTCACGCTGGCGCTTGGTCAGATTCTGCGGGGTTTCCACAGCGATCTCAATGTAGAGGTCACCGACAGACGGCTGACGCAGGACCGGCATGCCTTTGCCCTTTAGCCGGAATTGCTTGCCGTGCTGAGCGCCTTCGGTGACCTTGACGCGCGACTGCGTGCCATCAAGCGTCGCGACCTCGAACGAGCCGCCAAGCGCCGCCGTCATCATCGATACCGGAACCTTGCAGAACAGGTCAGCACCCTCGCGCTGGAAGAACTCATGCGGCTTGACCGAAAGGAAAATGTAGAGGTCGCCCGTTGGCCCTCCGCGTGATCCGGCCTCGCCTTCACCCGCGAGCCGGATGCGGGTTCCGTCTTCAATGCCAGCCGGGATGTTGACTGACAGGGCGCGTTCTTCGGTGACCTTACCCTGGCCGCCGCACTTGCCGCACGGGTCCTTGATCATCTCGCCGCGGCCCTGACAGGTCGGGCAGGTCCGCTCGATCGAGAAGAAGCCCTGGCTCTGGCGGATCCGGCCCGAACCCTGACAGGTGGTGCAAGAGACCGGCGAGGTGCCTGGTTTTGCGCCGGAGCCCGAACATTGCGAGCAGGTGATGGAGGAGGGAACACGGATCTGCGCGGTCTTGCCGGCGAACGCTTCCTCAAGCGAGATTTCCATATTGTAGCGCAGGTCTGCGCCGCGCTCGCGCCCGCCGGACGAACGCTGGCGGCGGCCCATCATATCGCCAAAAATGTCTTCGAAAATATCGGCGAAGCCACCGCCGCCCTGAAAGCCGCCATTGCCGCCACCCATGCCGTTCTCGAACGCTGCATGTCCGAAGCGGTCATAGGCAGCCCGCTTCTGCGGGTCCTTCAGCGTGTCATAGGCTTCGTTGACTTCCTTGAACTTCGCCTCGCACGATGCGTCGCCAGGGTTGCGGTCAGGGTGGAACTGCATCGCCAACTTGCGATAGGCGCTTTTCAGCTCCTTTTCGTCAGCAGACTTGGCGACGCCGAGCGTCTCATAGAAATCAGCCTTCATCACCGGCCTTCAAAACCATACGGCCGCTCCCCGCGCCCGTGAACCAAAGTTGCAGCGCATTTAGTAAGTGTTGCGCCAACTTGCCAGTGTTCGCTTTGGCTACGCCCCGCTTTTCACGCCGGAATGACCAATATGCGACACATTGAGTGGTTCAGCGGTGTTGGCCTGTGCTGAAAACAAAAAACGGCGGCGATCATGGATCGCCGCCGCTGATTGTTCAGATCAAGTCAGCTGCCCGTTCAGGCAGACTTCTTGTCGTCATTGTCGTCCAGATCTTCGAAGTCGGCGTCTTCAACGTCTTCGCCGGCCTTCTTCGCATCTGACTTGGCGTCAGCCTGGGCGGCTTCAGCCTGCGACGCTTCATACATGGCCTGGCCAAGCTTCATCGAAGCTTCCGCCAGCGTCTGGCTCTTGGCGTTGATGTCCTCGACATCCTCGCCTTCGAGCGCGGTCTTCAGCGACGCGATTGCGTCGGAGATGGCCGTGCGCTCGGTCTCGGAGACCTTGTCGCCATATTCAGACAGCGACTTTTCTGCCGAGTGAACCAGAGCTTCGCCCTGATTGCGGGCTTCGACCACGGCGCGGCGCTTCTTGTCGGCCTCTGCATTGGTCTCGGCGTCCTTGACCATCTTTTCGATGTCGGCGTCGGACAGGCCGCCCGATGCCTGGATGCGGATCTGGTGTTCCTTGCCAGTGCCCTTGTCCTTGGCCGACACGTTGACGATGCCGTTGGCGTCGATGTCGAACGTGACCTCGATCTGCGGCACGCCACGCGGCGCCGGCGGAATGCCGACCAGATCAAACTGGCCAAGCATCTTGTTGTCGGCCGCCATTTCGCGCTCGCCCTGGAAGACCCGGATCGTCACGGCTGACTGTGAGTCCTCAGCCGTCGAGAACGTCTGGCTCTTCTTGGTCGGGATCGTCGTGTTGCGCTCGATCAGACGGGTGAACACGCCACCCAGCGTTTCGATGCCCAGGGACAGCGGGGTCACGTCGAGCAGCAGCACGTCCTTGACATCGCCCTGCAACACGCCGGCCTGGATCGCAGCACCCAGTGCAACCACCTCATCGGGGTTGACGCCCTTGTGCGGCTCCTTGCCGAAGAACTGCTTCACGATTTCCTGAACCTTGGGCATACGGGTCATGCCGCCGACCAGGATGACCTCGTCGATCTCGCCAGCCTTGAGGCCAGCGTCCTTCAGAGCCGCCTTGCAAGGCTCGATGGTGCGCTGGATCAGGTCGTCGACCAGCGATTCGAACTTGGCGCGGGTGAGCTTCAGGGTCAGGTGCTTGGGACCGGTCGCATCTGCCGTGATGAAGGGCAGGTTGATTTCGGTCTGTGCAGCCGACGAAAGTTCGATCTTGGCCTTTTCGGCAGCTTCCTTGAGGCGCTGCAGAGCAAGCTTGTCGTTCCTCAGGTCGATTCCCTGTTCCTTCTTGAACTCGGCAGCGAGGTATTCGACCAGACGCATGTCAAAGTCTTCACCGCCCAGGAACGTGTCGCCATTGGTCGACTTGACCTCGAACACGCCGTCGCCGATTTCGAGCACCGACACGTCGAACGTGCCGCCGCCAAGATCGTAGACCGCAATCGTGCCGGCCTTCTTCTTCTCAAGCCCGTAGGCCAGAGCAGCGGCGGTCGGCTCGTTGATAATGCGCAGCACTTCAAGACCGGCGATCTTGCCGGCATCCTTGGTCGCCTGACGCTGGGCGTCGTTAAAATAGGCTGGAACGGTGATGACGGCCTTTTCCACCTTCTCACCGAGATAGGCTTCCGCCGTTTCTTTCATCTTCTGCAGGATCATCGCCGAGATCTGCGAAGGCGACTGCTTCTTGCCGCCAGCCTCGACCCATGCGTCGCCATTGTCGCCCTTGACGATCTTGTAAGGGACAAGCTTCTTGTCCTTCTCGGTGACTGGATCATCATAGCGGCGGCCGATCAGGCGCTTCACCGCAAAGATCGTGTTTTCAGGATTGGTGACCGCCTGGCGCTTGGCCGGCTGGCCGACGAGCCGTTCGCCGTCGCCGGTGAACGCTACGATTGAAGGCGTGGTGCGCGCGCCTTCCGCATTTTCGATGACCTTCGCGTCTTTACCGTCCATGACGGCGACGCAGGAATTGGTCGTTCCCAAATCAATGCCGATTACTTTTGCCATGTTTGTCTCCGCTTAGCAGGCTCTCAGGACCCCGAAGGCGTTCCGGGAAAGCCCCTCAATTTCCAGATAACTTGTGATGCCGGATCTAGACCGGCTTTTCAGTCTGAAGAGTATATAAGGCGGCTTTTTTGACTCGCAAGAACGGCGGACAGGCGTTTTTCACGCTTCTGTGAGCAAATAGGACGCAGGCGGCGCGAATGTCCCGTTCGTCAAGCAAGCCTGTCGTTGGTGAACTGGCCCGCCACGCGGTAGGTCCACAGATAGGATGGCAGGATGGCGTCGATCGAATCCGCTTCGATGCCAAGCCCTTCAAGCGTGCGGCGGCCCTCTTTCGCGTGGGTCGAAACGACATTGTCGTGACGCAGCAGTTCGACCTGATCGGAGGTCAGCATCGGGTTGGGCAGCCAGCCGAGCAATGCCGCCTGCAGGGATGCAATCGGCCAGGGCATGTTCACGATCATCCGCTTGCGTTCGATAATTTCCAGCATGCGCTCCATGCACTGGCGGAACGTCAGCACTTCCGGACCGCCCAGTTCGTAGATGCCGGCGGCGGCCTTGCCATCGACAGAGCGCGCAATGGCCTCGGCGACGTCGCCGACATAGACCGGCTGGAATTTGGTCTCTGCGCCAATGATCGGCAAGACTGGCGTGAAGCGAGCCATGTTGGCGAAGCGGTTGAAGAACTTGTCTTCCGGGCCGAAAATCATTGATGGCCGCACAATCGTTGCGCCGGGCAAGGTCTCAATCACGGCGGCTTCGCCTGCGGCCTTGGACCGGGCGTAGACCGATTCAGAATCTGGATTTGCGCCGATGGCCGACATCTGGGTCATGCCGGCGCCGGCGGCGCGAGCCGATTCAGCGATGGCGCGCGCGCCAAAATCCTGCACGGCAGCGAAGGTCTGACGGCCGCTCTCATGCGCGATGCCAACCAGGTTGATGACGTGAGATGCGCCCTCCACAGCACGGTCGATGGACCAGCGGACGCGGATATTGGCCTGCACCGGCTGGATCTGACCGACATTGCCGGCGGGCTGGACGAAGCCGGCGAGATCAGGCCGCCGCACCGCAACGCGGACGCGATAACCGCGCTTTGCCAGCTCCCGGACAACATGCCGCCCGACAAAACCCGACCCGCCGAATACGGTGACGAGCTTTGGAATGTTTTCGACGATGGGCATGGATGGTCTCCGGCTGCGGCGGTCGCAGCCTTATTAGTGCGTTTCAGGGCCTGACGGCAAGCGCGGCATAGCGCTCCACCTAAGCGATCATAACGTCTATCAGCGCTGGCCCTCCAATCTCTCTGGCGCGTTGCAGCGCCGCGGCCAGACCGGCGAGGTCTGCGATGCGTTCCGCCGCCATTCCGTAAGCGGCGGCAAGCGTCACAAAATCTGGCGGTGCGGGCGAGACGCCGACCGGCTCGACGCCGGCGTCGACCATCGACGTCTCGATCTCCCGGTAGCCGCGATTGTTCCAGACCACAAAGATGACGGGCAGCCGGTGTTCGACGGCGACCGCAATCTCCGGCAGCGTGAACTGGAAACCGCCATCGCCGGTGAGGCAAACGACCGGAGTTTTCGGCAGGGCGATCTGTGCGCCAATGGCGGCGGGCGGGCCAAAACCAAGCGCGCCATAGCCCGTGGCGGCATTGAACCAGCCGCCTGCACGATCATGGTCGTAGTAGAGATTTGCCGCATAGACCGGCTGGGTCGAATCGCCGACAATCAGCGCGCCCGGAAGCGTGTCGCGGATTGTCTCTATGGCGCGTACCTGCCCTTGCATGACCGGGCCAATCTCGGCCCATGCTTCTGCGCGGGCAGCGGCCGCCCGATCAGCTCCGCGATGGGCGCGGATGCCGGGAGGCAGCTTTTCCAGAAGCGCAGCAAGTGCGCTGGTACTGTCGGCCTGGATGGCTATGCTGGCCGGGTGGCGGTCAAGCTGGGCTGCGTCGATGTCGATGCGCGCCAGCCGCTTGGGCACAGCGAAGCCACCATCGCCATACATATCGTAGTCGGTCGGGCCGAACTCGGTGCCGACCGCCAGCACGGCGTCGGCCTGGACGATGTAGCGGCGGACCGATTTGAGGCTCGGGCTGGCCGGAACGCCGAGCGGATGGCGATACAACAGGCCGCGTGCGTTGACCGTGGTGACGGCCAGCGCGCCGATGCGCTCGGCCAAGGCCGTCAACAGCGCGTCGCAAGTCTTTGCGCCACCGCCTGCCAGGATCAGCGGGTTCTGCGCGAAGCCCAGCAGTTGCGCAGCCTGCTCAATCAATTCGGGGTCCGGAACAGGCGGCGCCACAGTCACAGGTTCAGCCTGAAGACCGCCGGCAGGCAGACCCATCACGTCAAGCGGGATCTCGACATGCACTGGCCCCGGGCGGGCGGACGTAAACAGATTGAAGGCCGCTGCCAGCGCCGGGGTAAGCTGCTCTGCCGTCTCGACACGTTGCGACAGAACCGCGACCTTGCGCATCAGGCCGAGTTGATCTGGCAGCTCGTGCAGGTGGCCGAGGCCAAGGCCGAGAGTTGGTAACCGGTTGACGCCGGAAATAACCAGCATCGGCACAGAGTCGGCGCGTGCTTGCGCCATGGCGGTGATAGTGTTGGTAACACCCGGCCCGGTGATGACAAAAGCGACGCCGGGACGGCCCGAGGCGCGGGCATAGCCGTCGGCCATGAACGCCGCGCCCTGCTCGTGGCGGGGCGTGATGTGCCGGATCGAGGACGACGCCAGTCCGCGATAGAGCTCGACCGTATGAACGCCCGGTATGCCGAACACTGTGTCGACGCCGTAGCCTTCCAACAGGCCGATGAGTGCCTCGCCGATTGTCGTCATGCGCTGCGCCAGATTGGCCGGGTCAGACAGGTCGGACCGCCCTCGCAAGCGATGCACAGCGCCTCGGCGGCAAATGTCTGGACGCGGCAGCCCGCTGCTTCCATGGCCGCCGCCGTTTTGGGGAAGCCGGCGACGGCGATCACCTCACGTGGCGCGGTCGGCAGCACGTTGAGGCTGAGCCCGAAACTGTCGCGAAATTCATCCGGGTCGCCCTCGACCAGTTTTATTCCCCGCGCCCGCAACATTTGCCAGAAGGGCGCCGGCAGCAGCGGCGAATGGACCAGCGCCAGATCGTCGGCTAAGGGGCTGATGACCGACATAAGATGCAGGCATGCGTCCTCACCCTGCCAAAGCGGCAGGTCAAAGCCGTAGACCTTGACGCTGAGCGGCGACAGGATGTTGGACACCTGTTGGATACCGTCCTGATTGGAGCGCACGCCGCGCCCAATGGCCAGCGTCGTCCGGTCGATCCAGACGCAATCGCCGCCCTCGACGGTTCCCGGCGCCTCGACGCGTCCGAGGATCGGAATGCCCATGCGGCGGTAGGCGGCTTCGTGCAGCGAGGGTTCTGGCGTGCGCAGGGCCTTGCCCATCGACAGGATAACGGCGCCGCGGTCCGTCATCAGCGACGGGTCATGGGTAAAAACAGAATCGGCCAGCCCGTCATCCGCATCCGTCAGCCACTCGATGTCAGCGCCGGACGCCTCGACCAGCCGGACCAGCCCGTCATGTTCGGCGGCGGCACGGGCGGGGTCAAATCCAGGGCCGTAGTGCCATTGTTTCGCGTCGGCGCGGCGCATGGCGCTCGACGCGCGCCGCATCAACACCCGCCGGAGCGGAGCTGCCATTGACTGCGAACCATATTCTGACGCCACGAGCGATCCTCCTTGCACCACCCATTTTCTACACAGCCGCAACACAGGAGGACAAGTGTCCAGCAGTTGACGCAAGCCAAGGTAGCGGTCCATGCTGAAACTGGTGAGGAGACGCGCGCATTTGACGGCTGTGCCAGGACTGTCCGTGAAGAACCAGACCCGGCCGGGGGCGGCATGGGCATGAGCGCTACTTTTACCAAACCCGCCGATGCAGGCGATGCCGCAGCCGAAGCAATTCATATCGAAGACCTGCACAAGAAGTTTGGCGCACTGCATGTGCTGAAGGGCGTGTCGCTGTCGGCGCGTGACGGGGACGTGGTGGCGATCATCGGCGGCAGCGGCTCGGGCAAGTCGACGCTGCTGCGCTGCATCAATTGCCTGGAAAACCCGACCAGCGGTATCATCCGCGTCAATGGAGAGCAGATCGGCCTGAAAGCCGACAGTCATGGTCATACCGTGCCTGCAGACCGCAGGCAGATCGAACGTATCCGCTCCAGGCTTGGCATGGTGTTCCAGAGCTTCAACCTGTGGAGCCATATGACGCTGATCGACAATGTGATCGAAGCGCCGGTGCATGTGCTGGGCGTGCCGCGCGCTGAGGCGGTGGCCCGTGCTGAAAAGCTGCTGGCGCGCGTTGGCCTGGCGGAAAAGCGTGACGTCTATCCGGCCTTTCTGTCTGGCGGACAGCAGCAGCGTGGCGCGATTGCTCGCGCATTGGCCATCGAACCACGCGTGATGCTGTTTGACGAGCCGACTTCAGCGCTTGATCCCGAACTGGTGGGCGAGGTGCTGAAAGTGATCGGCGATCTGGCCCGGGAAGGGCGCACTATGATCCTCGTGACGCATGAAATGAAATTTGCGCGCGAAGTCGCGACGCATGTCGTGTTCCTGCACGGCGGTGTTGTGGAAGAAGAAGGGCCGCCGGCGCAGGTTTTTGGAGATCCGAAATCCGAGCGTCTCAAACAGTTCATCCGGTCGGTCAGCTAGAACAAAAAGACCGGTGACCAACCCAACGGGAGAAACGACATGAAGAAATTGCTCATTTCCGCCGCCGCCGGCGCGCTGCTGGCGCTTGGCGCAGGCTCAGCATCCGCACAGGCCATCAAGCTGTCGATCGCGGCCGAACCCTATCCGCCGTTTGCTTCGCAGGATGCGTCCGGCAAATGGATTGGCTGGGAAGTCGAGATCGCAACCGCCTTGTGTGAAGCCGCGCAACTGCAATGCGAACTGGTGGCGACCGCCTGGGACGGCATCATTCCGGCGCTGACGACCAAGAAGATTGACGCCATCGCCGCCTCGATGTCGATCACCGAGGAACGCAAGAAGGAGATCGACTTCTCCGACAAATATTACAATACGCCGACTGTGATCGCCGTCGCAAAGGGCAGCGGGCTGAAGCCGACGCCTGAGGGGCTGGCCGGCAAGATCATCGGTGTGCAGGTCTCGACCGTACATGAAGCCTACGCCAAGAAGCACTTTGGCCCGACAGCCGGCGAGATCAAGATCTACCAGACTCAGGATGAGGCGAACGCCGATCTTGCTGCCGGACGCATCGATGCGACGCAGGCTGACTCGCTGGCGCTCGACGCTTTTGTCGCGTCTGACCAGGGCAAGGCCTGCTGCGAGATCGGTGGCGCGGTGGCCGACGATCCGGACGTGCTGGGCCTGGGCGTCGGCATTGGCGTACGCAAGGACGACACGGAACTGCGCGACAAGTTCTCGGCGGCGATCAAGACGATCCGCGAGAACGGCAAATATGAAGAGATATCGAAGAAATATTTCAACTTCGACATCTATGGCGGCTGACCGGCTGGACTGAAACGACCGGCGGGGCGCTTGCGCTCCGCCGTGACCGCCACGGGGGCCGGCCATCGAGACATTGCTGACACCGCTGCTTCAGGTCTCGACCATGGACCTGCTGGCGCTCAAACCGCCTGGCTGGGGCGGCAATCTGCTGCGCGGTCTGCTGAACTCGGTCTATATCGCGCTCGGCGCCTATGTGCTCGGGCTGATGATCGGCATCGGCGGCGCGTGCGGCAAACTCTATGGCGGGCCGGTGGTGCGCGACCTGCTCGAAACCTACACGACGATTGTGCGCGCGGTGCCGGAACTGGTGCTGATCCTGCTGCTCTATTTTGCCGGGGCGGACCTGATCAACCGGCTGCTCGAGGCGATGGGCTACGCCCGCGTCGACATCAACGGGCTGGCGGCGGGTATCGTGGTGCTCGGCTTCGTGCAGGGGGCCTACTCAACCGAAGTTCTGCGCGGCGCGATCCTCGCCATCCCGCAGGGGCAGATCGAGGCCGCGCGCGCCTATGGCATGCCGCCGCTGTTGATGCTGCGGCGCATCACCATTCCCGCCATGCTGCCCTTCGCCATCCCGGGCCTGGCCAATCTGTGGCTGATCGCCACCAAGGATACAGCGCTGCTGGCGGTTGTCGGCTTCAACGAACTGACCCAGATCACGCGGCAGGCGGCGGGCGCGACAAAGGCCTATCTCACCTTTTTCCTTGCAGCCGGCGCGCTCTATCTGGCGCTGACGCTGTTCTCCAATGTCATCATCGCCCGCATTGAACGCTGGTCGCGGCGCGGCATGCCCGCAATCGGAGGCGGGCCATGAGCGAGCCGAAGAACGCCTGGCTGCAACCGCACCGGCTGGTGCTCATCGCCATCGCCGCCGCGCTGGTGATCTCGGCGGCGGTGTTCATGCGCTGGGACTGGCTGCCGCGCTATTATGATCTGGCGCTGCAAGGTATCTGGCGCACGATCTGGCTGCTGGTGGTGACGTGTGCGCTCGGCATGATGCTGGCGGTGCCGCTCGGGCTGGCGCAGGCGGCGGGGCCGTGGTGGCTGGCCGCGCCCGCAAAAGCGTTCTGCACCGTGATCCGCGGCACGCCGCTTCTCCTCCAGCTGTGGCTGCTCTATTTCGGCCTCGGCTCGCTGTTTCCGCAATATCCGTGGATCCGCGAATCCGACCTCTGGCCTTATCTCAGGCAGGCATGGCCCTATGCGGTGGTGGCGCTGACCATGTCGTTTGCCGCCTATGAGGGCGAGGTGATGCGCGGCGCATTTGCCGGCGTGCCGCGCGGCCAGCTGGAAGCGGCGCGCGCATTTGGCATGAAACGGTTCACGATCTTCCGGCGCATCTGGCTGCCGCAGGCGATCCAGCGGGCGCTGCCGACGCTGGCTGGCGAAACCGTGCTGCAGCTCAAGGCCACGCCGCTGGTCGCCACCATCACGGTGGTCGACATCTATGCGGTGGCGTCGCGGGTGCGGCAGGACACGTTCATCATCTACGAGCCGCTGCTGTTGCTGGCGCTGATCTACCTGCTGATTACCGGGGTGATCGTGCTGCTGTTCCGGCGGCTGGAAGCGCGCATTCCGGCCCGCGTCGGCTGATATATCAAGCATCGACAGCCCTTAAAGCCCGGTTTGGACGCCGGGTTTGATATATGCGGCATATATCTGGAGCGTTTTGGCCTGATATATCTGAAATTCAGGCGCGCAGATGCGGGGTCCACGCACGATTGGCTGCGGAACCCGGCAAGGAAACTGGAATCTGCTGGCGGCTCGCCAGCGAGGGCGGCCAAGGCCCGGCGCGGATGGCGCAGGACCGGCGCGCGGCGTGGCGATATTGGCCGCGCGAGCGCGGACGGGTTGTGCGGCGGCGCGAAACGATCCGCTCATGGCCGGGCTCAAAGAGTTCGGGCGCAAAATAGCCGGCCCAGGCGGCGAGATCGCCGAGCAGGCAGCCCAGGATGCGGAACGCCCGGGCGAGTTCAAACAGTTCGTCGATGGAATCTGTGTCCGGGCCGGGCTCGAAGACGGCCAGTTCGAGGCCAAGATCCTCGGCCATGCGGGAGACCAGCCGCTGGCCGGCACCGAGTGCAACACGCAGGATGGCGAGCATGACAAAACGGACCGGGGCGGGCAGATGGGCAGTTCGCTCGGCAATTTTGGCGAAAGACAGCAGGAACCAGATGCTGCGCTTCAGCCGCTCTGCCTCCTGTCTCATCGCCTCGTTGTCGTTCACGTGCTGCTCCGTTGCTGGTGGAGCTATTGTGGGGGCGGGAATTTTGGCGGGGATAGAATTTCTGATATTTTTTGGGGGGCTGAACCGCCCGCGTCGTCATGGTGGGGCTCGACCCGGCCATCCATGCCGGAACGCTGGCAAACGGGCGCGGCGTTTCCGTGTCTGGACCCTCGGTGCTGGCTCGCCTGTTAGGCATGGAACCGCCGGGCTCCGGTTTCACCATAGGGTGGCGAGGGAGGGGCGTCACCTGAGACTACTGCATTGACCTTACATGGCAAAATCAATTAGCGATCTGGGCAGAATTTCATCCTAATTGACGGAGGACTGCTTGTTGGCAACGACAACTGAGCAGATTGATATTTGGATAGGCGCTCCTTCTGAAAACCAGTCGCTTGAATTCAAGGAAGCAAAAAACGGTTTCGAGCGCGAAAAATTGTATAGGTATTGCGTGGCAATCGCCAATGAAGGTGGAGGGGTTCTAATTTTTGGAATAACGGACAAACCGCCCCGAAGAGTTGTGGGGTCCGCTGCATTTCAAGATCTGGTCGGCCTTACATCAGAGATTTTCACGAATGTCGGATTTCGCGTCGATGTCGAGGAGGTGAGCCATTCTGGCGGTAGAGTTCTGGTTTTTCACATTCCATCGCGCGCTCGTGGTTCTGCCTACAATTACAAAGGGGCGTATTTGATGCGATCAGGCGAAAGCTTGGTCTCGATGACTGAAGACCGTCTTCGAACTATATTTGCGGAAGGCGGCCCAGATTGGCTTGATGAACCGTCAAAAACCGGACTGGACGCGCAAGAAGTCATTGAACTTTTGGATACGCAAACGTTTTTTGAGTTGATCAAATTGCCTTATCCTAGCAGTCGTGATGGCGTTTTGGATCGATTGATAAAAGAGCATTTAATTTATATGCTTGACGGCGTTTATTCTATCCGACGCTGCGCTGCAGTTTTACTGGCACGAAAGCTTACAAATTTTCCAGATCTATCTCGTAAAGCTCCGCGCGTAATTGCTTACACTGGCAAGAATAAGCTTGAAACCAAGATAGACCGGCTGGGAGAGCGAGGCTACGCGACGGGTTTTCAAGGTCTTGTTAGCTTTATTATGGGTCAGCTGCCACAGAATGAGATTATTAAAGACGCACTCCGTCAGAGCGTTACTCTCTTGCCGGAAGAAGGTATTCGTGAGCTCGTCGCAAACGCTCTTATTCATCAAGACTTTGCTGCGACTGGTGCCGGCCCCGTAGTGGAGATTTATGCTAATCGAGTGGAGATATCAAACCCCGGTAAGCCCATAGTGCCCGTTGACCGCTTTATTGACGGATATCAATCTCGAAACGAAAAACTTACGGATTTGATGCGGCGGATGGACATCTGCGAAGAGCGGAGTAGCGGTGTTGATCGTGTCGTTCACACTGTAGAAGTTTACCAACTTCCGGCTCCCGAGTTTCGAGCTGATCTCGGAAGGACAACTGTGGTCGTTCATGGCCCTAGGGAATTTGAAGACATGACTAGGGAGGATCGCATTCGTGCATGCTATCAACACTGTGTTCTAAAATATGTGATGACTGAACGGATGACGAATGAGACCCTCCGTCAAAGATTCGGCTTGGGAGACAAGGCATCGGTAGCCTCGCAAATTATATCTGCTGCTGTTGAAGTTGGAGCTATCAAACCTGATGAGAGCGTCGGTGCATCCAGAAAGTTTGCGCGATATCTGCCTAGCTGGGCCTAATGCTATTTAATTTCGGGAGGTATTCTAGCGGGGTGAATCTAAAAAAATAAGGAAAATCAATGGGATGTTATTTAACGTCATTTTTCTTTGAGTGCCTGCACAGCTTGATAGCTTATTAAAACGAACTCGCGCCACGGAACCCTGCATCATAGAAATATCAATAAAATCAATGACTTGTATTTTAACGCCATTTAACTGCATACGTTTGACGCGCGCATCCGTATGATGCGGCAGGCGGCCAAAGATGTGCTTGATGAGAAGGCGCTGGAGGTTTCGCTCGTGATGATCGCACATGCAGCACGAGGTTGCCTGAGGGGGGATTACCTGGGGTTCTGACGCCGTCGCGAGGTGATGACGGAGCCGCTGCAAGGTGAGCCAGAAGTTTGAGAGGAACGCCGCCCCTTCACCACTACTTGGGCCAGTGCCCCCGGGCGGGTCCCGTTCGCATTGCTCACCCTCCGGCAGCCCCCGCCCTGATTTTCACTCGCCTTCAGCCCTTCGCTATGGCTCCGGGCGTTCGACGCCTATGAAAGGTCCACTGGACCTTTCATTTCGCCTATGGCGAACCGGCTGTCTCACCCCTTCGGGATAATTGACCAGCCGACCGCAGGTCGGCTGGTCAATTATCCCCCATCTTCAGCGCTTCGATAAACGCTGACTGGGGAATGTCGACCTTGCCGAACTGGCGCATGCGCTTCTTGCCCTCTTTCTGCTTGTCGAGCAGTTTGCGCTTGCGGGTGGCGTCGCCGCCGTAGCACTTGGCCGTCACGTCCTTGCGCAGCGCCGAAATGGTTTCGCGCGCGATGACCTTGCCGCCGATGGCCGCCTGGATCGGGATCTTGAACATGTGCTGCGGGATCAGCTCCTTCAGCTTTTCCACCATGACGCGGCCGCGCTTTTCAGCAGCGGTGCGGTGGACCAGCATGGAGAGCGCATCGACCGGCTCTTCATTGACCAGGATCGACATTTTCACCAGGTCGCCCTCGCGATAATCGGTGAGGTGATAGTCGAACGAGGCGTAACCCTTGGAGATGGATTTGAGCCGGTCGTAGAAGTCGAAGACGACTTCGTTGAGCGGCAGGTCATATTGCAGCATGGCGCGCTTGCCGACATAGCTGAGGTCGACCTGAATGCCGCGGCGGTCCTGACACAGTTTCAGGATCGAGCCGAGATAGTCGTCAGGCGTCAGGATGGTGGCGCGGATCCACGGCTCCTCGATTGCCTCGATCTTGACCACGTCGGGCATGTCGGCCGGGTTGTGCAACTCGCGCACCGTTCCGTCATTCATGACGATGCGGTAGACCACGCTCGGCGCAGTGGCGATCAGGTCGAGGTCGAACTCGCGCTCCAGCCGCTCCTGAATGATTTCGAGATGCAGGAGGCCAAGGAAACCGCAGCGGAAGCCGAAACCGAGCGCGGCGCTTGTCTCCATTTCATAGGAGAAGGAAGCGTCGTTGAGGCGCAGCTTGCCGACGGCTGCGCGCAGGTCTTCAAAGTCGGCGGCGTCGACCGGGAACAGGCCGCAGAACACGACGGGTTGCGCGGGCTTGAAGCCCGGCAGCGCCTTGTCGGTGGGGCGTTTGTCTTCGGTGATGGTGTCACCGACGCGGGTGTCGGCCACTTCCTTGATCGAGGCAGTGATGAAGCCGAATTCGCCGGGGCCAAGCTCGTCGGCCTGCACCATTTTGGGGGTAAAATAGCCGGTGCGCTCGACCGGATATTTGGCGCCGGTGCCCATCATCCGGATGGTCTGGCCCTTTTTCAGCACGCCGTCGATGACGCGCACCAGCACGATGACGCCGAGATAGCTGTCATACCAGCTGTCGACCAGCATGGCCTTGAGCGGCTTTGAGGCGTCGCCTTCCTTGGGCGGCGGCAGCTGGTGGACGATGGCCTCCAGCACGGCCTCGATGTTCAAACCGGTCTTGGCGGAGATTTCCACCGCATTGGAGGCGTCGAGGCCGATGACTTCCTCGACCTGTTCCTTGACGCGCTCGGGCTCGGCGGCGGGCAGGTCGACCTTGTTCAGGACAACGACGATCTCGTGGTTCTTGTCGATGGCCTGGTAGACGTTGGCGAGCGTCTGCGCTTCCACGCCTTGGCTTGCGTCGACCACCAGCAGCGACCCTTCGCAGGCGGCGAGCGAGCGCGAGACCTCGTAGGCGAAGTCGACATGGCCGGGCGTGTCGATCAGGTTGAGAATGTAGTCCTCGCCGTTTTGCGCCTTGTAGTTCAGGCGCACGGTCTGCGCCTTGATGGTGATGCCGCGCTCCTTCTCGATCTCCATATTGTCGAGAACCTGCTCCTTGCCGGCCATTTCGCGCGCGTCGAGGCCGCCGGTGAGCTGGATCAGCCGGTCGGCGAGCGTCGACTTGCCATGGTCGATATGGGCGACGATGGAAAAGTTGCGGATGTGGGAGAGCGGCGTGGTCATGGTGGCTGGCGTTTATCAGGTAGGGGCAGAAAGGCAAGGCGGGAGATGATTCCCGCGCGCGCCAGCCCCGAGACTGCGGCAAAATCAGGCTTTCAGGGCCATTGGCGGCAGTTTCATAGCCGCGTTTGCTGCGCTATGAACCGGGCATGAGCGAGCAACACAATCAGTCACGGCCGTCACAAACCAGGTTCGATTTCTTCAACCGGCTGGAATTTCCCGTCCTTGTGGCGGGCTTCCTGCTGGCCGCCGCGCTCTGGGCGTTTTTTGAACTGTCCGAAGTGGCGAGGCTCGCCACGCCTGACAACATGGATGTGCGCATCCTGCTGGCGTTCCGCGAACCGGGCGACACGTCGAACCCGGTTGGTCCGGAATGGCTGGAGAGCATGGTGCGCGACATCACGTCTCTCGGTAGCGCGGCGGTTCTGATCCTGATCACAACGCTGGTGATCCTGTTCCTGCTGCTGGCTGGCAGGTGGCAGATCGCCCTGTTTGTGCTGGTGGCGGTTGGTGGCGGGCAGATCGTGTCGTCGCTGCTGAAGCTTGGCATTGACCGGCCAAGGCCGGACCTTGTTTCGCATCTGATGACCGAATCCAGCCTCAGCTTTCCGTCGGGCCACGCGATGATGTCGGCGGTTACCTATCTGACGCTTGGCTCGCTGCTGGCGCGGATTGTGCCGCAACGGCGGCTGAAAGTGTTCTTCATCGGCGTTGCTGTCCTGCTGACCGTGATGGTCGGCGTCAGCCGGGTGTTCATGGGCGTGCATTGGCCCTCTGACGTGCTGGGCGGCTGGTCCGCCGGATTTGCCTGGGCCTTGCTCTGCTGGCTGATTGCGCGCTGGTGGCTGAGGGGACGTGACGAAGCACCATGGTGACGCAGTTCTGCCCGCGCAGACACCGGCCGGAAACCATTTGAAATCTAAGCGGTTTTGACGCTGCAGGGATATTTGGCCGGGCGATTCCGCATTTGTCGGAAGTCGTATTGCATTTGCGCATGCACAGGCGGATAAGATTGCGTCATCAGTCGAACCCAACTGGACAGACGATGCTCGAAAGCGTCAGCGAGAAGGCGAGAAAGGTGGCGCTCACAGCGCGCCTGCTGGTCTTCGCGGTGGCGTTCCTGTTCGGTGCGGCTCCGGACGCTATCCGGCGCCTGGCCAGCGATGGCTGCGCCACAGGCGTGGCCCAATCTCTCGGCGACGGCAAGCAGACGGGCGCTCCAAGTGCAGGCCAGGCCAATGGTCCGGACACTTGCGCCGTCGCGCCGAATGCGCCTGCCGACGGCGATGGTGGCGAAAGCGGCATTGCGTCCCGGCCGCAGACTGACCTTGGCGGTCACAAGCAAGCTCAGGCCGGTTACCTGCTGCCGCCTGGTGATCTTCTGGCGACAGCGTTTGCGCCGCGCGGACCGCCTCCGGCGTAGCTGACGACCGCCAGACGCGGATGTTTTGCATATTTCAGGCTATTTCAACGCTGTCCTGCATCGATGGCGCACCCCAAGGAGGACGTCATGTCCAAGACCCACCCACTCGGATTCCGTATTGAACGCGATTTGAAGGAGGCCTTGATCAAGGCCGCGAAGGATGATCGACGCTCGGTCTCGTCGCTTGTCGAGATCATCATCGAGGACTGGCTGAAGGAAAAAGGCTATCTGGCTGACGAGCAGAAGAAAGCCGCGTAAAGTCACTGAATGCGCACAATCAAGACCTTGCATGTCGTCTCCTGTCACGCCGAGGGCGAGGTGGGAGACGTCATTGTCGGCGGCATAGCCCCGCCGCCTGGCGATACGCTGTGGGCGCAGAGCCGGTTCATCCACCAGGACGGCGCATTGCGCAATTTTGTGCTGAACGAGCCGCGCGGTGGCGTGTTTCGTCACGTCAACCTGCTGGTGCCGCCCAAGAATCCGCGCGCCCAGATGGGTTTCATCATCATGGAACCCGCCGACACTCCGCCCATGTCCGGCTCCAACTCGATCTGCGTATCGACAGTGCTGCTCGACAGCGGCATCATTCCAATGACTGAACCCGTGACGAAAATGGTGCTGGAAGCGCCGGGCGGGCTGATCGAGGTGGAGGCCGAATGCCGCGATGGCAAGGCAGAGCGGATCACCGTGACCAATCTGCCGTCGTTTGCCGACAAGCTCGACGTGCCGCTGGAAGTGCCCGGCATGGGCACGATTGTTGTCGACACGGCCTATGGCGGCGATTCATTTGTGATTGTCGACGCGGCTGCACTCGGCTTTGAACTGGTTCCCGGCGAGGCGAATGATCTGGCCGCCGCCGGCATGAAGATTTCTGATGCCGCAAATGCGGCGCTGGGCTTCTCACATCCCGAAAACCCTGACTGGGATCACATTTCATTCTGCGCCTTTTGCGGTCCTGTGCGCGATGAGGACGGACGCCGGGTGAGCCGGTCTGCGGTGGCGATCAGGCCTGGAAAAATCGACCGTTCGCCGACCGGCACCGCGGTCTCAGCGCGCATGGCGGTGATGGCGGCCAGAGGCCAGATGATACAGGGCGACACGCTTGAGCTGGAATCACTGATTGGCGGGCGCTTTACCGGCCGCATTGCCCGCGAAACAAGTGTCGCAGGGCGTCCGGCCATCGTGCCGCAGATTTCCGGACGGGGCTGGATCACCGGCATTCACCAGCACATGCTGGACCCGTCGGACCCCTGGCCGGAAGGATATCGGCTGTCGGATACCTGGCCTGGCGGTTAAAGCCCTGGAGATTGTCTGGAAAGTCGTGAGGCTGGCCTGGCGGTTTCCAAACAGTCTCTTAGACCCTTTCAGGTCCAAATGGAATCGTTCTGCCGGAGGGGATTTGGGCCAAGGTCGAGGGCTTTGGCGAAGGACGGGCTGGTGGCCCGGCCAAGTCCGAAGCCCGATGGATTTGACCCAAATCCACCCGGCCCACCGGTCGCCCCCGCGTCTGCGACGCGGGAAAGGCCGACCGGCAGACTATTCTGGTTGGGTTTGCCGAAGGCAACCCAACTGGGTTTCCCGCTGGCGGGCACCCGCTGCGTCAGCCGGACTTGGCCGGGCTTAGCCGAAAACCAGCAAGGCTGCGCCAGCGACCAGACCAACGATGATGCGCCACCAGCCAAACAGCGCGTAGCCGTGACGCGACACGTAGTCGAGCAGCGAGCGCACGACAAAGACCGCCGAGATGAAGGCGACGATGAAGCCGATGGCGATGACGGTGAAATCCGAGCCCGACAGCACGTCGCGGTTCTTGTAGAGGTCGTAGGCGACGGCACCCGCCATGGTGGGCATGGCAAGGAAGAACGAAAACTCCGCTGCCGACCGCTTGTCAGCGCCCAGCAGCAGCGCGCCGACAATGGTTGAGCCCGAGCGCGAGGTTCCGGGGATCATGGCCAGACACTGGAAGAAACCGATGGCGAGGCAAACCGGCAACGGGAAATCCATCGCGTCGTGATATTTCGGCTTGAGCGCCCAGCGATCGACATAGAGCAGCACGATGCCGCCAAGAATGAGTGTGATGCAGATCAGCATCGGCGTCTCAAAGAGCACGGTCTTGATGAAATCATGCGCCAGCGCGCCAATGGCGGCTGCCGGCAAGAACGCGATCAGAATGCCAGCGACAAAGCGGCGGGTGCGCGCATCGCTTGGAAGATCGACCAACATCTTCCACAGACGCGCGAAATAGACGCTGATGATGGCCAGGATCGCCCCAAGCTGAATGACGATCTCGAACACCTTTCCGGTCGAATTGAAGCCGAGAAAATGGCCGGCGAGCAGGATGTGGCCCGTCGACGAAACCGGGATGAACTCGGTCAAGCCCTCGATCAGACCCAGCAGTATTGCCGAGACGATTGACTGATCCTGCATGGCGGCCTCCGGGAATTCGGTGTGACGGATTGCTTGTCAGGTCCTCGTTCAACCCCTATAGGTCGGGGCGAATCCGGGCCGGCGAGCAGTAGCCGCGTCCGGCAAGAAATACCAGTGGCAGACCGGTTTCAACCGGCAACGCCGCAAGGTTGGGACAATGCTGACCCTTTTCCATCACCCGATGTCGGCCGCTTCGCGTTTTGTTCGCCTCGCCTTTGGCGAATACGGCGAAGAGCTGGCGTTGATCGAAGAAAAACCCTGGGCGCGGCGCAAGGAGTTTCTGGCGCTGAACCCGGCGGGCAACCTGCCGGTATTGCTGGCGGAAGGCGACGTGCCAGTGGTGGGCGCATCGGCCATCGCCGAATATATCGACGAGACGCGCGGCGTGCTGAAGCGCGACAAGCGGCTGTTTGCCGAAGACCCGATGGCGCGCGCCGAAATCAGGCGTGTTGTCGCCTGGTATCTGGAAAAGACCGAGAATGACGTGACCCGGCATCTGGTGCGGGAACGTGTGTTCAAGCCGATGATGCCGGCGGCCCAGGGCGGCGGCGCCCCCGATTCAGCGGCGATCCGCGCTGCCCGCGCCAATGTCAAACAGCATATGAAATATACCAACTGGCTGGCCGGCACCCGCAACTGGATGGCCGGCGACCGCTTCAGCTATGCCGATCTGGCGGCGGGTGCGGCGCTCTCGGCGCTCGACTACCTGGGTGAGGTGGACTGGGCAGGCAACCCGCAGGCGCGGGAATGGTATACGCGCGTCAAGTCGCGCCCGTCGTTCCGGCCGCTGCTGATGGACCGCGTGCGCGGTCTCGCGCCGTCGCAGCACTACGCGGATCTGGATTTCTGATATGGGGCACGGATCGGTGCGCGATCCGGCCAAACTGCGCCGCTTCATCGACGCGGAGGCGAGACGCCTCGGTTTTGCCGCCGTGGCTGTGACAGGGGCTGACGCGCCTGATGCCGCACGCCAGCATTTGGCGGATGCGCTCGACGCTGGCTGGCATGGCTCGATGGACTGGCTGAGGGAAACATTCGAGCGGCGGACGTCGCCTTCGAACCTGTGGGCGGATGCGCGAAGCGTCATCGTGCTGGCGATGAATTACGGGCCGGATACCGATCCGCTCTCGAGCCTGACGCGCCCCGACCGCGCAACGATCTCGGTCTATGCGCGCAATCGTGACTATCACGACGTGATCAAGGGCCGGCTGAAAGAACTGGCGGGCAAGATTGCTGCCCGCGCCGGCGGCGACGTCAAGGTCTTTGTCGACACTGCGCCTGTGATGGAAAAGCCGCTTGCAGCCGCCGCCGGCCTCGGCTGGCAGGGAAAGCACACCAATCTGGTCAGCCGCGAATTTGGCTCATGGCTGTTTCTGGGCTCGATCTTCACGACGGCGGAGCTGCCACCAGATGCGCGGGAGATCGATCATTGCGGCAAATGCCACGCCTGCCTCGACGCCTGCCCGACCAATGCGTTTCCTGCGCCCTACCAGCTCGATGCGCGACGCTGCATTTCTTACCTGACGATCGAGAACAAGGGGCCGATCCCGCACGAGTTCCGGGTCGCGATGGGCAACCGCATCTATGGCTGCGACGATTGTCTGGCGGTGTGTCCGTGGAACAAGTTTGCCAGCGCCGCGAGCGAGGCAAAGCTGGCGGCGCGCGACGATCTGAACGCGCCGCCGCTGGCCGATCTTCTGCTGCTCGATGACGCCGCGTTCAGGACCTTGTTTTCCGGCTCGCCGGTCAAACGGATCGGCCGCGACAGATTTCTGCGCAATGTGCTGGTGGCTGCCGGTAACTCCGGCGAGGCCGGGTTGGCGTCTGCCTGCCGCGGTCTGCTGGACGACCCGTCGCCGCTGGTGCGTGGCGCCGCCGTCTGGGCGCTGTCACGGCTGCTGGAGGCGCGGGCCTTTGATGAACTGGGAGTGCGCTGGCAAGACGAGACGGATGCGTCGGTGCGAGACGAGTGGGATCAGGCGATCCGACATGGTTGATACGGATACGGAATGACACGATTTTTGCTGATCGGGGCCGGCTATTCGGCGCGGGCTTTTGCGGCGCAAGCGCTGGCAGGCGGACATCGCGCCGCAGGCACCACTCGCACACCAGAGGGGCTGCAGCGGCTGCAAAAGCTGGGCATCGACGCTGTAATATTTGACGGCGGCGAGATTTCGCAAAGTCTGCGCGATGAGCTGGCGCAGGCGACGCATCTGATCGTCTCCGCCGGGCCGTCTGAAGCTGGCGACCCGTTTCTGGCGGCGGCCAAAGACCTTGGCCGCGCCGACATGCCGGCTTTGCGCTGGGTCGGCTATCTGTCGACCGTCGGCGTCTACGGCAATCATGACGGCGCATGGGTGACCGAGGAGAGCGAATGCCGTCCACGGCCGGGGCGCTCGGACTCCCGGCTGGAAGCCGAAGGGCAATGGCAGGCGTTTGCGGCGAAGCTCGGCGTGCCGCTGGCGGTCCTGCGCCTGTCAGGGATTTACGGGCCGGGGCGCAACGCCTTCGTCAATCTGGCCAATGGCACGGCGCGGCGTATCGTCAAGGCGGGCCAGATTTTCAACCGCATCCATGTCGACGATATTGCAGGTGCGCTGACGCATCTGGCGGCAGATGCAACGCCCGGTGTGTTCAATGTCACCGACGACGAGCCCGCACCGCCGCAGGATGTTGTCGCCTTTGCTGCGGGACTGATGGGGGTGGAGCCGCCGCCGGAGATTGATTTCGAGAAGGCCGACCTGTCGCCGATGGGACGTTCGTTTTACGGCGAGACCAAACGTGTCTCCAACGCCAAACTGAAAGCTGTTGGCTACCGGTTCTGCCAGCCGGACTATCGCACGGCGTTTGCAGGCATGTGGGCGAAGCAGAACTGGCGGTAGGTCGCGCAATCGTGTCATGACAATGGCTGGTATTTACCTTTGATTAACCATTCGACGCCAACGCTTCGCCACTGTTTGCTGTGAAGAGGTCCGCAGGGACTTTCGGGATTCGACGATGAAAGCCAACATCAAGACGATTGTCAGGACCGCGCTTGTGGCGCTGGCGATGGGCGGCATGGCGGTTGACGCTGTGGCTGAGCCGCTGGCCAAGGACCTGTTCGGCGCCAAGACGCTGCCGGCGGCGACCACTGCAAAATCCTATGGTTTCTATTCCAAGGGCTGCTTTTCGGGCGGTCTCGCCATCGCCACCGACGGGCCGAACTGGCAGGCCATGCGGTTGTCGCGCAACCGGCGCTGGGGACACCCGGCACTGGTGAACCTGCTGGAAAAGTTCTCGCGCGATGCAGCGTCTGACGGCTGGCCGGGGCTGCTGATCGGCGACATGTCGCAGCCGCGCGGCGGGCCGATGCTGACCGGCCACGCCTCTCACCAGATCGGGCTGGATGCTGACATCTGGCTGACGCCGATGCCGGGCCGCACGCTGTCGCGTTCAGAGCGGGAAAAGATGAGCGCGACGCTGATGGTCAATCCAAAAACCCATCTGGTCTATGACAAGCTTTGGACAAACGGTCATACGCAGCTCATCAAGCGCGCCGCGAGCTATCCGGAAGTCGAACGCATTCTGGTCAATCCCGGCATCAAGAAGAAGCTGTGCGACACGGTGACCGGAAATCGCTCCTGGCTCGCCAAGGTGAGGCCGTTCTGGGGCCACGACTACCATATGCATGTGCGCATCGGCTGCCAGCCGGGCTCGACCGGCTGCAAGGGGCAGGCCGACGTCGCCAAGGGCGACGGTTGCGACAAGTCGCTGGCCTGGTGGTTCACCGAAGAGCCGTGGCGGCCAGCCACCGGACCGGCAAAGCCGAAGGCGCGCGACGTGATGAAACTGTCGGCGCTGCCAGCCGCCTGCGCGGCCGTGCTTGACGCACCGTCGCCAGTCAACGAGGCGGCGGTGACCGTGCGCGGCAGGGGCCAGGCGCCGATGCTGGCAGCGACGCCGGCCGAGCCGCCAGTGACGGCCAATGCATTTTCCGGCGACGTGCCGCTCGATCGCGTGCCAATCCCGATGTTCCGGCCTGATCCGAACCAGTAAAGCCAAATTGGCCTTCCAATGACGGCCTGCCTTGGCTATAGGTTCGGCGATCATTTGAACCGATTTAACCGGCAGCTTGGGCAGGAGACCTATCGTGCGGATCGCGCTCATTGCGCATGACGAAAAGAAGGACGACCTGGTCGCCTTCTGCCGCGCGCATGAGGCATTTCTGGCCGGATGCGATCTGGTCGCCACCGGTACGACCGGGGCGCTGATTCAAGAGGGCATGCCGGGGCTCAACGTCCGGCGCATGAAGAGCGGGCCGCTTGGTGGCGACCAGCAGATTGGCGCACTGATCGCCGAGGGCCTGATCGACGCGCTGGTGTTCTTTGTCGATCCGTTGACCCCAATGCCGCATGATGTCGACGTCAAGGCCCTGATGCGGTTGGCGATTGTCTATGACATCCCGATGGCGCTGAACAAGGCGACGGCCGAGATCGTGCTGGCAATGGCCGAACACCGGTCCGCGACTGAAATGGAGAGGGCGCGATAATGGCGAGGGCTGAGGATGTGGTGCTGGATTTCCCGATTTTGATCGGGGACATCGGTGGCACCAATGCGCGGTTTGCAATCCTGATTGATTCCTATGCAGAACCAAAACAGTTTCCGATTTTTTCGACGGCTGACTTCGCCACCATCGACGAAGCGATCCAGACGCAGATCCTCGACCGCACTTCGGTGCAGCCGAAATCGGCTGTTCTGGCAATTGCCGGTCCGATTGATGGTGACGAGATCCAGCTGACCAATTGTCCGTGGGTGGTTCGCCCGAAGGCGATGGCCGGGCAGCTGGGCCTCAAGGACATCATCCTGATGAACGATTTCGAAGCGCAGGCTTTGGCCGTCGTTGCGCTCGGTGAAGAGCACATGGTGCGCATCGGCAATGGCGTCGCCGAACCCAATGGCGGCCGCGTGGTGCTGGGTCCGGGCACCGGCCTTGGTGTCGCTGGCCTCGTGTTGGCCCGCAATACCTGGATTCCGGTTCCGGGCGAGGGCGGCCATATGGACATGGGTCCGCGCACGCCGCGCGATTTCGAAGTGTTTCCGCATATCGAGCGGATCGAAGGGCGGATTTCGGGCGAGCAGATCCTGTCCGGCCGCGGGCTGGTCAATCTCTATCGCGCGGTCGCCGCCGCAGATGGTGTTGCGCCGCGTTTCACCACGCCAGCCGAAATCACGGCGGCAGCACTGGACAAGTCGGACAAGGTCGCCGTCGAGACAATCGACATGTTCTGCACCTGCCTTGGCCGTATCGCCGGCGATCTGGCGCTGGTGTTCATGAGCAAGGGCGGTGTTTACCTGACGGGCGGAATTGCCCAGAAGATCGTGCCGGCGCTGCTGAAAAGCGGCTTCCGCGCTGCGTTCGAGGATAAGGCGCCTCACAGCGAATTGCTGCGTCATATGCCGGTCTATGTGATCACCCATCCAACGGCAGCGCTCGCTGGTCTGGCGGCCTATGCGCGCACACCGATCCGTTTCGGTATCGAGACCGCCGGGCGGCGGTGGCGGGCCTGACAGCGCCTCAATCGGCCCGGTACCGGGTTGGATAGCGCGATTCCGTCGCGCTCTTGTTGCCGATAGAGCATAGGCAAGCGGCTTCAGTCCGGTTATGAGACGGCCAGCTTGGGTTCTTTTGCCCAAACGGCTATTGAAACGGAACCCATTTGCCAGCAGAGCGACCCAACAAGACCCGAGCCAATCCCGGAGAGGTGATCGCCGTCATCCGGCGTATCCTGTCGGAGAACGGGCGCGACTATTTCGGCCATTACCTGTTCGCGATTGCCTGCCTGCTGACGATTGCCGCCACAACCGCCTTCATGGCCTGGATCATGCGCGATGTGGTCGACGAACTGTTTGCGGCCCAGCGTCAGGACCTGATTGCAGTGATCGCGGGTTCGATCCTGATCGCGTTCACAATCCGTGGCCTGGCGTCTTATGGGCAGGCAGTGGTGCTGGCCAAGGTCGGCAACAATCTGGTGGCGCGCTACCAGCGCCGCATCTTTGACCATCTGATGAAGCTCGACGTCGGCTTTTTCACTGCCACCCGGTCCGGCCAGTTGTCGGCACGTATCGCCGAAAACGTCACCGGCATTCGCGATCTGCTATCGCAGACGCTGACCGCAATCGCCCGCGACGGTGTTTCGCTGATCGGCCTGCTGGCAGTGATGCTGATGCAGGACTTTGTCCTGTCGCTGATTGCGCTTTTGATTGGCCCGCCGATCATCTTTGCCGTCAACTATTTGATGCGCAGGCTGCGGCGGGCAACGCGCGAGGCAGTTGAGGTCAATTCCCGTCTGCTGGGCGCAATGCAGGAAGCGACGCAGGGCGTGCAGGTGGTAAAGGCGTTCACCATGGAGAACCTGCTGGCAAAACGTATCGGCGTGCTGATCGACAGCGCCGAGAAGCGCGCCAACCGGATTGCCAGCGTTTCCGAACGGATGACGCCGATCACTGAAATGCTGGCGGGTGCGGCAATTGCCGGCGTCATCGCCTATGCAGGCTATCGCGCATCGGTTGACCAGCAACCGCCCGGTGCGGTCATTTCGTTCATCACGGCGCTGCTGCTTGCCTATGATCCGGCCCGCCGGCTGGCGCGTGTGCAGGTGAGCCTGGAAAAGTCGCTGGTCAACGCGCGGATGATCTATGAAATCCTCGACATCAAGCCGCAGCAGAGCGACAGGCCGGGCGCTGTCGAGCTGAAGGCGACAAAGGGCGAGGTGCGTTTCCGCGACGTGTCTTTTGCCTACACGCCTGAGACGCCGGTGCTGCGTGACGTCAGCTTCACCGCGCCTGCGGGCAAGACAACCGCGATTGTCGGGCCATCGGGCGCAGGCAAGTCGACGCTGGTCTCGCTGCTGGAGCATTTTTACGACCCGGCCAGCGGCGTGATCGAGATCGACGGGCAGGACATCGCCAATGTCACCAAGGCGTCGCTGCGCGGGCAGATCGCCTATGTGTCGCAGCAGCCTTATCTGTTTGAGGGGTCGATCCGCGACAATATCCGCTATGGCCGCCCCGGTGCGACGGATGCCGAGGTGGAGGAAGCGGCGCGGCTGGCGCAGGCGTTCGATTTCATCTCGCAGCAGCCAAACGGCTGGGACACGATGGTTGGCGAAAACGGCGTCACCCTGTCTGGCGGCCAGCGCCAGCGCATTTCGATTGCCCGCGCCATCCTGCGCGACGCGCCGGTGCTATTGCTCGACGAAGCGACGTCGGCGCTCGACAATGAGTCCGAGCAGCGGGTGCAAAAGGCGCTGGAACAGGTGATGAAGGGCCGGACCACGCTGGTCATTGCGCATCGCCTGTCGACCGTGGTCAATGCCGATCAGATCATCGTGATGGATGACGGGCGGGTCGTCGAAACCGGCACGCACAAGAGCCTGGTCGCTGAAGACGGCGTCTATGCGCGGTTCCACTTCCTGCAAGGCGACCGTAAAGTCGGGCAGGAGCGCGGCGGCAAGCGCCCAAAGGCGGGGACAAAAACATGAGTGAACCGATGCGGCTGGTGGTGGTGGGTGCAGGTGGCCGCATGGGCCAGACCCTGATCCGCGCGATTGCGGCCTCGGATGGCGTGGTGCTGTCGGGCGCCGTCGAACAGCCAGGCTCACCACATCTTGGCAAGGACGCTGGCCTGCTGGCGGGCGTTGGTGAGGCAGGCGTAGCGATTTCCGATGATCCGCTGCCGGTGTTTGCCAAGGCTGATGGCGTACTCGATTTCACCGTGCCGAAAGCCACCGTCCAGTTTGCCGGCTATGCGGCGCAGGCCCATGTCGTGCATGTGATCGGCACGACCGGCTGCTCGCCGGAAGACGATGCGAGGATCGCAGCGGCGGCGCGGCACACGCCAATCGTCAAGTCCGGCAATATGAGCGTCGGCGTCAATCTGCTGGCCGTGCTGGCAAAGCAGGCTGCAGCGGCGCTTGGCGAAGATTTCGACATCGAAATCCTGGAAATGCACCATCGCCACAAGGTGGACGCACCGTCGGGCACGGCGCTGCTGCTGGGCGAAGCTGTCGCAGAGGGACGGTCGGTTGATCTGGCGCGGCAGAGCGTGCGGGTGCGCGACGGCCACACAGGCCCGAGGCCGCAGGGCGCAATCGGATTTGCAACGCTGCGCGGCGGCTCGGTTGTCGGCGATCATTCGGTGATCCTTGCCGGCCCCGGTGAGCGCATCACCCTGTCGCACCATGCCGAAGACCGCTCGCTGTTTGCGCGCGGGGCGGTCAGGGCAGCTCTATGGGCGCATGGCGGCAGGAACGGACTTTTTTCGATGCTGGATGTGCTCGGCCTGAAAGGCTGATTGAACAAGGAGAGGAACGACATGGCGGGAACGCTGGTGCTGGTCAGACACGGCCAGAGCGAATGGAACCTGAAGAACCTGTTCACGGGCTGGCGCGATCCAGACCTCACGGAACTGGGCGTCGAGGAAGCCAAGCGCGCCGGCAAGGCGCTGAAGGCCAAGAAGATCAGGTTCGACCTCGCCTATACATCCGTCCTGCAGCGGGCGCAGAAAACCAATGCGCTGATACTGGGCGAGCTTGGCCAGCCGCGCCTCAAGACTATCCGCGATCAGGCGCTGAACGAACGCGACTATGGCGATCTGTCCGGTCTCAACAAGGACGATGCCCGCAAGAAGTGGGGCGAGGAGCAGGTGCATGTCTGGCGCCGCTCCTATGACGTGCCGCCGCCCGGCGGCGAGAGCCTGAAGGACACCGGCGCGCGCGTCTGGCCCTATTACATCCACACCATCCAGCCACAGGTGCTGAAGGGCCGCACGGTGCTGGTGACGGCCCACGGTAATTCGCTGCGCGCGCTGATCATGGCGCTGGACGGGCTGACGCCTGACGAGGTGGTCAACATGGAACTGGCGACCGGCATTCCGGTGATCTACCGGCTGCGCGATGATTCGTCGGTCAGGACAAAGACCATATTGAAGACCTGATGGATCGGGCCGGCGCGGCGCACTCGTTTTGCGCCGCGTCATAATAGGCGTTGACACGCCCGCTTGGCCCGCTTACATCACCGCCCGTTGCCCAGATGGCGGAATTGGTAGACGCGCACGGTTCAGGTCCGTGTTCCGCAAGGAGTGGAGGTTCGAGTCCTCTTCTGGGCACCATTTTTTCCCGCATGAACCTTGTGTCACGCAGCTGCGATTGCGGATGTTGTGTTGCGGCTGGCGTGGCAACGTCAAATCCTTAGACCCTTTCAGGTTCAAATGGAAACGGTTCTGTTTCCTCGATGGCGAGGCG
>DAINRF010000031.1:0-45505 GCA_036742015.1 Mesorhizobium sp. | reverse complement strand
CTTGGCCCAAATCCCCTCCGGCAGAACGATTCCATTTGGGCCTGAAAGGGTCTAGACCTGAAAGGGTCTAAGCCTTGCCGAACACCCGGCTGAAGATCGTGTCGACATGTTTGGTATGATAGCCGATGTCGAACTTTTCGCGGATGTCGGCTTCGCTGAGCGCGGCGCGAACCTCCTTGTCGGCAAGCAGCTCTTCGAGGAAGTCCGCGCCTTGTTCCCAGACCCGCATCGCATTGCGCTGGACAAGCCGGTAGGCATCTTCGCGGCTGGCTCCAGCCTGGGTCAGGGCGAGCAACACCCGCTGTGAATGAACCAGGCCTTTGAACTTGTTGAGGTTCTTGTCCATGTTGGCCGGGTAGACGACGAGCTTGTCGATGACGCCGGTGAGGCGGGCGAGCGCAAAGTCGAGCGTCACGGTCGCGTCGGGGCCGATCATGCGTTCAACTGACGAATGGGAAATGTCACGCTCGTGCCAGAGCGCCACATTCTCCAGCGCCGGCGTGACCATGCCGCGCACAAGACGGGCGAGTCCTGTAAGGTTCTCGGTAAGCACTGGGTTACGCTTGTGCGGCATGGCCGACGAGCCCTTTTGGCCCGGCGAGAAATATTCCTCGGCTTCCAGCACTTCGGTGCGCTGTAAATGCCGGATTTCTGTGGCAAGGCGCTCGATCGAGGATGCGACAACGCCGAGTGTGGCGAAGAACATGGCGTGGCGGTCGCGCGGGATGACCTGCGTCGAGACAGGCTCGGGCTTCAGGCCAAGTTTTTTCGCGACATATTCCTCAACGAACGGGTCAATGTTGGCAAAGGTGCCTACTGCGCCCGAAATGGCGCAGGTGGCGATCTCTTCACGCGCTGCAACAAGGCGGTCGCGGCAGCGGGAAAACTCGGCATAGGCTTGCGCCAGCTTGACGCCAAAGGTGGTCGGCTCGGCATGGATGCCATGCGAGCGGCCGATGGTGACGGTGTCCTTGTGCTCGAAGGCGCGCTTGCGGATCGCGGCCAGCAGCGAGTCGACATCGGCGATCAGCAGATCAGACGCGCGGCTCAACTGCACAGCAAGGCAGGTGTCGAGTACGTCCGACGAGGTCATGCCCTGGTGGATGAAGCGCGAGTCGGGGCCGACAAATTCTGCGAGATGCGTGAGGAACGCAATGACGTCGTGCTTGGTGACCCGTTCGATCTCGTCGATCTTGTCGACGTCGAACACGGCCGCATTGCCCTTTTCCCAGATCGTCTTTGCCGCGTCCTTGGGGATCACGCCAAGCTCGGCTAGTGCCTCGCAGGCATAGGCCTCAATCTCGAACCAGATGCGGAAGCGGGTTTCGGGCGACCAGATGGCGACCATTTCCGGGCGCGAATAGCGAGGGATCATCTGCCGCTTCTCCGATTGAGTGAGGCCGCGCTCTAACAGATGCGTGCGGCAGGCTCAACGCAAACGGGTCGCATTCCACCAGGATGCGGCAATCAGCGCGACAAAGGCGCAGGGAAAATAGGCGCGCAGACCCAGAACCAGAAACTGGTAGATGGCGGCGGCGGTGGTGAAGACAAACTGGAAGAACCATCTGACGGTCAAGGTGTGGTCATGCCATTCGGAATAATATTGGCGGTATTGCAGCGCGGTCAGTACAGCTGTGATGCCGACAGTCAGGACCGCCAAAGCCAGAAAGGTGGCGGCAAAGCCGACATCGGTCCGGCCGCGTGAAAACAGTCGTCCTAGCCAGATGGCTGGTGCAAAGGCCAGCAAACCGCCAGCGGCAAAGAACGCAGCCGCAAAGGCGATGCGATCAAGGTTTTGCCAGCCATTGAGGATGAGAGACAGCGCGGCGGCGATCCCCATCAGAAGAGCCCAGAGGACGGATCCAGCAATGGCCTCGATCCAGCCCGGAGCAGCAAGCCGGACGGATCGGCAAATCCGGTCCAGAAGCGATGGACGCGTGTCGCCTGTCTGTGCTCCGGGCAAAGCGAGCACGCTTACAGGCGTCCCGTCACGGCCAGCCAGCGATAGTCCGGGCCTTCGAAGCCGAACGACCGGACGGCGATCAGGACCGCCATGACTGGCGGGCCAGATTCGGGGTAGAAGGTCTGTATGCCGCCGATGCTGTAGCCAAGCGGACAATGCCGGCTGGCAGGAACCGAAGCGTCCTCGGCCAGAACAGACTCGGTTCCGTTGACAATTCGTGTCAGGCGAAACCCTTTGACGCCTTCGATGCCGTCACACTGGCCCGGACGCGGTGCGAGGGAAAATTCGGACAGTCTGATCTCAACCGGCTCGTCTATTGGAGGTTCGACCGGGCGCGGATTGACCTTCATGGAATATGGGTCAGCCGAAAGTTCAGTAACAGCGTTGAACCCCGCAAGATTGCCCCGGTTCTCAGATAATTCGGCGGCGGTGACGACGGTTTCGCCCCGGGCCGCTGCCTTCTGGCGCACCGCGCCAACGGTTGCCGCCTCATCGTCCAGCCGGACGCGGATCGGGGTGCCGGGGCTGAACATGTCGGTTTCGGTGTTGACGTAGAACCGGTTGGCATAGGGAAAGCCAGAACCATCCTGCACGCCATATTCTTCAAATGCGAAAATCTTTCCGTCAGGCGAAAAGCCCAGGATGTTGAGAGACGCCGTATCGCCTGCGATAGCCGGAACGGAGAACATCAGGCTGGCCAGCAGCACTGTTTTGTATCTCATCAAACCGCTCCTTTCTGCTTTTGTCTTGTCGGCAAGACAAGACCTCCAGTGCAGTATGGCGCAAAACCGTTTCGGGGGAGTAAGCTCAGCGGAATTTTTTCTGCCAGGCGGGAAACAGATCGTTTGGCGCGGGGGTGGCCGCATAGACGGCGCGCGCGATGGCGCGGGCCATGGTGAAGCCGGCGGCGGCGTAGAAATCGATCGAGCTTTCCAGATCGAGCACGACAGGGCTGCGGCCGGTTGCCAGACCAAAGATCAGGTCGCCATCGACTGGTGAATGGGCTGGCCAGATGGCGCGCGAAAACCCGTCATGGGCCGCAATTGCCATTCGCTTGGCGGCCGCCTTGGTAAGCTTTGCATCTGTGGCGATGATGCCGATTGTGGTGTTGGCCCCGGCACGGGCGAACTCCTTGCGCTTGGTGCGCGGTTCGGCGGCGTCTGCTGGCATGGGATGCGGCAGACCAAGACCGCCAAATTCGCTGCCGATCTCGAATGGCGCTGCCCAGAAGTGCGGTGTGCCGCTGACCGTGACCGCACCGGTCGGGTTGGCGACAACGAGGGCGGCGACCGTGACGCCGTTGTCGAGCACGGTCGAGGCCGAGCCAAGGCCACCTTTGAGACCAGCAGCGAGCGCGCCAATGCCCGCGCCATGGGTGCCGATGTCAAAATCGAGGCTGGCCAGCTCCGCCGCCTCATAGCCGAGCTCCCGATAGGGCGGATAGCGGTCCCAGCTCTTGTCGAGGCCGGGATAGAGATCGAAAATGATGGCCGCCGGAACAATTGGCACGACATTGTCGCCAAACTGGAAACCAATGCCGCGCTGGCGCAGTACGGCCTGGACGCCCGACGCTGCGTCGAGCCCGTAGGCCGAGCCGCCCGACAGAACCAGAGCGTTGACCCAGTCGACTGAATTGTGTGGCTCAAGCAGGTCTGTCTCGCGTGAGCCCGGCGCGCCGCCCAGCACCTGCACGGCCGCAACCGCCGGCTCGTCGCATAGCACGACGGTCGAGCCGGATGTCAGGCGCAGGTCGCCTGCATTGCCGACCCGCAAGCCGGCGACGTCGGTCAAAAGATTTCTGGGGCCGGTACGAAATGTCATGGCTGTGTCACTTCTTCAAAGCGGCCATCCTGGTAGCGGTAGAGCCGGTAGAGGTTGCCGGCGCGTTCACCGTGATCGGTGAAGCGGATGGAGCCCAGGATGGTCGGATAGGTCTGGCCAGCAAGAAGGTTCGAGGCGGGTTTGTTTTCAGCCGTGGCGCGCGCGGTGGCCTGGGCGGCGATCTGCACCGAGGCATAGGCGGGTAGAACGTAACCCTCCGGTTCGATACCGGCAGCGCGCAGGGCGGCGACCGCCTCGGGGTCGGCGATGTCGGCCCATTCGGGCAGGCCAACCATCAGCGTGCCATTGGTGAGATCGACCTCGTCGGGTGTGGCGCGCAGCACTTCGCCGCCGGCGATGGTCAGCGGATAGTTGAGCTGGGCGGCGTCGCGGCCGATGATTGCGATGTCTGCGCGGTCGCCGGCGATGAAGACATGTGTTGCGCCGGCCTTGCGCAGACGCCCGGCAAGCGCAATCTGGTTGTCGAGCTGCGGCCGGTAGGTGTCGATAAAGACCGGCTTCAGACCGGCCTGTTCGGCGGCGTTGCGAAACCCTTCCGCCAGTTCGCGCGAATAGATGGTGCCGTCGTCCACGATCGCAAAATGTTCGGTACGCCAGCGTTCGATCAGGATACTCGTTGCTGCTGCAAGCTCGGCGTCGGCGCGTGGCGCAAGACGGGCGACCAGCCAGCCGGTCTTCGTTCGCCGATCGGTCAGACTGTTGGTGCGCACACCGGTGACAAGCGCCGGGATGCCAGCATTCTTGAGCAAGGGGAGTGCGGCCTCGACAGCCTCGGTGCAGAGGAAGCCGGTGGCAATGGATACATTTGCGGCGATGAAGGCTTGTGCTGCGGCCGCGCCGCCTTCAGCCGTACAGGCGTCGTCGGCAATGGTCAGGTCCGCTCCTGCGGCGGTGGCGGCGGCTCGGGCACCCGCTTGCATCTGCTGACCAAGAATTGCCGAAGGGCCCGAGAGCGGAGCCGCCAGACCGATGCGCGTCTGCTGAGCCAGCACCGTTGGTGCGTGCAACACAAGCGTCAGAGACAGGATGAGGCCGGGCAGGCGCATAACGGGTCTTGTTCTCCTGCAAAAGTGATCGAGCGACGCAGACCTAACCGGTCGGCTTGACTGGCGCAACGACAGAGCTTGCTTGCGGGCGCAAACGCTGACCCTATATTCGGACAGGAACCGGAAGAGACCAGTGCTGAGCAAGTCTGAATTCAATCCGCAGCTTTATCGTGATGCGATGGCCCGTTTTGCCGGCGCCGTGCATGTGCTGACGACAGACGGGCCGGCCGGGCGGCGTGGCACGACCGTGATCGCCGCCTGCTCGGTATCCGACCGGCCGCCGATGATCCTGGTCTGCATCAACCGCGAGAACCATTCGAACGCGCTGTTTTCGGACAATGGCCGCTTTGCGTTGAACACGCTTGGCGAACAGCATCAGGAACTCGCTAACGGCTTCTCCGGCTTGACCGGGTTGTCGCAAGACGAACGGTTCGGGCTAGGCCAATGGACTACACTGACAACGGGCGCACCGGTGCTGACCGATTCGGTTGCGACATTTGATTGCGAAGTAGCCGAATGGGCCGACATGGCCACTCATCGTGTGCTTTATGGCAAGGTGACAGGGGTGCGCATCGGCGATAGTTTTTCGCCGCTGATGTATTTCAACCGGTCGTATCGCGTGTTGTGATCGGCCGCTTGCCGCCTGGAAACAAACCAATGGCTGAGCCGCGAGGCATTCCCACTTCGATCGACGCGACGCTCGACCTGCTGACCGGCGGCGACTATGTCGCCGACCGCTCGCTGGCGACCGTGCTTTATCTCGGGCTGAAGATGAACCGGCCGCTGTTTCTCGAAGGTGAGGCGGGCGTCGGCAAGACCGAGATTGCAAAGGTACTGGCCTCGTCGCTCGGCCGGAGGCTGATCCGCCTGCAATGCTACGAGGGGCTCGACGTGTCGTCCGCCGTCTATGAGTGGAATTATGCGGCGCAGATGATCGAAATCCGAATGGAGGAAGCCGCCGGCAAGGTTGACCGCAAGGACATGGAGCGCAATGTCTTCTCCGAGCGCTACCTGATCCGCCGGCCGGTGCTGGATGCGCTGACCGGCAAGCCGGGCGCGGCGCCTGTGTTCCTGATCGACGAGCTGGACCGCACCGACGAGGCGTTTGAAGCCTATCTGCTGGAGATATTGTCAGACTTCCAGGTGACGGTGCCGGAGCTTGGCACGATCAAGGCGGAGGAGCCGCCGATTGTCATCATCACCACCAACCGGACACGCGAGATCCATGACGCGCTGAAGCGGCGCTGCCTCTACCATTGGGTGGACTATCCAAATGCCGAGCGCGAACTGGAGATCGTGCGCAGAAAAGTGCCGCAAGCCAACCAGCGCCTGTCGGCGGAGGTCGTCGCCTTCATCCAGAAGCTGCGCCAGATCGACCTGTTCAAGCAACCGGGCGTAGCCGAGACGATTGACTGGGCAAGCGCCCTGACCGAACTCGACAAGGTGGCGCTCGATCCCGAGACCGTGTCCGACACGATCGGGGTGCTGCTGAAATACCAGGACGACATTGCCCGAATCGAGCAGGGTGAGGGCCGCCGCATCCTCAAGGAGGTGAAGGCGGAACTGTCGACGGCTGCCGAATGAGTGCTGCTGCCAACCCGGACGGCAGGATCGCCGATAATATCGTCTATTTTGCCCGTGCGTTGCGCAAGGCCGGAATGCGCGTCGGGCCGGCCTCGGTGGTGGACGCGATTGACGCGGTGCTGGCGGCGGGTATCGGTTCCCGCGATGATTTTTACTGGACGCTGCATGCGGTGCTGGTGACGCGGCACGAGGATCACGAGGTGTTTGACGAGGCCTTCCGGCTGTTCTGGAAATCGCGCGAGCTGATCGAAAAGATGATCGCGATGTTTTCGCCTGTCGCCATGGCCGAGCGCGAGAAGCAGAAGCCGCGCGCTGCCGAAAACCGCGTCAGCCAGGCCATGTTTGAAGGCCACCAGAAGCAGCAGAACGAAGACCCGACGCCGGAGATCGAGATCGATGCGCGGCTGACCGTGTCGGGCAATGAGTTGTTGCGCGCAAAGGACTTTGCCCAGATGTCGGCGGCGGAACTGGCCGAGGCGCGCAAGGCGATTGCGCAGCTGCGGCTGCCGCATGATCTGGTGCGCACCCGGCGCTTCAAGCCGGACCCGCGCGGCAGCCGCGTCGACCCGCGGGCAATGATGCGGGCGGCGGCGCGCACCGGCGGCGAGCTGATGCTGCCGCGCTTCCGTGAGCCGCGCGAAATCCATCCGCCGCTGGTGGTGCTGGCCGACATTTCCGGCTCGATGAGCCAGTACAGCCGCATCTTTCTGCATTTCCTGCATGCGCTGGCGGAGAACCGCCGGCGGGTGCATACGTTCGTCTTCGGCACGCGGCTGACCAACCTGACGCGGCAGATGCGCCATCGCGATCCCGATCTGGCGCTGGCGGATGCGGCGATTGCCGTGAAGGACTGGGCGGGCGGCACACGCATTGGCGAGACGCTGCATGAGTTCAACCGGCTGTGGTCGCGCAGGGTGCTGGGGCAGGGCGCGGTGGTGATGTTGATCACCGACGGGCTGGAGCGCGACGATGTGGCGGGCCTGTCGGAGGAAATGGAGAGGCTGCGCAAATCGTGCCGGCGGCTGATCTGGCTGAACCCGCTGCTGCGTTTCGACGGATTTGAGGCGCGGGCAAGAGGCGTGCGGGCGATGCTGCCGCATGTTGACGAGTTCAGGCCGGTGCATACGCTGAACGCGCTGACCGACCTGTGCGCCAGCCTTTCGGCGGCAAGGCCTGGCGGTGTGGATGTGAAGCGTTGGCTGGCGGAAGCCGGACAGCATGCGGCATAGGAGGCTAGGATGAACGACACCAATCTTGATCCGCTGGCAATCGCACAAGTCTGGAAGGGCGAAGGCAGAGGCGTGGCGCTGGCGACTGTGGTCGAGACATGGGGGTCTGCCCCGCGTCCAGTCGGCAGCCATCTGGTGATCGACGCCGATGGCAATTTTGAAGGCTCGGTGTCGGGCGGCTGTGTCGAGGGTGCGGTCGTGGCCGAAGCTGTCGACGTGATCGGCACCGGTGAGCCAAAGATGCTGGAGTTTGGCGTCGCGGACGAGACCGCGTGGCGAGTCGGCCTGTCATGCGGCGGACGCATCAAAGTTTTTGTGACGCCGGTGGCCTGATGGATCTTGCGACGATCAAAGCCGTCAATGACGAAAAGGCTGCGCGGCGCGCCGTCATTCTGCTGACCGATCTGACGACGGGAGCGGACAGGGTGATCCGCGAAGGCGATGGGGTGGACGGCGCGCTTGGCGAGGCGGTGGCGAAAGCCTTTCGCACCGGCGTGTCGGGTTCGGTTGAAGCAGAAGCAGGACCCGCCTTCATCAATGTGCATCTGCCGCCGCCGCGTATCGTGGCGATCGGCGCGGTGCATATCAGTCAGGCGCTCGCGCCAATGGCGAAGATCGCCGGGTTCGACATCGAGGTGATCGACCCGCGCACGGCGTTTGCGACCGAGGAACGGTTCACCGGTGTGACGCTGGCGGCGGACTGGCCGGAGACGGTGCTGGCAGGCCGGCCGCTCGACGCGTTCACGGCGGTTGCCGCGCTGACACATGATCCGAAGATCGACGACTATCCGCTGAAGGCCGCACTTGATGCCGGGTGCTTTTATGTCGGGGCGCTGGGCAGCCGCAAGACACATGCAAAGAGACTGGAGCGTTTGGCGGCAGAGGGCGCTGGTCCCGAACAGTTGGCGGCGATCCGCGCGCCGATCGGTCTCGACATCGGCGCGTCCAGCCCGGCCGAGATTGCAGTCGCAGTGCTGGCCGAGATCATCCGGGCGCTGCGCACGCGCGGGCTCGGAACAGGCAAGGGTCAGGCGGCATGAGGTTTGGTCCGGTCGCGACGGCGGATGCGCTCGGCGCAGTCCTGGCGCATGCGACGATGACAGGCGACAAGCGCCTGAAGAAGGGTCACCGGCTCACCGCTGATGATCTCGCAACGCTGGCCAGCGAAGGCGTGGGCGAAGTGATCGCTGCGGTTCTTGATGCCGGTGACGTGGACGAAGACGCGGCGGCGCAGCGGCTGGCCGACGCCTTGCAGGCCGACGGCGTGGAGCGGCGCGCGCCGGCGACCGGACGGGTGAACCTGCATGCGACCCATGCCGGGGTTTTTACCGTCGACCGGGCGCTGGTCGATTCGATCAACAGGGTCGATCCGGCGATCACACTGGCGACGCTGCCGGAACATGCGCCGGTGGCTGCCGGGCAGATGGTGGCGACGGTCAAGATCATTCCGTTTGCGGTTGCAGGCGCGGTGCTGGGCAAGACGCTGACGCTGGCGCGGGATCGCAAGGCGTTAGAGGTGCATGCGTTTGCGCCAAAGCGGGTCGGCGTGGTGCAGACGGTGCTGCCAAGCCTCAAAGCCAGTGTGATGGACAAGACGCTGCGGGTGACCGAGGCGCGGCTGGGCCGTTCGGGCTCACAGCTCACAGCCGAGCTGCGGGTCGGGCACCGGGCGGACGAAGTGACGGCGGCGATTGGCAAGATACTGCCCGCCAATGACATCGTGGTGGTGTTCGGGGCTTCCGCCATGAGTGACCGGGCTGATGTCATTCCAGCTGCAATCGAAGCAGCCGGCGGACGGGTCGTGCGGGTCGGCATGCCGGTTGATCCGGGCAATCTGATCATTGTCGGCGAGGTGGGCGGCAAGCCGGTGCTGGGCGCGCCGGGCTGCGCCCGCAGCCCCAAGGATAACGGGTTTGACTGGGTGCTGGACCGGCTGGTTGCCGGGATCCGCGTGACCGATGGCGACATTGCCGGTATGGGGGTCGGCGGACTGTTGATGGAAATCCCGACCCGGCCACAGCCGCGCGAGAACGAGATGAGCGCTCCGCGCATCCACACGATCATTTTGGCAGCAGGCAGATCGACCCGCATGGGCGGGCCGAACAAGCTGCTGTCGATCTTTGATGGCGAGCCGCTGGTGCGCCGCGTGGCCGAGCGGGCGCTGGCAAGCAAGAGCCGGGGCGTGACTGTGGTGACTGGCCACCAGGGCGTGGCGGTGGCGAAGGCGCTGGAAGGCCTGAACCTGATGCTGGCGGCAAATCCGGATTTTGCCGACGGGCTGTCGACCTCGCTGAAGGCGGGCATTGTGGCTGTGCCTCAAAGCGCCGACGCGGCACTGGTGGCGCTGGGCGATATGCCGGAGGTGACGGTGGCTGACATGAACCGGCTGATCAAGGAGTTTGGCCGAGCAGGGGGGCAGGCTATTGTGCGGGCGTCATCGGGCGGCAAGCGTGGCAATCCGGTGATCCTGCCGCGCGCGGCCTTCGCCGAACTGGCGTTGGTGGAAGGCGATGCGGGAGCGCGTGCGCTGATGGAGAGTGGGCGTTTCGAAGTTGTGGATGTCGATATCGGGCCAGGCGCGATGGTTGATGTCGATACGCCCGAGGCGCTGGCGAACGCAGGTGGCGTGCTGCCCGGATGATGCTCTACTCCGGCAAGGTCGGTACACGTTCGAGGAACGCGACATAGCCGGCCGGAAGGCCGTGATGACGGGCACCGGCGATCAATTGGCCGAGATAGGCGCGGCTTGTGAGGCCGGGCACGTCGTGCGGGGTGGCGTGGTAGGTCATGCAATCGAGCACGCCGCCAATGGCCGCAATGTTTATCTGGACGCGATTGTATTTGTTCAATGCCCGGTCGCGCGCAGGATCGAACCCTTCAAACGTGTCGAGATGGGCAAGGTCCGGGTCGGACACGTCGTAGACGACGCCCCAGACGGACTTTCCCGCCGCGGCGGCGTAACCGGCGACGGCGCATTGGCGGGCGGCCGAGAAGTGCGGGAACAGCAATTCGTGGCCGGGCAATTCTCCAATACTGACGGTGCGCGTGCTTGGGCAGCGCGCCGCCATCTGGGCAAAATCCATATTGGAGCCGAAGGCGAAATAGAGGGTCATATCCGGTCGATAAGCGTGGTCGATTCTTGTCAGGACAGCGCAGATGGATTCAGGTTTCCCCATCTCCGCCCCGCTGCGCTCCCCACCTCTCCCTCCTCAGGAGGGAGAGGATAAGTGCCGACACTCACGCTCTAAGCTGGCAGCGCGGTGCGTGGCGCTGGCCGGAACAGGATGGCGATGACCACCACAGTGCCAATCGCAATGGCGATCCAGTTGGGTGAAATCAACAATAGTCCTGCCAGTGTGAGCATGATCTTCTCCCACAACAGAATGGGCCGGTTGAACCAGCCGATATAGGCGGCCGACAACGCGACGATGCCAAGCATGCCCGACAGCAGCGCCGTGATGAACTCGACCCATGTGAAGTTCACGAACAGCAGGCTTGGCGCGTAGATGAACATGAACGGCACCAGCGCCTTGCCCATGGAGAGGCGGAACGCCGTGGTGCCTGTGGTCATAGGGTCGGAGCGGGCAAGACCTGCCGCCGCATAGGCGGCAAGCGCCACCGGTGGCGTAACGTCTGCCAAAACGCCGAAATAGAAGACGAAGAAGTGGGTGGCGATGAGTGGCACGTCGAACTGCAGCAGCGCGGGTGCGGCGATGGACGCCAGGATGATGTAGGTCGGCGTTGTGGGGATGCCGGCACCCATGATGATGCAGGCGGCGGCGACAAACACCAGGCCGAAGAACAGGGCGAGGCCCTTTTCGGTGAGCAGACCGGTGAAGTCGATGGCCATGACAAACTGGGCGACGTCGTTGGCCAGTTGCACCACGGCGGCGGAGAACTTGAAGCCCAGGCCCGTGAGCGTCGTCATGCCAAGCAGGAAGCCGACGCAGGCGCAGGCTGCGCCAATGGCCAGTGCAAACTTGGCGCCGTCTTCAAAGCCGCGGATCAGGCGGGGCGGGGTGAGCACGGTCGACTGGTCCATCGTGGTGTTGCCAAACAGGCGCATGACCAGCGGCACGTAGGAGAACACAATGGTGAGGATGATGCCCCAGAAGGCTGCCAGGAACGGCGTATATTGCATCAGGAGCAGAGTCACCATCGCAACGAGCGGGATGAACAGATGCCAGGAGCGGGCAAGCACGGCGCGAAACTGCGGGATCTTGTCTGCCGACATGCCGGCGAGCCCTAGCTTCTTGGCCTCCAGATGCACCATCAGCAGGATGGCTATGTAGTGAAAGATGGCCGGCACGATGGCGATGAGGATGATCTCGTTATAGGGCACGCCGAGCATTTCGGTCATGACGAAGGCGGACGCGCCCATGATCGGTGGCGTGATCTGGCCGCCACAGGACGCTGATGCCTCAACCGCGCCGGCAAACCGGCCGGAAAAGCCGGACTTTTTCATCATTGGAATGGTGAATGCGCCGGTGGTGACCGTGTTGGCGATGGGCGAGCCCGAAATCATGCCAAAGAAGCCCGACGAGACAACCGATACTTTTGCCGGACCGCCGGACGCACGGCCGGCGACAATTGTGGCGAGATCAATGAACAACTGACCAAGGCCGCTCATCTGCGCCAAAATGCCGAACAGCACGAAGTGGAAGACGTAGGTGGCGACGACGCCGACAGCGACGCCATAGATGCCTTCGGTGCCGACATAAAGATGATTGATGATGCGGGTGATGTTGTAGCCGCGATGGCCCATGATACCCGGCAGATACGGCCCGAAGAGGCCATAGAGCAGGCAGGCAATGCCGATATAGGCCAGCGTCGGGCCCATGGTGCGGCGGGTGGCCTCCAGCGTCATGATGATGGCGATGAGGCCCATCATGTAGACCGGGGTAGGCGGATTGCCAACGTTCTCGATGAAAATCCAGTCAAAGAAGATGGTGAGATAGGCCGAGAAACCGGCGCCGACGGCGGCAAAAATCCAGTCACGCAGCGCCACCTTTTCAGGGTCTGCGCCGCGCCGGTTGAACGGCATGGTCAGCCCGATCAATATCAGAATGGCGATGATGAAGGCGTATTTTGTGCCGCTCTCGGGCAGCGTTTTGGCAAAATCATAGAGGATGTAGAGATAAAACGCGGCGAAGATGAGCGACTGGCCCCAGATGCGCCGCGTCGGGTGGGCGCGCTTGCGCGGAAACACCAGAAAGATCAGACCGATCACGAAGGTGAGGTGGATGGTGCGGTGCGTCACCTCGTTCAGCAGGCCGAAACCGGCTGTGTAGACGTGAAACAGCGACAGCGACACCGAGGCGACTGTTACAAGCTTGGCAGTGAACCCGACCAGGTTGCGGAAATTGGATTCAGAATCATATTCGCGGACCAGCGCCTCGACTTCGTCGGCGGTGGGGGCGTCGTCGTCGCGGTCGGTCTGGTGCGGCGTCTGGCTCACGGAGTTATGTCCTTGTGGCAGGAGGCGAGGATCAGAACCTGCTGGCCAAGGCTGGCGAGTGGCAGGTTTGCCCCGTCAATGTGCAATGTGTTGCGATAGGCGGCCTGAACCCGCAGGCGAATCGGGCCCATGGGCCGGCGCATGTCGATGATGAAACGGCCGTCGTCATGCCGCCAGCCGGTGACGCCTGCGTCGGCCGTATTGGACGGCAGGCCTGCGCCGTGGGCCTGAAAAATCTCGGCCGTCTGGACGATCATGCCGCCATCAACCTTGTAGCTGTCGGTGACAGGGGTCTTTGAGACCGAATGAATGAAGGAAAGCGAAAAGGTATTGCCGGGGCCAAGCTCGCGGCGGGCAAGCTCGCGTCCGTCATCGCTGGCCAGAAGGCACAGCGATGCAGCCGCCGCCGGGAAAACGCCCGGCGACAGCGCAATGGCGGCCAAGACCGCCATTGCCATGATGCGAGACCGCGAATGCGGGCTCATTACTTCTTGATGCCCTTCTCGTCGTAATATTTCTGGGCGCCGGGATGAACCGGGATGGAGACGCTTTCGAGCGCGGTCTCAACCGAAATCTGCTTGCCCATCGGATGCACCTGCCCGAGCGTTTCGGTGTTTTCATAGAGCGCCTTGGTCACGGCGTAGATGATATCGTCCGACACTCCGGCATGCGTCGCCCAGATGGCACGGACAGCGAGCGTATCAACATCAGCTGCGACGCCCTTGTAGCTGCCCGCCGGAATCTTGGCGTTGGCGTAGTAGGGCTGGCTTTCCTGCAGCTTTGCAATCGCCGGGCCGGCGAGCGGAATGATGCGGATGTCGTGACCGTTAGCGAGATCGGTGACCGATGAGGTGGGCAGACCGGCGGTGATGAGCGAGGCGGCGAGGTTGCCGTCCTTGATCTTGTCGACCGACTGCGCAAACGAGGAATGGTCGTCTGTGACGTCTTCGCGCTTCATGCCGTGGGCGGTGAGCAGGTCGCCGAGCAGCTGATACTGACCCGAGCCCGGGGCGCCGGACGAGACCGACTTGCCTTTCAGGTCTTCGAATTTTTCGATGCCGCTGTCGGCGCGCACCACCAGCTGCACTGTTTCCGGATAAAGAGCGCCGATGGCGCGCAGGTTTTCCAGCTTGCCAGCGTCGAACTGGTTCACGCCCTTGTAGGCGGCGTCGAGAATATCGGCGGCGACAAAAGCCGATTCAATCTCGGACCTGCCGAGCAGCTGGGCGTTCGCCACCGAGGCGTTGCCGGTTTCAGCGGTGGCCGAAATTTTTCCGCCGTTCAGGTCAGCGGTGTTGGAGATGAGCTGCGCCAACATGCCACCCAGCGGATAATAGGTGCCGCCGGTGCCGCCGGTGGCGATGCCGAAGAAGGTGCGCTGGGCAAACGCCGGCGTGACGGCAAGCGCTGATATGGCTGCGGCCGAACCGAGAAGTGTGCGCCGTGTGATTGTCATGTTGATCTCCCGAATGAATTTCTGCCGCCCGCAGGGTTTTGGGCGGATGTTAAGAACTCTGAGGTAACAAAGCAGACTGGCATGTCCAAGCATTTTTGTGAAATTGCGCACAGGGAACAACTAACGACCTGTGCGATCAGGCGGCGAGAGAGGCATGGCCTTACAGCGCCTGTCGCGTGTTGGAACTGCTCGCTCATATGCTGGCTTGGCTGATCGCTGTAACGCCGCATGCAGTCGGACTTGTCCCTGCGTCAGGCCGGGTGATGAGCGCCGGCGCCGTGTAAGGCAGTCATTTCGGGCTATCGCAGCAAGATGACCCTGCATTCATCACCGGCTTTGGCGGCAGGGGCGAAAGGTACGCGGACAATCAGCGCGTTGGCGTCAGTCAGCGTGCGCAGCATGGACGAATCCTGGATTGTGAATGGTGTCGCGACGAGATCGCCGTTGTGCCATTCAGCCGCCGCGCGCACATAATCCTGACGCTGGTCGTTTTCGGTCATCGCCACGGCAAGGCGGGCAGTTCGCTCGTCCAGTCTATAGGGGCGGCCCGCCAGCTGCGCCACCAGCGGGGCCAAGAACAGATGCGAGCAAATGAGGCTCGCAACCGGATTGCCGGGCAGGCCCAGCACTCTAAGGGTTCCCAGCCTGCCGAACATCAGCGGCTTGCCGGGCCGCATCGCGATTTTCCAGAAGCCGAGCGCCATGCCGGCCTCAGTCATGACACCCCGAACCAGATCATGATCGCCAACGGAAGCGCCGCCGAGCGTCACGAGCACATCCGCTCCGCTCTCGATTGCCAACTGAAGCGCATTGGCGATCAGCGCGCGGTCATCAGGAACAATGCCGAGGTCAAGGATTTTTGCCCCGGCGCTCTGCGCAATGGCCGCAACGCCATAGAAATTAGAGGCGATGATCTTTCCGGGCTTCATAGTGCTGCCGGGAGGCAGCAATTCGTCACCCGTCGCCATGATCGCGACGACAGGCCGCCGCACCACCGGGAGTTCCGCGTGGTTTGCCGCTGCAGCCAGCGACAGCGCTGCCGGATCAAGCATGCGCCCGGCAGGCAGGATTGGCATACCTTCCTTGAAATCAAGCCCTTGCAGGCGAACGTTACGGCCTTTTGCCAAAGGCTCCATCGCCTCGATCACGTCGACAGAGACAACCCGGGCATTCTCCTGGATCAGCACCGAGTCTGCGCCATCTGGAATCGGTGCACCGGTAAAGATGCGCATCGCTTGGCCGGGGCCGACAGAGCCGTCAAATACCTGGCCAGCAGCCACCTGTCCGACCACTTTCAAGGTAGCAGGCGTCTCGGCGAGATCGGCCGCCCTCACGGCATAACCATCCATTGCAGAAGCGTCGAACGGAGGCTGGGTACGCAGTGCCTTCAAGTCAGATGCGAGCACGCGGCCAGCGGCTTCTCCGATCGGAACGATTTCTGCGGGCAGGGGAGCAGCGCCGTCGAGCAGCCGGGCGGTGGCATCGGCGACTGGCAACAGCGCCATGGTCAGCGGCCTTCCCGGCGATAATCGCCCGATTTGCCGCCTGATTTTTGCGTCAGGCGAATGCCGGCCAGTTCCATGTCGCGATCAACCGCCTTGGCCATGTCATAAATCGTCAGGCAGGCGACTGAAACGGCGGTCAATGCTTCCATCTCGACGCCTGTCTTGCCGGTAACCTTGGTGAGCGCGGTAACGCGCAAACCGGGCAGGGTGGTATCGGGCTCGATGTCGACCGACACCTTGGTCAGCATCAATGGATGGCAGAGCGGGATCAGTTCGTGGGTCCGCTTGGCCGCCATGATCGCCGCGATACGGGCCGTTGCGATCACGTCGCCCTTCTTGGCGTTACCGGCCAGAATCATGTCCAGCGTCGCAGGCTGCATGATGACAGCGCCTTCAGCGGTTGCGACGCGTTCGGTATCGGCCTTGCCGCCGACATCAACCATGTTGGCCGCGCCGTCAGCGCCGATATGCGTCAGCCCCGCCACGTTATTCGGCGGCCTCGGCGACAGCGCCGGTCAACAGCGCCCGCGTGGCAGCGGTGACATCGGGCTGACGCATCAGGCTTTCGCCGACCAAGAAAGTGCGAATGCCGGAATCCGCCAGCCGCAGGCAGTCGGCATGAGTGAAAACGCCACTTTCACCCACGAGCAGACGGTCATCAGGAATCAGTTTCGCAAGGCGCTCGGATATCGTTAGTGAAACCTCGAATGTGCGCAGGTTGCGATTGTTGACGCCGATCAGCGGCGAGGACAATTTCAGCGCCCGCTCGGTTTCCTCTTCATCGTGGACTTCGATCAGCGCGTCCATACCGAGTTCGAAGGCCGCATCCTGCAGCGCCTTTGCCGCGTCGTCATCGACGCTTGCCATGATAATCAGGATGGCGTCTGCGCCCCAGGCGCGCGCCTCAAACACCTGATAGGGCTCGAACAGGAAATCCTTTCGCAACGCCGGCAGCGGGCAGGCGGCGCGCGCCTGCGCCAGATATTCCGGCGCGCCCTGGAACGACGGCACATCAGTGAGCACCGACAGGCATGCTGCGCCGCCCTCTGCGTAAGCGCGCGCCAGCGCCGGCGGGTCAAAGTCCGGCCGGATGAGGCCCTTTGACGGGCTCGCCTTCTTGATTTCAGCGATCAGCCCGAACCGGCCTTCTGCTTCGGTGGAACGCAATGCATTGGCGAAGCCGCGTGGCGGTCCCTGCTCGGCGATGCGGGCCTTGAGGTCGGCGAGCGAAACCGACGCCTTAGCGGCTGCGATCTCGTCGCGCTTGTAGGCTTCGATCTTGCGCAGGATATCAGTCACCGGTTCGACACCTTTACCAGCCGCTCGAGCGCTGCTGTCGCGCTGCCGTTGTCGATGGATTGGGCGGCGCGCGCAATGCCTTCTGCCAAGTCGGGCGCTACACCGGCGACCACCAGACCGGCGCCGGCATTCATCAGCACCGTATCACGGTACGCGCCGGACTTGCCGTCCAGCACATTGCGCAGCGCGGCCGCGTTATAGGCTGCATCACCGCCTGCAAGGTCGGCCTTGGCGTAGCGACCCAGGCCAAACTGTTCGGGCGAGATTGTGAACTCGCTGACCTTCTCATCCTTCAGCTCGGCGACCTTGGTTTCGCCGGTCGCGGTGATCTCATCATAACCGTCGCCATGGACGACCCAGATATGTTCAGAGCCAAGGCCGTTCAGGGCGTGCGCAATCGGCACAACCCATTCGGGCGAAAACACGCCCACCATTTGCCGGCGAACGCCCGCCGGATTGGACAGGGGCCCGAGCAGATTGAAAATCGTGCGGGTGCCAAGTTCGACGCGTGAGGGGCCGACATATTTCATCGCCGGATGATGTGACGGGGCAAACATGAAACCGATGCCGGCATCGGCGATACAGGCTGCAATTGCTTCCGGCGTCAGCTCGATCTTGATTCCAAGTGCGGTCAGGACATCAGCTGCACCAGTCTGGGACGACAGGCCACGATTGCCGTGCTTCGCGACCGGCACGCCCGCGCCTGCGATAACGAATGCAGATGCAGTCGATATGTTGACGCTGTGCGAACCGTCGCCGCCGGTGCCGACGATGTCGACAGCATTCGGCGGCGCAACAACCCGGGTCATCTTGTCCCGCATCGTTGCGACTGCGCCGGATATTTCACCGACGGTCTCGCCGCGCACACGCATCGCCATCAGGAAGCCACCGATCTGAGACGGCGTGGCGTCGCCAGACATGACAATGTCGAACGCTTGCCGCGCCTCGTCAAAGGTGAGGGACGCTCCCGTTGCCACTTTGGCGATATAGGTTTTGAGTTCGCTCATCAGCCTGCCGTCAGAAACTCAAGGCTTGTTGAATGGCCGCCGGATTGGTGGTGACGCCATATTCGCCCTGTAGTTTGGAAACCAATTGATCGAGCAGGTCGTCAGCCAGTCCAGACGCAAACGCCTGCTGGTTTTCAGCGGGAACCGCATCTGGCCCGGCGCCTGTTGGCTCAAATACTTCCGTGACCTTGAACAGATTCCGCGATCTGTCATCGGGCGCGATCGCCGATCCAACACCCCCCTCAGCGACACCGAAGATGGCCGTTACGCCGGCCGTCCCAAGATCGGCATCGTCGGCGCCGCGCCTGAGGCCGCGCTTGGTTTCCTTGGTTAGATTGAGCTCGGACGCGATAGCGTCAAAATCATTTCGGTCACGCAGACGTTTCTCGAGTTCCGCCACCTTGGTCGAGAACAAACGTTCGGTTTCCTCGGTGATCCAGTCGGCAGCCGCCTTCTCCTTGACCTCGTCGAGGGTCCGGTCGCGCGCAGCTGTCACAGACTTGACCTCGTAGAAGACAAAGCCGGTCGAACCGATGTTGATCGGCGGGTTCTCAATGTTCTGTTCAGATTCAAATGCCGCCTTGAGCAGATCAGCTGACGCCGGGATAGTGTTGATAACGGAGCCATCCGGCGCCTGCGCCGCGCGATCCACCGCCTCGATGGTATCGACTTTCAGTTTCAGATTGGCCGCTGCTTCTTCAAGAGTTGATCCGCCGGCCCGCGCATCTTCGTAACGGTCGTGCACGTCGAGCAACTGATTGTTGGCCTGGAGAAGCGCCAGATCGTTGCGAATCTGCTCTTTCACTTCATCCAGCGTTTTGACAACTTCCGGCTTGATGTTTGTGACCCGCAAGATGACGGGGCCAAACGCACCGGTGACCACGCCGCTCGGCGTATTGAGTGCGAGGCCGAATGCGGCTTCCGCAATCGCTGGATCAACAACTTTGTCCTTTTCGAACGTGCCAAGCAGAACATCGGCCATGGTCTTGCCCTGGGCCGCAACAATCGAATCGAATGTTGATCCACTCAAAGTGGCGGCCACGGCGGCTTCTGCTTCCCCGGCATTTGCAAAAACCAGCTGTTCAATCGTCCGTGTTTCGGGCGTTGTGTAGCGCTTCTTGTTAGCCTCGTAGTCTTTAGCAACTTCTTCGTCAGAAATTGAAGCTGAGTCGGCAATGTCGGCAGGCTCGAGCTTGATATATGCGATCTTGCGATATTCCGGTGCGGCGTATTTCGCCTTGTTCTGCTCGAACCACGTCTTCAGAACGTCATCTGCCGGTGCTGCAACTGCAGGAATGATCGACACCGGCAAGGTCACATAGTCAACCGTGCGGTTTTCGCCCTGGTAGAGCGCCACGGCGCGCAGAAACGTATCAGGCGCTTTCATTCCATCGGAGACCGCTTCAACGATCTGCTGGCGCACGGCGACCTGTTCGCGGTTGCGGATGTAGTCCTCCGGGCGCATGCCGACCTGACGCAGGACATATTCGAACTGCATCCGGTCGAACTGACCCGAAGACCCGCGAAACGCAGGATCCTCGCGTGTCAGTTCGGCAATCTTGTCCTGAGATACGCCCAGACCAAGGCGGCTGGCCTGTTCGTCGAGAACAGCGCCTGCGGACAATTGTGCAATCACCTGATTGTCGATGCCAAGCATTGTCGCCTGCTCGCGCGTCAGCCGTTGGCCCACCTGCTGCGACATCACCTGCACCTGACGGTCATAGGCAAGACGGTAATCGGTGATCGAGACACTCGTGTCGCCAGCGGTCAAGACATTGTTGCCGCCGGTGCCTGTCAGCATCGTGCCCGAAATGCCCCAGACGGCGAAGCTCATAACCAGAAGACCAAGCAAGAGCTTTGCAACCCAGGTGCCAGCGGCTTTGCGCAATGTTTCGAGCATCTGAACTCCAAAAATTGATGTTTGCCGGGAATAGCGCCGTTCGCCACCAGTGTCGATTGCTTTATGGCCGCATTTTGGTAGTGACGCCGGGCAGATTGACCACAAGAGAACGGAGCGCCTTGCATGACGCCAGGAATCAGACCCCTTGTCGCCGGCAACTGGAAAATGAACGGCACCGCTGCTTCATTGCCCGAACTGCAATTGATCGGGCACTCTTTCCTGTCCGGGCTGGATGCCGAAACAGAAGCCCTGATTTGCGTTCCGGCAACCTTGTTGTCGCGAGCTGCAGCAATCCTGGACAAGACGCCGGTCAACACGGGCGGTGAGGACTGCCACCCCGCAGATCATGGAGCGCATACCGGCGACATCTCTGCGCTGATGCTCAAGGATGCTGGCGCCAGCCACGTGATTGTCGGTCATTCCGAGCGCCGGGCTGATCATGGCGAAACCGACGCCATTGTGAAGGCAAAGTGCGAAGCCGCATGGCGGGCAGGGCTCATTGCCATTGTTTGCATCGGCGAAACCCGGGAGCAGCGCGAAGCAGGCGAAACACTGGATGTGCTGTCGCGGCAGCTGGAAGGCTCGCTGCCGGCCGATGCAGGCGCAAGCTCCACGATCATTGCATATGAGCCTGTCTGGGCTATTGGAACCGGCCTGACGCCAACAGCCGGAGATGTCGCCAAGGCCCATGCCCATATCCGGTCAGAGTTGCGCAAGATTGTTGGCGATAGAGCCGCTTCCATGCGCATTCTCTATGGAGGGTCGGTCAAGCCGTCCAACGCGGTTGAACTGCTCGGCATCGTCAATGTTGACGGAGCGCTTGTCGGAGGGGCGAGTCTCAAGGCTGCCGATTTTGTCGGCATCGCGGAGGCTTACCGCTCAATCGGATAGAGTGCATCGAATGCCTTGCGCTGCAGCTTCACGTCCCCATATTGCAGGGAAGCGGGGTTGGAATTGTGCACAAAGGCGTGTATTGACCCGCGTCCTTTGGTTGGCGGCGCATTCGCCCTGACCCAAACTAGCCAGGTCCGTCCATGGAAACTGTTGTTATCGTCGTTCATCTCATGATCGTGCTCGCCCTCGTGGGCGTTGTGCTTTTGCAGCGGTCTGAAGGTGGTGGCCTTGGCATTGGCGGCGGGTCGGGCTTCATGACTGCCCGCGGCGCAGCCAACGCTTTGACGAGAACAACCGCGATCCTGGCGGCAGCGTTCTTCGCATCGTCGTTGACTCTGGGCATCATGGCTCGCTACGGCGACCGTCCGATTGACATTCTTGACCGCGCGCCGGTTACAGCGCCCGCTGGTCAACCAACTGTCCCGGGTGGCGGCGGTATCCTCAATCAGCTTGGCGGTTCAGGCGCACCACAACCGCCAGCCCCTGCAACGTCCGACGCGCCTCCTGCGCCTGCCGGTCAGAGTGTTCCGATTGCGCCGCTTGAGCCGGTTGCTCCGGCCACCGGTTCGGGCGAAGCGCCGGCGGCTCCTGTCGCGCCTGCTGCTCCGGCGACTGTTCCCAACAGCCAGTAAGACTGTGAGGGCGCGCTTGTTGCAAGCGCGCCACAGCAATTCGACATTGTTGTATCCGGGCGCCGGCTGACGCTTTTGTGTGCGGTGGAACAGGTTTGTGCCGCTTGAGCCCGGCCCGGCATTTTCGATATAACTCAATCAAATGAAGCAACGGCCCGCATCAGTCTGAGCGGTTGCTTCTGTCGTTCTGGAATCGCATGGGGGTGACACTATGAAACTGCGTAAACTCGTCCTGCTGGCATCCGCTTCCGCTCTGCTGGCGCTCGGCCCGGCATCCGCGCAAACGTCGAACGCTGACAACCGGACGCCGACGGTAAAGACGGACGTTCAGAAGAAGCCGGAGAAGAAAGCGCAGAAGAAGCCCACCAAAAAGGTGGCGAACAAGAACGAAAACAAGAAGAGCGACAAGAAAAACAAAAAAGAGGTCGTGAAGGCTGAGCCAGAACGCAAGCCAGGGCTGTTTTCAGTTCTGTTTGGTGGTCCGATCAAAGACAAGACCGACAAACCGGCCAAGGTCGATCCCAAGGCTAAGAAGGCCACCGCAAGTGTCGCCAAGCGCCAGCCGGCACAGCCTGTGGAAGAGGAAGTTACGCAAGCATCCCTGAACGACAATCGCCCGATCGAACTGCGCAGCGACGTGAAGCGTGAGCAGACATTGTTCAGCGGCCTTTTTGGCGGCAACCAGGCGCGCATGCTTCCAGAGACTGAACGGCGGGATCGATATCTGCGTCAGATAGAAGCAAAGAAAGGCGCAAAGCGATTTGTTCCCAAAGAAGAATTCATGCCGCGGGTGGTCGACTTTTCGGGCAGCTACAAGCGCGGTACGATTGTCGTGAACACGGCAGAGCGGCGTCTCTATCTGATCGAGTCAGGTGGAAAGGCGCGGCGCTACGCTATCGCTGTCGGCAAGGAGGGCCTTGAATTCAAGGGCGCCGGTACGGTTGGTGACAAACAGGAATGGCCACGCTGGATCCCCACTCAAGACATGCAAAAGCGTGATCCGAAAAAATACGGCCAGTACAAGGACGGGATGGACGGTGGTCCCAACAATCCACTGGGCGCGCGCGCGATCTATTTATACCAGGGCAAGAAGGACACGCATATCCGCATCCATGGCACGACCGAGCCCTGGACGATTGGCACCAATGCGTCGAACGGCTGCTTCCGGATGGTCAATGAGCACGTCATGGACCTGTACAATCGGGTCACGATGGGCGCGCAAATCGTCGTCCTCTAACGAAACAGCATATTCAGTTTGGAGGGCCGGCTTGTGCGCCGGCCCTTTTGCATGGCAGCCATGTCTGTTGATGGAGGATTTTTGACTGGCGGAATCAGGCGCCGGGCGTTATGCGGTGATTCCCATGGCGCGATATGTATTCATCACCGGCGGCGTGGTTTCCTCACTTGGTAAAGGCATTGCCGCAGCGGCTCTCGGGGCCCTGTTGCAGGCGCGCGGCTATCGATGCCGCATCAGGAAACTCGACCCCTATCTGAATGTTGATCCGGGTACGATGTCGCCCTATCAGCATGGCGAAGTTTTCGTGACTGATGACGGGGCCGAGACTGATCTCGACCTTGGTCACTATGAACGCTTCACCGGGCGGTCCGCCAACAAGCAGGACAACATCACCACCGGCCGCATCTATCAGAACATCATCGAGAAAGAGCGCCGTGGCGATTATCTCGGCGCGACCGTGCAGGTCATTCCGCACGTCACCGACGAGATCAAGAATTTCATCAAGAGCGGCAATGATGACTACGATTTCGTTCTCTGCGAGATCGGCGGCACGGTCGGCGACATCGAAGCGATGCCGTTTCTTGAAGCCATCCGCCAGCTTGGCAATGAATTGCCGCGCGGCCAGGCGGTCTACATTCACCTGACGCTCATGCCCTTCATTCCGGCCGCTGGCGAGTTGAAGACCAAGCCGACACAGCACTCGGTCAAGGAATTGCGCTCGATCGGCATCGCGCCCGACATTCTTCTGGTGCGCGCAGACCGGCCGATACCGAAGGAAGAGCGCCGCAAACTGTCGTTGTTCTGCAACGTGCGAGAAAGCGCCGTGATCCAGGCCCTCGACGTCGCGCACATCTACGACGTGCCGATGGCCTATCACAAGGAAGGTCTCGATTCGGAAGTGCTGGCGGCCTTTGGTATCGATCCCGCTCCGAAGCCGCGCATGGAGCGCTGGCAGGACGTATCGCGTCTGATTCACAATCCGGAAGGCGAGGTGACCATTGCGGTGGTCGGCAAATATACCGGCCTCAAGGATGCCTACAAATCGCTGATCGAAGCGCTGGCGCATGGCGGCATGGCCAACAAGGTGCGCGTCAAGCTCGACTGGATCGAGAGCGAGGTGTTTGAACACGAGGACCCCGCGCCGTTCCTCGAAAAGGTGCATGGCATCCTGGTACCGGGCGGTTTTGGCGAGCGCGGTTCAGAGGGCAAGATCTTGGCCGCCAAATTCGCACGCGAGCGCAAGGTGCCATATTTCGGCATCTGCTTCGGCATGCAGATGGCCTGTATCGAGGCTGCGCGGTCGCTGGCCGGCATCGAAAACGCCTCATCGACAGAATTTGGTCCGGCCAAGGAGCCGGTCGTCGGCCTGATGACGGAATGGCTCAAGGGCAACATGCTGGAAGAGCGCAAGGCGGCGGGCGATCTCGGCGGTACAATGCGGCTCGGAGCCTATGAGGCGACGTTGAAGGATGGCACGAAGATTGCCGACATCTATGGCGGCACCGACATTTCGGAGCGCCACCGCCACCGCTATGAAGTCAATATCGACTACAAGCAGCGGCTGGAGGATGCAGGCCTGATCTTCTCGGGCATGTCGCCGGACGGCGTGTTGCCGGAGACGGTCGAATATGCCGACCACCCCTGGTTCATCGGCGTGCAGTATCATCCGGAGCTGAAATCACGTCCGTTCGAACCACATCCACTATTTGCTAGTTTTATTTCGGCGGCAGTCGATCAGAGCCGGCTGGTGTGAGACCATGTCGTGATCTTTCGGAACCTGTTCGTGCCCAAGGCAAAACGTGCAGTTGAATCTCCGAATTTCGAACGCGGCGACATTGAAGGCTTCTGGCGTTGGTTCAAAGCCAATGCCGATGCACTGGCTGCACTGAACAATGAGGCGGATCGCGATCTAAAACTGGTCGATCTCCTGTTTGATGCCGTGGTCCGCTACTCCGAGGGTCTCGGAATACTAGTGGGCGTTGACGAGAACGGAGTGAACGAACTGATCCTGTCGGCAGATGGGGTTGTCAGCAAAATCCCTGCCGTCCTTGCATTCTTGCGTGACGCGCCTGCAATCCCGGGCTGGAAATTTACGCCGCTCAAGCAGCGTTCGCCAGGAACCGCAACAGGGTTCGGCGGACTGAAACGCTACCCGGAGCAAGTCTTCTACATAGGTGAGGTCTGGCCAGACGGCGACAAGATCGACATCAGCGTGGCGTTGCCGCACATACCGGATGTGAATGAGACAGATCAGAGGTTTCTGACCTACCTGCTGCTCGACAATCTGCTGGGTGAATATGACGTCGCCACTGCCATCGGCGGAATAGAGGTTCGCATGCTCAGCCCGGGCGAAGTCGCATCAGGCCGACCACTGACCGAACTCGTCAATGAAGTCGACAATCTGCCGGGCAGGGCGCGCATCCAGTAGCCGAAGGCGCACCTGGGCCAGTGCCGATCAGCCGGCGCTGACCTTCTTGTTGAACTCGGAAAAGAACTGGGCAGCCAGCTTCTTGGACGTCGACTGGATCAGACGGCTGCCGAGCTGGGCGATCTTGCCGCCGACATCGGCTTTCGCGACATAGACCAAAATCGTGGCATCCGGCCCGTCTTCTTTTAGCGTCACGTCAGCGCCGCCCTTGGCGAAGCCGGCAATGCCGCCCTTGCCTTCGCCCGCAATTGTGTAGGAGTGCGGCGGCTGCAGGTTCTGAAGTTCGACCTCGCCGTTGAAGCGCGCCTTGATCGGCCCGATCTTCAGCGCCACGGTGGCGGCCAACTCCTTGTCTGACTTCTTTTCCAGCGATTCGCAGCCAGGAATGCAGACCTTCAGCACAATAGGATCATTGAGCGCTTCCCAAACCTTGTCGATGGACGCGCCAATGCGCTCCTCGCCCTGCATATCGACTGCCATGACCGATCCTCCGATTGTCTTGTACAACTGGGTACAAAACAGTTGGACACTTGTCTATCGCACCAAAGTCCGCCCCGTACGAAGGTGCAATGCGGAGAGGCAATACGCCTTGCGGTGGTCAGGTCGATGCCTTAGCCCTTTGGGGTGAGACGCGGAGGATGAGATGACCGGCGGCAAGCAGACCACAAAACTCAGGTCGCAAATGTGGTTCGACAATCCTGCTGACCCCGGAATGACGGCGCTCTATCTCGAACGCTATCTGAACTACGGTCTGACGCGCGAGGAATTGCAGTCAGGCAAGCCGATCATCGGCATCGCCCAGACGGGCTCTGACTTGTCGCCATGCAACCGCCATCACATCGAATTGGCGAAGCGTGTGCGCGACGGAATTGTCGCCGCCGGCGGCATTGTGATGGAATTTCCAGTCCATCCGATCCAGGAGACCGGCAAACGCCCCACGGCTTCACTTGACCGCAATCTCGCTTATCTCGGGCTGGTCGAGGTATTGTACGGATATCCGCTCGACGGTGTGGTTCTCACAATCGGCTGCGACAAGACTACGCCTGCGCTGCTGATGGCTGCCGCCACCGTCAACATTCCCGCAATTGCCCTGTCTGTCGGACCGATGCTCAATGGCTGGCATCGTGGCGAACGCACCGGCTCCGGTACTGTTGTCTGGAAGTCGCGCGAGCGCTTGTCGGCTGGCGAGATCGATTATGACCAGTTCATGGAGCTTGTGGCGTCGTCTGCGCCGTCGGTCGGCTATTGCAACACGATGGGCACGGCCACCACGATGAACAGTCTGGCTGAGGCGCTTGGCATGCAGCTGCCGGGCTCGGCTGCGATTCCTGCCCCATACCGGGAGAGGGGGCAGATCGCCTATGAGACCGGGCGGCGCATCGTCGACATGGTGCGCGAGGACCTTCGACCGTCTGATATCATGACGCGGGAAGCGTTCGAAAACGCCATTGTGGTCAATTCGGCCATCGGCGGATCGACCAATGCGCCGATCCATCTGAACGCAATCGCGCGGCATCTGGGCGTCCAACTCGACAATGATGACTGGCAGAATATCGGTCATCATGTCCCTCTCTTGGTCAATTTGCAGCCTGCCGGCGAGTATCTGGGCGAAGACTATCACCATGCCGGCGGCGTGCCGGCCGTCGTGCATGAACTGATCGGGGGAGGGCTCTTGCCGCATCGAGGCGCGCTGACGGTCAACGGCAAGTCGATCGGCGACAATTGCGCCAACGCCGAGGTTCTCGACCGCAGTGTCATCAAAAGTGTCGCCGAACCGCTGCGCGAGAATGCCGGTTTCATCAACCTCAAGGGCAATCTGTTCGATTCAGCGATCATGAAAACCAGCGTGATCTCGGACGAGTTCAGAAAGCGCTATCTCTCAAATCCCAAGGATCCCGACGCGTTCGAAGGCGTGGCCTATGTCTTTGACGGACCTGAGGAATATCATACCCGGATCGACGATCCGGCGCTCGGCATCACCGAAAACACGATTCTATTCATGCGCGGCACAGGCCCCATCGGCTACCCTGGCGCCGCGGAAGTCGTGAACATGCAACCCCCGGCCTATCTGATCAAAAATGGCATCAAAGCTCTGCCTTGCATCGGTGACGGGCGACAGTCGGGCACGTCGGGCAGCCCGTCGATCCTCAATGCTTCGCCAGAAGCGGCAGCCGGTGGCGGACTGGCTTTGTTGCGCAATGGGGACAGGGTGCGTATCGATTTGCGCAAGGGCACCGCCGATATTCTGGTGACCGACGACGAGATCAAGCGGCGTCGCGCTGAACTGCTCAATCAGGGCGGCTACAAATATCCTGTGAGCCAGACCCCATGGCAGGAGATCCAGCGTGGATTGGTTGAGCAGCTGTCGGAAGGCATGGTGTTGGCGCCAGCGATCAAATATCGCGATGTCGCCCGAACCAATGGCGTGCCTCGGGACAATCACTGAGCCGGAAACAATTCGGAGCCGCCAATGACACGCCAGCTCGACCACCTCGTTTTGCCCGTTGAGAACCTTGCGGTTGCCAGGCACCGCCTCACTGAGCTCGGTTTCACGGTTGCGCCTGATGGGCAGCATCCGTTCGGCACCGGCAATTGCTGCGTCTATTTCTCCGACAATACATTTATCGAACCGTTGGCCATCACAGACGAGGAGCATGCGGCAGCTGCAATCAGGTCCGGCAACGTATTTGTCGCACGCGACCATGTGTTTCGATCGATCATCGGGCAAGAAGGCGTGTCGGCGATTGTGCTTGCAACCGAAGACGCTTCGGAAGATTTCCGTCAATTTGCCGATGCCGGCATTGGGCTCGGCGAGATGCTGACCTTTTCGCGTCCGTTTATTGACGCCGCTGGCAACAGCGATAATGCGACATTCCGGCTTGCCTTTGCAGGGTCGCCGGACATTGCCGACGCCTTTGTCTTCAGTTGCGAACGGACCAATGCGCCCAAAGTGGACCGTAGCGCCCTGACCGGACATGCCAATGGCGCGCTGTCATTGTCGAGGGTGCTGATTGCGCCGGGTGCAACCCACTACCTTGATCTTGTAGCCGTTGCTTCCAGCGCGGGCCGAGGCGCGGTCAAACTTGGAAATACGGCCGTGGCGGCCGATGAGTTGGCCCGTTCCGGGAATGCGGCGACCATCAATGCAATTGCATTCAGGGTTGCCGATCTCCATATCGTAGAAAACTTGCTCCAACGCACGGCGATTGATTTTCAACGCTGGCAGAACCAGATCATCGTGCCGCCAGCCAGAGGGCAGGGTGTAGATTTCATCTTCGAGGCCATTGAATGACAAAGCCAAGCCACACGGTCACTGTGGGCAATGTGACGTTTGCCAACGACGCGCCATTGGCGCTGATCGCAGGCCCTTGCCAGCTCGAATCGCGGCAACATGCGTTTGATATGGCTGGCGCATTGAAGGAAATGACCACCCGTCTCGGGATCGGCCTCGTCTACAAATCCAGCTACGACAAGGCCAACCGCACATCACTTGGAGCGACACGCGGAGCAGGGCTTGAGGCTTCGCTTCCGATATTCGCGGATCTGCGCAAGGAGTTTGGGCTGCCAATCCTGACCGATGTTCACACAGAGGAACAGTGTACGGTTGTGGCTGATGTTGTCGATGTGTTGCAAATTCCGGCCTTTCTGTCGCGTCAGACCGACATGCTTGTTGCCGCAGCGCGCACTGGCAAGGTTGTGAACGTCAAGAAGGGGCAGTTTCTGGCACCCTGGGACATGAAAAATGTCGTCGCCAAGATTACGGAATCGGGCAACCCCAATGTGCTGACGACCGAGCGCGGAGCATCATTCGGTTACAACACTTTGGTATCGGACATGCGCGCGCTTCCCGTTTTGGCTGATATCGGCGCGCCGGTGATTTTTGACGCAACGCACTCGGTGCAGCAGCCCGGCGGACTTGGTGGGTCGTCGGGTGGTGAACGGCGGTTCGTCAAGACGCTTGCGTCGGCCGCTGTTGCGGTCGGTGTCGCCGGAGTGTTCATCGAAACACACGAGGATCCGGACAATTCGACGTCTTCCGACGGCCCGAACATGGTTCCGCTGAAAGACATGCCCGAACTCATCGAGCGTTTGATGGCATTTGACCGCATTGCCAAGACTAAGGCCTGAGAGTCTGTCCGAAGAATGTAAGGTAACGGCGCTGGCTCGACGTTGCAGCGGCGGCGTTGCCGGCTACCGGATATTGGCCGCCGACGCCTCCGACTGATTGGCGTCTCAAGGTCTTCAGATCAAAGGAATGGACTGCTCCGGGGTAGGTCACAATTTGTGCGCCAAGAGCCGCGCATCGCGCCGCTGGCGTCCAGGTGTCATCGCGTCCCGTCATGATCAATGTTGGCGACCGCAGTCTCCCCATGCCATTGCGGCACCAGGGATAGTAGGCGACGATTGCCTTGAAGGGTGACTTGCGGGAGGCGATACGCAGCGCCACCGACCCGCCAAAACTCTGGCCGATGAAGCCGACGCGATCCCCATCGATGCGCTTGTCTTGAACCAGGTGATTGGCGGCAGCTATCACCGTTCGCGCAGCGGAGATTTCCATTGACCAGAGAGCCGCAGCGTCGGCGCAAATGGAACGTTTGCCAAGTACATTGATGACGCCAGCTGCGAAGCCTCCGGATGTCAGCCGCCGTGCATGATCCCGCAGCCCCGCGGCGACCGCGGGCGGCGAATTGCCCGAGCAACCCGGCATCACGATAACAACAGGGAAGGGGCCTTTGCCGGCCGGCAGCGACAAACTCATCGTCCAGCCGTTGCCGCGGATGGTCTCAGCCGAGGCTAATGAACCGGTCGGCAAAAGTGCCAACGTTGCAATCAGGACGGCCTTTGCGCTCCAGACCGTTGCACTGGCCAGCCTGAAGAGCTGCGAAAGCAAAATTGGAAAGTCCGCCGCAAAGACACTGATTTTTGAGCCGCTGAACACGCTCATGATGAGCGCAATGCTGGCGATGCCGAAACAATGCGGCAAGACGATTCGTTGTTCGATTTCATCGGCAAGATTGAGCATCTCCTGCGCTTTTTGCCAAACCGGGATTTCCTTGCTCGACGCCATTCGATATGAGCCTTGGCAACAGCGCCAATAGAGGAAAATCCCATGACAGCCATTATAGACGTCGTCGGCCGCGAAATTCTCGACAGCCGCGGCAATCCCACCGTCGAGGTGGATGTCATTCTGGAAGATGGGTCGTTTGGCCGTGCTGCCGTTCCGTCTGGAGCGTCAACCGGCGCGCACGAAGCAGTCGAACTGCGCGACGGCGGCGAGCGTTTTCTTGGCAAGGGCGTCTTGCGGGCGGTCGAAGCCGTTAATGGTGAAATCGTCGAAGCCATCGGCGGCATGGAGGCGGAAGACCAGATCCATATCGATCAGACCATGATCGAGTTGGACGGTACGCCGAACAAAAGCCGGCTCGGCGCGAACGCCATTCTCGGCGTGTCCCTGGCGGTTGCCAAGGCTGCGGCGGAAGCGTCTGGCCTGCCGCTCTACCGCTATGTTGGCGGCGCATCGGCGCGTCTGTTGCCCGTCCCGATGATGAACATCATCAATGGCGGCGCTCATGCCGACAATCCGATCGATTTTCAGGAATTTATGATCATGCCGGTCGGCGCGCCAAGCCTGAAGGAAGGCGTGCGCTGGGGCGCCGAAGTATTCCACACACTGAAGAAGCGCCTGAAGGATGCAGGCCACAACACCAATGTCGGCGATGAAGGCGGCTTTGCGCCAAACCTGAAGAGCGCCCAGGCGGCGCTGGACTTTGTCATGGAGTCGATAGAAAAGGCCGGCTTCAAGCCCGGCGAAGAGATCGCGCTGGCGCTCGACTGCGCCGCGACTGAATTCTTCAAGGACGGCAATTACGTCTATGAAGGCGAGAAAAAGACCCGCGACCCCAAGGCGCAGGCCAAATATCTGGCCAAGCTCGCCGCCGACTACCCGATCATCTCGATTGAGGACGGCATGTCGGAAGACGATTGGGAAGGCTGGAAGATGCTGACCGATCTGTGCGGCGACAAGGTGCAACTGGTCGGCGACGATCTGTTTGTTACCAACTCGGCGCGGCTGCGCGACGGCATCCGCATGGGCGTCGCCAACTCGATTCTGGTGAAGGTCAACCAGATTGGCTCACTGACCGAAACGCTCGACGCGGTCGAAACTGCCCACAAGGCGCACTACTCGGCAGTCATGTCACACCGCTCGGGCGAGACCGAGGATTCGACCATTGCGGATCTCGCGGTTGCGACCAATTGCGGGCAGATCAAGACCGGTTCGCTGGCGCGTTCTGACCGGCTCGCCAAATACAATCAGCTGATCCGTATCGAGGAAATGCTCGGAACTCAGGCTCGTTACGCAGGCCGTTCGATCCTGCGCGGATAAGGTCTGGCCATAGTTGCGATCCGGTTCAGCAAGCGTTTCAGGGCAGGCTGGGCCGGACGTTCGAAAAGCCTCCAGACAAGCCACGATATCAATGTGATCATCGCCATGGTGACAAGGACCGAGCCGGCCGATCCCAGCGCCGGCTCCAGATAAGGAATCGTGACATATCCAATGTTCTGATGCAGCAGGTAGAGCGGATAAGTCAGGCCGCCTATTGCCAGCGTCGCAGTTGACGAGCGGAGCGAAGGTCCAACCGCAAGGGCTGCGAGAAACAACCCAACGACCACACTATTTGCTACAAACAGCGCATCATTGGAGAGCGCGACGCCGTAGTGCGCCGCCATCCAGTCGCGTGTAATCGTCACATTGGCAAATGAAAGCACGAAGGCGGCGAACGCCAGCGTGACAGCTTCTGGCGAAACGCCACGCGAATGGATGATTTGTGCAATCATTCCCATGGCAAACAAAGGCGCAAACTCGGTCACAAACAGCATGCGAAGGGCGCTGCTGCCGATAAAACCTTCATTGATCGCGCTGATGATCAGCATCGCAGCGACAAACTCCAGCCGCCATGACTTGAAGATGCCGGTCATGACGGCGAGCGCCACCCATCCGTAGAACACGAGTTCGAGGACGATTGACCAGTATACGCCGTCGACAAACGGTTGGCCGAGGGCAGGCGCGAAAATGGTCAGATTGGCGAAATACTGGCTGAGCGTGACCGGCAGGGCAGGGGATTCCGCAAGCCAGAGCACGACAAACGAGATTGTGATGCAAATAACGAACCCTGGATAGATTCGTACCAGACGCGCGATCCCGAACTCGACCGCCGGCCGGCCTTCAGCTGACCAAGCAATGACGTAGCCGCTGATCAGGAAGAACAGATTGACCCCAAGATAGCCGTAGATGGCGTATGGGGCGAGGAAGGGATTGGCGACAGGCATCAGAGGCGCGCCGCCGGCCGCACCACGAAAGAAGTAGTGGAATGCGACAACGGACAACGCCGCAATCAGACGCAAGAAATCTAGCGATGCAAGACGCGGGATGGCATGTCCGGCCACTGGGCGCTCCGATATTGGTGCGCCACAATAGCGTATCGGTCTCCCAGCGTGCGGATTTCGTTAATTAAGTATTAATCGCAACCATGTCAGGCAGCTGTGCCGTGCAGATCGTAGGCGTCGGCACGGTCGATCTTGACGGTGACTATGTCGCCAACCCGCAGCGGTCGGCGCGATGCGACATGGACCACGCCGTCGATTTCCGGAGCGTCGTACTTGCTGCGGGCCTTGGCGGTCAGTCCGGTCGTTTCGTCAATGATGACAGGCAGGCGCTTGCCAACCTTCTTTTGCAATTGTGCAGCGGAGACCTTTTGCTGGCGTTCCATGAAACGCCGCCAGCGGCTTTCCTTGACCTCCGGCGGCACTTCCGGCAGGCCCAGATCATTGGAGCGGGCGCCACCGACCGGTTCATATTTGAAGCAGCCGGCGCGATCGATCCTTGCTTCCGTCAGCCAGTCGAGCAGCATTTCGAAATCTTCATCGGTCTCGCCCGGAAACCCGACGATGAAAGTCGAGCGAACCGCCAGATCGGGACAGATGTCGCGCCAGGCGCGGATGCGCTCCAGCGTTTTTTCCTGCTTTCCCGGGCGCCGCATGTTCTTCAGCACCGCCGGTGAAGCGTGCTGGAATGGGATGTCGAGATAAGGAAGGATCTTTCCGTCAGCCATCAACGGAATGACATCGTCGACATGCGGGTAGGGGTAGACATAGTGCATGCGCACCCACGGGCCGAGTTCGCCAAGTTCGCGTGACAGGTCGAGGAATTTTGCCCTCACCTCGCGGTCTTTCCACATCGACGTCTGATATTTGATGTCGACGCCATAGGCGCTGGTGTCTTGTGAGATGACCAGCAATTCCTTGACGCCCGCGTTCGCCAGTTTCTCCGCCTCGCGCAGCACGTCTGCGGCTGGGCGGGACACAAGATCACCGCGCAGCGCCGGAATGATGCAGAAGGTGCAGCGATTGTTGCAGCCTTCGGAAATCTTGACATAGGCGTAGTGGCGTGGCGTCAGCTTGACGCCCTGTGGCGGGATCAGGTCGATGAATGGTTCGTGGGCGGGGGGAGCCGCCTCGTGGACCGCCGCCATGACACTCTCATAGGCTTGTGGGCCCGTAATCGCGAGCACGTTCGGGTGCTTTTCGCGGATCAGCTCCGGGGTCGCGCCCATGCAACCGGTGACGATGACCTTGCCATTTTCTTTCATCGCCTCGCCGATCGCGGCAAGCGATTCGTCGCGGGCGGAATCAAGAAAGCCGCATGTGTTGACGACAACAAGGTCGGCGCCATCATGCTTGCGGGCGATCTCGTAGCCCTCGGCGCGCAGCCGCGTGATGATGCGTTCGGAATCGACCAATGCCTTGGGGCAGCCAAGACTGACGAAACTGACGCGGGGTGTTGCGTTCATGGCAGGTAACCTGTCGGACTATCGAAGCGGCGGCCTATGACACGAGATTGTGGCGTCGGCAACGGTTGGCAATGCCGCAATATCCGGGCAAGCGAATTATCCCGCAAAACCACCTTCAGCCAAAAACGCCAGCTCTTCGGGCGTAGAGGCCCGCCCAAGAATGGAATTCCGGTGCGGAAAGCGGCCAAACCGTTCGATGATGTCGCGATGGCCGATTGCATGTTTGAGGAAATCGCCTTCAAGCTTTTCGTTCTTGTCACAGGCGAGATCCTGGTCTGCCATGTCTTCCGAATGCGAGAAGGGCAGATAGAAGAACACCCGGACCGCCATTTCCACCTTCAGATCGAGTCCCCTGTCGACCGCGATGCGGGCGTAGTGCCGGGCAAGCGGGTCGGTCGCATACATGTGGCCGGTGTTGCGGAACGTGTTGCGCGGGAACTGGTCGAGCAGGATGAACAGCGCAAACGCGCCTTCGGGCGTATCAGCCCAGCGATCGAATTCCCGGCGCGCGGCGCGGAAATGCAAATCTTCGAAACGCTTGCGAAAATCGGCGTCGAAAGCGGCGTCCTTGCGAAACCAGGCTTCCGGACCTGCGTCGCGCCAGAAGCCGGTTACCTCACTGATCAAGTTATCGTCCTGAGTGGGCATTTTGATCAATCCTGCCGTTCGCTGTCGTTTGCAAGGGCATCAGCCGCTTCCGGATTGAGCGCCTGACCGGTGCGGCGCGGCTGCTGCACAGGTGCAGGCACTGGCGCATTGCCCCTAAACAGACTGCCGCCCGAGAACAGGTCTCCCGCAAGTTGCAGATCAAAACGTTCCTGATCGCGGCGGCGCGCCTCCGCCATCGTTTCAACGGTATCCTCGTAGGGCACGCCGAGATAGCGCAACACTTCGGCCGCAAATACGGCTGCAGATTCAAGCGTCTCACGCAGCTGGTAGTGAACGCCGGCATGCACGAGCTTGAGCGCGGTGCCGCGATCAAATGCGCGGGCGAAGACCGGGACCATCGGGAAATTGGACTTCATATGTTCGGCGATGAGCACCGCCTGCTCGTCCTTGTCGACGCAGATCAGCACGGCCTGGGCCTTTTCAGCGCCGGCAGCATGAAGAATGTCGAGACGGGTTCCGTCGCCGTAGTAAACCTTGAACCCGAATGTGCCCGCGACCTGGATCATCTCGACGTCATTGTCGATGATGGAAACTTCGACGCCGCGCAGGATCAAGGGTTGGCTGACGACCTGGCCAAACCGGCCGAAGCCAATGATGAGGATGCTTCCGCTCAAGCCATCAACCACTTCGACGCCATCCAGGGACACTTCCTCAGGCGGCAGGATGCGCGGCAGAAGCGCGATAATCAACGGCGTGATGGCCATAGAGATGATGATAATTGCTGTCAGCACTGCATTGATTTCGTTGGTGAAAATACCAACGGCAGTCGCGGCGGCATAGAGAACGAACGCAAATTCGCCGCCTTGCGCCATATAAGCGGCGCGCTTCAAGGCATCGCGGTTGGACGATTTGAGGAACCGGGCAACGCAGTAGATGCCTAGGCCCTTGAGGAACATGTACCCGGCAACGCTGATGCCGATCAGCTGCCAGTTGCTGACCACAACCGAGAGGTCGAGCGACATTCCAACGCCCATGAAGAACAGGCCGAGCAGCAGTCCACGGAATGGTTCGATGTCGGCCTCAAGCTGATGGCGGAACGTCGATTCGGACAGCAGTACGCCTGCAAGGAACGCACCCATCGCCATAGAGAGACCGCCAAGGTCCATCACCAGCGCCGCGCCAAAGACAACCAGCAGGGCGGCGCCCGTCATGACCTCGCGCGCATGGGAATTGGCGAGCAGGTTAAACATCGGATTGAGCAGATAGCGGCCAGCCAGAACCAGACCGCCCAGCGCAGCAACCGCGATGCCGACATCAGTCCAGACTGATCCTGCTGCTTCAGGGTCCGGATTGGGCGCAAGGAAAGCAACCAGCGCCAGCAGCGGCACGATCGCCAGATCCTCGAGCAGCAGGATTGAAACCATGCGCTGCCCGGCGGGCGTCGCCATCTCTCCCTTTTCCTCAAGCAATTGCATGACGATCGCTGTGGACGTCAGGACGAAACCAAGTCCCGCGATCAGCGAGTTTGACCACGGAAAGCCAAGCGCCATGCCAAACAGCATCAGCAGGACGCCGCAGACCGCCACCTGCAGCGCACCCAGCCCGAAAATCTCGCGGCGCAGCCCCCACAACCGCGACGGCTGCATTTCCAGCCCGATGATAAACAGGAACATCACAACGCCGAGTTCGGCGATGTGCAGGATCGACTGTGGATCATTGAAAAAGCCGAGCACATAAGGGCCGATCATCAATCCGGCAAATAGATAGCCGAGCACCGAGCCGAGACCGATGCGTTTGAAGATCGGCACGGCAATGACGCCTGCGCCAAGCAGGGTGACCACGCTGATCAACTGGTCGGTCAGGGTGACCGCGTGTTCGGCTGCTTCGGCTGCCATAATATCTCCATGCACTGTGACGGCCCGTCGGGCCAATTGCCATATGCCGGGCGAAGCTTCGACCGGTCAAGCGGGGGAGCACCAACTGACGGAAATCAGGATGTGGCGGAGGGAGTGGGATTCGAACCCACGGTGAGTTGCCCCACGCCGGTTTTCAAGACCGGTGCCTTAAACCGCTCGGCCATCCCTCCGTCGCAGGCCCTGTAGCGCAAAAGGGCAGGTTCGCACAAGCGAGCTGTTGGACTGTGTGGAAATGAGCCGAATCGGGGAGATTGTCACAAATTTGCCCGCTTCACGTCACAATCGCTTAAGCCGCCGCTAATGAGTTCCACGTTAGAAGGGAAGGCTGTGGCATCCGTGACGGGCCGGTTCGAAGCGCGGTCGACAGGAAAACAGGGCGAAAAGCTCGTGGGGACGTTCGAATGAAGTTGCAGATCGGCTGGTTGACAATACGGACAAGTGCGGCGGTGGCCGCGATTATCGCCACTTCTCTCATTGCCGGTTGCGCATCCCAACCGACGCCGCGGGCCAAGGTTGGCAACAGGCCGCAGGTTCAAAGCCAGCCGAAAGAATATTTCGCCGAGAAAGAATATGGCGTCAGAGCCAGTCCGCGGGTCACGAACAAGCGCTCAAATCTTCCACGTGGCGGCGGGCGCGACCAGATCGGCAAGCCTTACCAGGTTAGAGGCAAGTGGTACTACCCGAAGGAGCAGCCGGGTTATTCCAAATCAGGCAAGGCGTCCTGGTATGGTGACGCATTTCATGGCCGCCTGACGGCCAATGGCGAGGTCTACGACATGACACATCTGTCGGCGGCGCATCCGACAATGCCCTTGCCGAGCTATGCGCGCGTAACGAACCTCAAGAACGGATCATCGGTTCTCGTGCGCGTCAACGACCGCGGCCCTTATGCGCATGGCCGTGTCATAGATCTGTCAAAACGTGCGGCGGAAATGCTCGACTACACTCATAGCGGCATCGCTGATGTGCGGGTCGACTATGTTGGGCGTGCGCCGCTCGAAGGGGCTGACGATGAATATTTGCTGGCGTCCTACAAGCCCGGCAATCGTGGACCTGATCCATCTGATGGGCTGGCGACCGGCGTGATGATCGCAATGGCTGGTCCCACGCCAACCGGTCAAGTTGGCGCTGGTCCGGTTGCGGCAGCGGCCGCATTCCCCGGGACATTGACCAATAGCGGTTCCTTGCCCGCGCCGTCCGCGCCTGTGGCGGTGGCCGTATCGGGTCAGATCCCCGCGGCGGACGTGGATATGGCCGGCGGCCAGCCTATGGCGGGCGGCGTGGAGCTTCCCGAAACGGGCCCGCAGATCATCCGCCGTCCGGTTGACGGGGGCACCAGGGTGGCGCTGGCTCCATTATCCTATGCAGACGACCGGGTGGCGCGCGCTGCTGGCGCACTTGACCAGTTCGCAAATGGCAAGACGGCTGCTGATGCCGGCCGCGCCTACATCACCGCCGGAACGTTTGGCGACATCTCCAAAGCTGAAAAACTCGGCAAGGCGATCGCGCATCTCGGAAAGGCCGAGATCGAAACCGCGTTTGATGGCAAGAAGCCTGTACATTCGGTGATCCTGCGCCCCGACGGCCGACTGTCAGAAGACGCAATGTTGAAGCAGGCCTGGGCAGCGGGCGCAGCCGACGCCTTCATCGTGCGCAACTGACAGATATTGTCCGATTCCGCGATTTGATGGTTCAACGACCGAGCCGGTTCGGCTATTGATAGCCGCACTGGCCATGAAACCTTTCATTCTCAAATATTGCGCTGCATTTCTGGCAGTGTTGCTGCTCTTTGTTGCGCCGGTTGGCGCGCAGCAGGCTGAGGCATTTTCGACGCGCGCGCCGCGCGCGTTCCTGATCGACGGTGAAACAGGTGCTGTGCTGTTCGCCAAGGATGAAAACACAACATTCGCGCCGGCCTCGCTCGCCAAGATCATGACCGCCGAAGTTGTGTTCAGTGCGGTCCGCGATGGATCGGTCACCGAAGAAACACTCTACAAAGTGTCGGAACACGCCTGGCGCACGGGCGGCGCACCATCTCGCACGGCAACCATGTTTGCCGCACTCAATTCCGAAGTCTCGATCGGCAACCTGCTGCGCGGCCTGATGGTCATTTACGCCAATGATGCGGCGATCGTGCTTGCCGAAGGTCTGGCCGGTTCTGAGGCGGGCTTTGCTAAACTCATGAACGAGCGGGCAGGGCAGCTTGGACTGAGAAACTCCGTTTTCGTCAATCCGACCGGATTTCCTGCGCACGGTCAGAAGACATCGGTGCGGGATATGGCCATTCTGGCACACCATCTGTGGAAGACCTATCCGGTGATGTTTTCGCGTTTTGGGCTCGCCGAGTTCAACTGGAACAACATCAACCAGCAGAACAAGAACCCGCTGTTCAAGCTCGGACTGGGCTCGGACGGTCTCGTGGCTGGTTTTGCTGAAGGTGAGGGTTATTCAATCGTTGCGACCGCCGAACGCAATGGCCGCCGCCTGTTCCTGGCATTGCAGGGGCTTGAGCGCGACAGCCACCGGATCGATGAAGCCAGGGCGATGATCGAATGGGGCATGACCGCATTCGACAAGGTCGAACTGTTTGCACGTGACGAAACGGTTGGCGAAGCGAGCGTTTTCGGTGGCGATCGTCCAAGGGTCAAGCTGCAGGCGAAAGAGCCGATCTCTGTGCTCGTGCCAGTCGGCGGTGGCGATAAATATGTTGGCCGTATCGTCTATCAGGGACCGATCAGCGCACCGCTCGACAAGGGTGCACAGGTGGCGAGCCTGGTTGTCTATGATGACAAGCTCATGGTGCGCGAGGTTCCGCTCTATGCCGCTGAGCCCGTTGGTGTCGGCACAATGACCCAGCGCGCGCTAGGCGCGATTTATGAACTGGCGTTTGGCTGGTTTCGCGGCCTGATGGTGGACGCTCCGGCGCGGCCCAGCTAAACCTCGACGGACAATAAGCCGGAAAGAACCGGCCGGAGACATTCGGGCGTGGACCGCGGACTGTTCATTACATTCGAGGGAGGTGAGGGGGCCGGCAAATCATCACAGATGGCGCGGCTTGCCGAGCGTTTGCGCGCCGATGGCGGCGATATTTTGATTACCCGCGAACCTGGCGGGTCGTCAGGTGCCGAAGCGGTGCGTCATGTCCTGCTCTCCGGCGCGGCCGAAAGCATGGGCCCGGCAATGGAAGCCATCCTGTTTGCCGCGGCAAGATCAGATCATGTCGAACAGGTCATCCGTCCTGCGGTCAATGCGGGGAAGATTGTATTGTGTGACCGGTTTTTTGATTCAACCAGGGTCTATCAGGGCGTGACGGGCAATCTTGCGCCCGACTTCATTGCCGCGCTTGAAGACGTGACGGTGAACGGCATGGTGCCCGATCTGACGATCATACTTGATCTCGATCCTGAGATCGGGCTTGCGCGCGCGACAGCCAGGCGCGGCAAGGACGTGCCAGACCGGTTCGAAAAGGAGACGCTCGATATTCATCGCCGCCGCCGCCGGGGCTTTCTTGATATCGCAGCGGCTGAACCTGACCGTTGTGTCGTCGTCGACGCAAGCAAGCCGCCAGACGTCGTTGCAAAAGCAGTTTCGAGGGCGGTCGCCCGTCTGATGGAGCGAATCTACGCAACGACCGAGGAAACAAGCGAGCTTTCAACATGACGGAACGACTGGCGCCCGAACAATGCGACAGCCTTGAAGGCATCGCGGAGCCTGCTGAAAACCAACACCTGGTTGGCCACTCGGAAGCCGTTGAAAGCGTCATCGCCGCGTACCGATCCGGCAAGCTGCATCACGCTCTGCTGCTGACTGGGCCGCGGGGCATCGGCAAGGCAACTTTTGCATTCCAGCTGGCGCGATACCTGCTCGAAAATCCTGATGCTGGCGCCGAGCGCGTGCCATTTGGCGAATCCAATCCCGGTGGTTCGATCTTCCGCCAGGTCGCAAGCGGCGCGCATCCGGGCGTCTTGCATCTGACGCGGCCGTTCGATGAGAAGGGCAAAAAATTCAAGACGACGATCACTGTTGATGAAATGCGGAAAGTGTCGCGGTTTTTGTCGTTGAGGTCGCATGACGGCTCTTATCGGGTCATCATTGTCGATCCCGCTGACGACATGAATCGCAATGCCGCCAACGCACTGCTTAAGAATCTGGAGGAGCCGCCTTCCAGAGTGCTCTTTCTGCTGATTTCGCATGCGCCGGGCGGTCTTTTGCCGACGATTCGATCCCGATGCCAGGTGCTCAGGTTCCAGCCGCTTGTGCAGACCGAAGTCGAAACAGTGCTAGGCCACACGGCCATTTCGTTGCCGTCGAACCCGCAGGCAAGGCAAGCGCTGCTCGATGGCGCGGCCGGCAGCGCGCGGGCCGCAATCTTGCTGGCCGAACATGGTGGCGCCGACATTATCGCTGCTGCTGACGCTTATCTCGGAGCGCCGCGCAGGGACCCACTCGACGCCTATAAACTGGCCGACGCGGTAGCCGGGCGCGATCATGAAGTGCGCTTCGACATTCTGAACGCCCATCTACTTGACCGTATCACAGCTGAGTCGCGCGCTGCGGCAATGGCCGGCGATGCAAGACGGGCGGCAGTGCTTGCTGAACTTTGGGACGACGTTCGCGCGTCGATCACAGATACCGTGACTTATAATCTCGACAAGCGGCAACACGTTGTCGGTCTGCTCGACCGCATCTCGGATGGCATTGCCGGCTAATCCCCGGGATAGCCATGCAAGGACGGATGCGCTAATTGCAGCGCCTTGAGTGAAAGCAAATACGATGGCGACAGATAGATTCTACATCACCACTGCGATTTCGTATCCGAATGGCAAGCCCCATATCGGCCACGCCTACGAGATGATTGCGACCGATGCAATTGCCCGCTTTCAGCGTCTTGACGGCAAGGATGTCTATTTCCTGACCGGTACAGACGAGCATGGCATCAAGATGTTGCAGACCGCTCGCAAGGAAGGTGTTACGCCGCGCGCACTGGCTGACCGCAACTCTGCGGAATTCCGCCGTATGGCCGAGGTTCTGAACATCTCGAACGACGACTTCATCCGTACCACCGAAGAGCGCCACTACGAGTCGAGCCAGGCGATCTGGAAGGCGATGGAAGCCAATGGCGATATCTATAAGGGTGGCTACGCTGGCTGGTATTCGGTGCGTGACGAAGCCTATTACGGTGAGGAAGAAACCGAGCTGCGCGACGACGGTGTGCGCTACGGCCCGCAAGGAACGCCAGTCGAATGGGTCGAAGAGGAAAGCTATTTCTTCCGCCTCTCCAACTATGGCGAGAAGCTGCTGAAACTTTATGAGGATCAGCCAGAGTTCATTGGCCCGTCAGAGCGGCGCAATGAGGTGATTGCCTTCGTCAAGTCTGGTCTGAAGGATCTGTCGATCTCGCGCACGACCTTCGACTGGGGCGTGCCGGTGCCCGGTGACGAAAAGCATGTCATGTATGTCTGGGTCGACGCTCTGACCAACTACATCACTGGCGTTGGCTATCCTGACACGAATGCAAAACTGTGGCGCTTCTGGCCGGCCAATCTGCATGTCATTGGCAAGGACATTGTGCGCTTTCACGCCATCTATTGGCCAGCGTTTCTGTTGTCAGCCGGCATCGATCTGCCGCGCCGCGTATTCGGGCATGGCTTTGTGTTCAATCGCGGAGAAAAAATGTCGAAGTCGGTCGGCAACGTCGTCGATCCAATGGCGCTGGCCGAGCATTACGGCCTCGATCAGCTGCGCTATTTCCTGCTGCGCGAGATCCCGTTTGGTCAGGACGGAAATTACAGCCATGAGGCAATCGTCAACCGTACCAATGCTGATCTTGCCAATGGCATCGGCAATCTGGCGCAGCGTTCGTTGTCCATGATTGCCAAGAACTGCGGCGGCGTCGTGCCGCAGAATTCTGGGCTGACGGCCGACGACAAGGCGATACTGGCCGAGGCCGACGAGGCGCTATCGATCTGCCGCAAGGCTATGGGTGAACAAGCGATCCACAACGCGGTGGCAGCTGTCATTGCGGTTGTGTCGTCCGCTGACCGCTATTTTGCCGGACAGGCGCCGTGGGGGCTGAAAAAGACCGATCCGGCACGCATGGAAACGGTGCTCTGGACGACCGCCGAGGTTGTGCGCCGCATCGCGATTCTGATGTTGCCCTATATCCCAGGTTCGGCAGAAAAACTGCTCGATCTGCTTGCTGTCCCGGCGGACCGGAGAACCTTCGCGTTGGCAGGAGACGAGGGGGCCTTGACGCCTGGCGCACCGCTGCCGGCGCCCGTGGGCGTGTTTCCGCGCTATGTTGAAGCCGAGCAACCGGGCAGCTGATCATGCTCGTAGACAGCCATTGTCATCTCGACTTTCCGGATTTTGCCGAAGAACGCGACGCCATTGTCGCGCGCGCCGTCAGCGACGGTGTAAAGACGATGGTGACGATCTCGACCCGCGTCCGCCGCTTCGACGCCATCCGGTCGATTGCCGAAACCTACCCTGACGTCTGGTGTTCTGTCGGCGCCCATCCCCACAATGCCGGTGAAGAAGACGGTATCCCCGCAGATGAATTGGTAGCGCTGTCGCAGCACCCAAAATGCGTTGCGATTGGCGAGGCTGGGCTCGACTACTTTTATGACAAGGCGCCGCGCGACGCCCAGGCGCGCGGGTTGCGTGTGCATATCGACGCGGCGCGCCGCACCGGTCTGCCATTGGTGATCCATGCTCGCGATGCCGATGACGACATGGCCGCGATCCTGACCGAAGAAACAGGGAAGGGGGCCTTCCCTTTTGTCTTGCACTGTTTTTCGTCAGGCGCGGATCTGGCGCGGACCGGCATCAAGCTGGGCGGCTATGTGTCATTCTCCGGCATCCTGGCGTTCAAGAACTCCGATGCGCTGCGCGCAATCGCAGCAGAATTGCCGGCAGACCGCTTGCTGGTCGAGACGGATGCGCCCTACCTTGCGCCACCGCCATTTCGCGGCAAGCGCAATGAGCCGGCCTATGTGCGCCACACCGCGCGTGTCCTGGCAAGCACGATTGGTGTCACGGAAGCGGATGTCGAACGGCTGACGACCGACAATTTCTTCCGCCTGTTTTCCAAGGCGCAGCGGCCGGAATTTGCATGACGGACAAGATCCGTTTCACCATCGTCGGCTGTGGCTCGTCACCGGGGGTGCCAAGGATCACCGGCGACTGGGGCGCATGCGATCCAACAAATCCGCGCAATCGCAGACGCCGGGCTTCGGCGCTTGTTCAGCGGTTTGGGCCCAACGGCGTCACCAGTGTCGTCATCGATACGGGTCCTGACTTTCGCGAACAGATGCTGCTCGCCGGACTCAGCAATCTCGACGCTGTTCTCTATACGCATGCGCACGCAGACCACATCCACGGCATCGACGATCTGCGCGGCTTTGTCCTCGAGCAGCGAAAGTTGATGGATGTCCATGCCGATCTGCCGACGTCGGAGCGTTTGATTCAGGGATTTGGCTATTGTTTTGAGACGCCGCCAGGCAGCCAGTATCCGCCGATCCTGAATCTCAAGACCATCGATCACGATGCGCCGGTAAGGATCACGGGAGAGGGGGGTGAAATTGCATTTTTGCCCCTGCCCCAATTCCACGGTGATATCGTTTCGCTCGGCTTTCGGATCGGCAATCTGGCCTATTGCGCCGATGTCAGCGGCTTTCCGGCAACGACGCTGCCATTGCTGGAAGGCCTCGACATACTCGTTATCGATGCACTTCAATATCGGCCGCACCCAAGTCATTTTTCGCTGGCGCAGGCTCTGATGTGGATTGAGCGGTTGAGTCCGAAGCGCGCGGTGCTTACGCATATGCATACGCCGCTGGACTATGAGACGGTTCAGCGTGAGACGCCGGACCATGTCGACGCGGCGTTCGATGGCATGGCAATCGAGTTCAAGATCGTTTGACCAAGCCCGTGCATTCTCGCGATGGCGCAAATGTCCATGGAGAACCGCATTCGTTCAATCCGCGCGATGAAATGGCAGCAACGTATTGATGGGGCTGATCTTTCCAGCGTTCTGTGAACGCGTTCAATCGGACCAATAAGTTCCATAATATATCTTATGCGATTGATATATGTGGCTGGGGCAGATTCCATTTTCAAATGCAACGAGGACAATAATCGCCATGGTTTCAGATGCTATGAGGGCGGACACCGGCCGACCCTCGAGTCATAATGCGGCGTCCTCAATTAGGGTCAGGACCCATTGATTTGAACTGACGGCTGTGATTCAGATGGGCGTATAGGAGCCCGACTGATGAGTAATTTGTTTTGGCTGACGGACGAGCAAATGGCTCGTCTTCAGCCCTATTTCCCCAAGAGCCATGGCCGCCAGCGCGTTGATGATCGACGCGTTCTGAGCGGCATCATCTTCGTCAACCGCAACGGGCTGCGTTGGCGTGATGCGCCGAAGGAATATGGCCCGGCGAAGACGCTTTATAACCGCTGGAAACGCTGGGGCGACAAGGGCGTATTTATCCAGATGATGGAAGGTCTGGCCGTGCCTGAAGCCGCAGAGCACAAGACCATCATGATCGATGCGACCTATCTCAAGGCCCACCGCACGGCTTCCAGCTTGCGGGTAAAAAAGGGGGCGCGGGCCGCCTGATTGGACGCACGAAAGGCGGCATGAA
>DAINRF010000030.1:0-45899 GCA_036742015.1 Mesorhizobium sp. | reverse complement strand
GCGGTCTTGCCGGTCTGGCGGTCGCCGATGATCAGCTCGCGCTGGCCACGGCCGATCGGGATCAGCGCATCGATGGCCTTCAGACCCGTCGACATCGGCTCATGCACCGACTTGCGCGGAATAATGCCAGGCGCTTTCACGTCGACGCGGCGGCGCTCGGTCGCCTTGATCGGGCCCTTGCCGTCAATCGGGTTGCCAAGCGCGTCGACCACGCGGCCGAGCAGGCCTGGACCGACTGGCACGTCCACGATCGCGCCGGTGCGCTTGACGGTGTCGCCTTCCTTGATGTCGCGGTCATTACCGAAAATAACGACGCCGACATTGTCTGTTTCGAGGTTCAGCGCCATGCCGCGGATACCGCCGGGGAACTCGACCATTTCACCAGCCTGGACGTTGTCCAGACCGTAAACGCGGGCGATGCCGTCACCGACGGAGAGAACCTGACCAACCTCGGAGACTTCGGCCTCCTGGCCGAAATTCTTGATCTGGTCCTTGAGAATTGCGGAAATTTCCGCGGCGCGGATGTCCATCAGCCGACCTCTTTAAGTGCGAGCTTGAGCGAATTGAGTTTGGTGCGCAGCGACGTGTCGATCTGGCGCGAGCCGATCTTCACCACGAGGCCGCCGAGAAGCGAGGGATCAACCGTCAAATTGATGGTGACGTCCTTGCCAGCAACGCCCTTGAGGGCGGTCTTCAGTTCCGTCTGCTGTGCAGCCGAAAGCGCATGGGCCGAAATCACATCGGCCGCAACTTCACCGCGCGCCTCAGCCGCTTTGCGGCGGAAGGCGTCAATAATCGCCGGAATAGCGAACAGGCGGCGGTTTTGCGCGATAACGCGCAGGAAATTTCCTGTCAGACCCTTGATGCCGGCCTTGTCAGCGAGCGCCGAAATGGCGCGCAGCTGCTCATCGGCGGAGAATACAGGGCTTTCGATCAGGCGGGCGAGATCCGGACTCGACGCGATCATCTTCTCGATCGCCACGAAATCTTTTTCAACGGCCTGAAGCTGTTTGGACTCGGCGGCGAGTTCGTAAAGCGAACCGGCATAACGGTCTGCAACGCCGGATATCGTCGAGCCTGACTTTGCCACTGATCGTCTTTTCTCTGCCTGGGAGCGCAAAAATTTTCGGCTGGAGCGGTTTGCTCTGGCTAAATCTCTGAGCTCGTTGATTTTTTATCCCGGAAACACGATCAAGCCGCGCCCCCCGGCGAAAATTCGCTTGCCGTCTAGCATAGGCTCCCCGGAGTCGCAACACGGCGCGTGTAGGGGATTTGCAGAAGATTTGTCGCAGGCCGAACGTCTGCGACCCGCATTTCAGGCCACAAAACCTAGCCCGTATGCCAAAGGCAGCGCAGCAAGAACGGCCTCAAGCGCCAGCGCAACCCAATTGTAAGGCGTATTGCCTTGGTCAGACAGCATCGAGATGATGCGCCCGAACACGGTGAACGCCCAGCATACGCCAAGAGCTATGTAGAGAGTTGGCTGCGCCAGTAGAATGCAGCACAGGCCAAGACCGAGATAAAAGCCCGACATCGTTGCCCGCGCCTGGCCAATCGCTTCCGGGTGCGCTTCCGTTGTCGTCAGGCGCAGGATGCGGAATGCAATGCGCGGCGCAAACATCAGCAACAGGCCAAACAGCACAGTTGCCAAAGCTGACCACCACGCCAGCCATTCGCCTTGCGTTATCGGCCAGGGAAACGCCAGTTCCATCAACAACCCCCATTTCCGGTTTCAGACCGGTTCTGGCAGATGCTTGGTCCGGACGCCAGATGCAGCGGAGTGATTTCCGGCAAATCGCGTCAAAGGAAGCTCTGCGGGTCGATATCGACCGAAACCCGCACCACGCCCCTCGGCTTTGGCGCAGCCGCGAGCATGTCGCGGATGAATTGCTGCACCGGCGTGCGGCGCTCGCCCTGCACCAGCAGCCGGAACCGGTGCCGCCCGCCAACCAGCGCCAGCGGCGCTTCTGCTGGCCCCAGCACATGGATGTCGGCGGAACTGGGCGCGGCGCGGCGCAACGCACGGGCGTGGCTCTCCGCTTCGGCGCGCGTCGGACCGCTGACGATGATACCAGCCAGCCGACCGAACGGTGGCAGATGCGCCAGTTCGCGTTCCGAAATTTCGCGGCGGTAAAAACTTTCGCCGTCGCCTGAAACGATCGCCCGCATCACCGGATGGTCTGGCTGGTAGGTCTGAAGCAAGCCCTTGCTCTTCTTTCCGGTACGCCCCGCCCGGCCCGTCACCTGGCTGAGCAGTTGATAGGTCCGTTCGGCCGCGCGTGGATCGCCGTTCGCCAGGCCAAGATCGGCATCGACGACGCCCACCAGCGTCATATTGGGAAAATTGTGCCCTTTCGCCACCAGTTGCGTGCCAATGACAATGTCGGCTTCACCCTTGGCAACTGCCTCAAGCTCCAGCCGCAGCCGCCGCACACCGCCGATAAGGTCCGATGACAGGACAATCGTCCGCGCATCAGGGAACTGCGCCACCACTTCTTCGGCAATGCGCTCGACTCCGGGTCCGCAGGCAACAAGATGATCCAGCGTGCCGCATTCCGGACAGGCGTCGGGCCGCCGCTCGGAATGGCCACAGTGATGGCACATCAACTGCCCGCGAAAGCGGTGCTCGACAAGCCAGCTGGAACATTGCGGACACTGGAACCGGTGGCCGCAGACCCGGCAGAGCGTCAGCGGCGCATAGCCTCGGCGATTAAGGAACAGCAGCGCCTGCTCGCCGCGCTCCACGGTCTTGCGCACGGCCTCGATCAGGGGCGGCGACAGGAAGCCGCCTTTGCCGGGCGGTGTACGCCGCATGTCGATGGCCGCCAGGTCCGGCAGGGCGGCATCGGAAAACCGCGCCGGCAGATCGACCCGCGCATAACGCCCCTGCTCGGCATTGACCTGGGTTTCGACCGACGGCGTGGCAGACGCCAGCACAACGGGAAATCGGCCGATATTGGCGCGCACCACCGCCATATCGCGGGCATTGTAGAAGACACGATCCTCCTGCTTGTAGGCCGGGTCATGCTCCTCATCGACGACGATCAGGCCAAGCTCGTTGAACGGCAGGAACAGCGCCGAGCGTGCGCCGGCGACGACCCGCACCTGACCTTCGGCCACCTGTCGCCACACCCGCTCGCGCATCTTTGGCGGCAGATCGGAATGCCATTGCGCGGGCTTCGCGCCAAAGCGGTCCTGAAACCGTTCGAGAAATGCCTGCGTTAGCGCGATCTCCGGGATCAAGATCAGCGCCTGTCTGCCCGCCTCGATTGCGGCTGCAACCGCCTCGAAATAGACTTCCGTCTTGCCCGATCCGGTGACGCCGTCGAGCAGCGTCACGGAGAAATCGTTTCGCTCGACTGCTGATCTGAGTTCCGCCGCCGCTTCCCGCTGGCTGTCGCTGAGGCTTGGCGGCGCATAGGCCGGATCTGGTGCAGCAACGACCGGGCGTGGCGGAATCAGTGTATGTTCAAACACACCCTGCTTCGTCAGTCCGTCGATGACGCTGGCGGTGACGCCAGCAGCATGCGCCAGTCCGGATTTTGTCCAGGCGAAACCGTCGGCCGTCAGCTCAAGAACACGTTTGCGTGCGTCCGTCATCCGGTCTGGCTCTGCATCGGTCTGCTTCAGCCCTTCGATCCAGGGCTCGGGATCAAATGCTTCGGGAGCGCGCAGCGCCATGCGCGCCGCAAGCCCTGGCGGTGTCAGCGTATAGTCCGCCACCCAGTCGATGAAGCGGCGCATATCGTCTGACAACGGCGGACAGTCGAATACATGGCTGATCGGACGAAGTTTTTTTGCGTCCACCTGGCCCGGATCGGCGTCCCAGACCACACCCGCCACCTGGCGCGGCCCGAGCGGCACCTGCACGATCGAACCCGGAACGACGGTCATGCCATCAGGCACGGCATAGGTATAGGGCCGCTCGGCTGGCATCGGCACCAGCACAGCCGCCGTGCGTTGGCTACGCGAATCTCTTGTCATCGTACGTGACCTTGCCCCGATCTTGGTTTAGATCAAGGCAAAACCCGACTGTCTGGCGGCAAGCCGCAGTCAAACTGATTTGCAGGGAGAATGGCCATGAAGTTCTTTGTCGATACCGCCGACGTGAAGGAGATCAAGGAGCTGAACGCCCTTGGACTGGTCGACGGCGTCACCACCAACCCGTCGCTGATCCTGAAATCGGGCGGTTCGATTATCGAAGTGACCAAGCAGATCTGCGACATCGTCGAAGGTCCCGTGTCGGCTGAAGTGGTGGCGACCGAATTTCCGCAAATGATGAAAGAAGCGGACGTGTTGATGAAGATCGCCAAGAACGTCTGCATCAAGGTGCCGCTGACGCTGGACGGCCTGAAGGCGTGCCGCACGCTGCGTAACGACTTCGGCCGTCAGGTCAATGTGACGCTGTGTTTCTCGGCCAACCAGGCGCTGTTGGCCGCAAAGGCCGGTGCAACGTTCATCTCACCGTTTATCGGCCGCATCGACGACACTGGCGCAGACGGCATGGAACTGATTGCCGAAATCCGCACCATCTACGACAACTACGATTTCCCTACAGAAATCCTGGCGGCATCGGTGCGTACCGTCAATCATGTCAAGCAGGCTGCGCTGATCGGCGCAGACGTCATCACCGCCCCGCCAGCCACGCTGCGCGCGCTGGTCAAGCATCCACTGACTGATTCGGGCCTCAAGACCTTCCTGGAAGATTGGGCAAAGACCGGCCAGAAGATCGGCTGATCGAAAGCCTGGCTTGGCGCGGCAAAAGCCGCGCCTCAGCTACCCTGAGGCCGAACCTTCGACAAGTCGCCCGCAATCGAATGGCGCAGCAATTCGGCGACTTCGCGCGCGGCGCGGTTCTGTGCATCGCGCTCGGCCCGCAACACCGCAAACTCCTGAGCGGGCACGTCAAAAGAAGCACTCATCGAGAGATCGCCCTTGCCGATGATATTGCCAGTATCGATAGCCTTGAGCGTATAGATCGAACGCACGGTCACCTGCCGCGAAGTCGGCTCGCTGTCGGCTGTTTCCTGGACGATTGCCAAACCCGTCGTTACTGCGCTGACAGACTGTTCAACCATATATTTCGGCGTCGCGGGCGTTCCGCCATCACCACCGAGCAGGAAGATCAGGTGATTGCGCACTTCCAGCTCGACACGATTGGTCGGCGGCTTGACCGCCACCGACGCGAGCGCCGACTTCATGGTTTCACCGCCAGCCAGTGAGCCGGTTTGCAGCGCCGCGTCGCTGTAGAGCGGGCGCACGGTGCAGCCTGCGGCAAACGCCAGTGACACAACCAGCGCAACGCCGGACAATTTGCGGACAATCGACCGGTCAGACAACGACATTGACGATCCTCTGCGGCACTACGATCACCTTGCGCGGCTGCTTGCCTTCAAGCGCTTTCTGGACGGCTTCCAGCGCAAGCGCCGCCTGTTCGACGGCAACTTGGTCCGCATCGCGGGCGATTGTCAAATCGGCCCGCTTCTTGCCGTTGATCTGGATCGGGTACGTCACCTGATTGTCGACCACCAGAGCCGGATCAAACTTCGGCCATGGCTGTTCGGCGACAAATCCCTTACCGCCAATTGCGGTCCAGCACTCTTCGGCCAGATGCGGCACCATCGGCGCAATCATCACCACCAGAAACTCGACCGCCTGCCGCGCTGCGGCAACGGTCGCAGCATCAGCCTTGCCAGCCGCTATGTCCGCCAACGGCGACTGCATCGCATTGGTCAGTTCATAGAGCCGCGCGACTGCCTTGTTGAAGCCGAGGCGCTCGATCTCTTCGCCGACAGCCTTCAGTGTCTTGTGCGCGACCTTTGACAGATCGCCAGCGCGGCCTTCGGCAATTGAGGCAGGCGCGGCATCTGCCAGTGCAGGCGCAGCTTCCGACACCAGACGCCAGACGCGCTGGACGAAGCGGCTTGCGCCTTCAACGCCAGCTTCCGTCCAGATCACGTCGCGCTCAGGCGGCGAATCGGACAGCATGAACCAGCGCGCGGTGTCGGCGCCGTATGTCTCGATGATGTCATCTGGGTCGACGACATTCTTCTTCGACTTCGACATTTTTTCAATCGAGCCGATCTCGACCGGCGCGCCGTCCGACAGCAAGGTCGCGCGGCGTTTGCCGTCGACGTCCTCGATCCGGACTTCGGCCGGTGTAACGAAGTGGCCGTTCGCGCCAGTGCCAACACGATAGGTCTCGTGCACCACCATGCCTTGCGTGAACAGGCCTTCAAACGGCTCCTCGACCACGTTGACATGGCCGGTCAGTTTCATCGCCCGTGTGTAGAAACGCGAATAGAGCAGATGCAGGATCGCATGCTCGATGCCGCCGATATATTGATTGACCGGCAGCCAGCCTTTTGGCCCGTCGACCACCGGCAGCGTTGTCGGCGCGGTCTCGTTCCACGGATCGGTGAAGCGGGCGAAATACCAGGACGAATCGACAAACGTGTCCATCGTGTCGGTGTCACGGACAGCTGGCTTGCCGCATTGCGGGCAATTGACGTGCTTCCAGGTCGGGTCGTGGTCCAGCGGATTGCCCGGCTTGTCAAATGACACTTCTGCTGGCAGCTCAACTGGCAGGTCTTTTGCCGGAACCGGCACCGTGCCGCAATCGTCGCAATGGATCGCCGGGATCGGGCAACCCCAATAGCGCTGGCGTGAAATCAGCCAGTCACGCAGGCGGAACTGTACCTTGCGTTCTGCAGCCGGACGGCCTTCGATCGTGTCAGCAGCCAGCCGCTCGGCAACTGCGTCAAACGCTTCCTTCGGCGTCATGCCGTCGAGGAAGCGCGAATTGATCATCACGCCGTCGTCCGTATAGGCCTCGTCGGTGATCGTGAACGTCGCCGCGTCACCATCCTTCGGCATCACGACCGGAATCACCGGCAGACCGTATTTGTTGGCAAAGTCGAGGTCGCGCTGGTCGCCCGACGGACAGCCGAAGATCGCGCCTGTGCCGTAGTCCATCAAGACGAAGTTGGCGACATAGACTGGCAGCGTCCAGCTGCGGTCGAACGGGTGCACCACACGCACTCCGGTGTCAAAGCCGCGCTTTTCCGCCGTTTCGATTTCGGCCGCCGACGTGCCGCCATGCTTGACGTCTTCGATGAAGGCGGCCAGCTCAGGATTGTTCTTGGCTGCCTTCCTGGCCAGCGGATGGTCAGGCGCAATGGCCATGAACGACGCGCCAAAAATCGTGTCGGGGCGGGTCGTGTAGACTTCCAGTTCAGTCTCGCCAGCCGGGGCAGTGCCGTCAGCCAGCGCCCAGCGCAGCAACGCGCCTTCGGAGCGGCCGATCCAGTTCGCCTGCATCAGCTTGACCTTGTCGGGCCAGCGGTCGAGCGTATCCAGTCCGTCGAGCAATTCCTGGCTCATTTTGGTGATCTTGAAGAACCACTGCGTCAGGTCGCGCTGTTCAACCAGTGCGCCCGAACGCCAGCCGCGTCCGTCGATCACCTGCTCATTGGCCAACACGGTCATGTCGACCGGGTCCCAGTTGACCTTGGCCGAACGGCGTTCGACCAGCCCGGCCTTCCAGAAATCCAGGAACAGCTTTTGCTGATGTCTGTAGTAGGACGGATCGCAGGTGGCGATCTCGCGCGACCAGTCGAGCGACAGGCCCATCGTCTTCAACTGGCCCTTCATCGTTTCGATGTTCTTGTAGGTCCAGTCGCGCGGGTTCACCTTGTTGTCGCGCGCAGCGTTTTCCGCAGGCAGGCCGAATGCGTCCCACCCCATCGGATGCAGCACGTTGAACCCCATCGCGCGGCGCCAGCGCGCCACGACGTCGCCCATCGTGTAATTGCGTACGTGACCCATATGGATGCGCCCCGACGGATAAGGGAACATCTCGAGCACGTAATATTTCGGACGCGGGTCATCGTTCTTCGTTTCGAAGAGCGCGGCGCTGTCCCACGCTTCACGCCATTTCGGCTCAGCGGTGCGATGGTTGTAACGTTCGGTTGCCATGAACGGGAAATCACATAAAAGACGGGGCTGTTCGGGTTCGAGCGGACCTTCATCACGCTTTGTCGGACCCGTCAACCGCTGGACGCACGCCATGATAGCTTCGGTCGACAATCTCAATCAGGTCCTTGCCGCCATCGGACGGGCCGAAAAGGACGCCCGCCGGCCGGCAGGATCAGCACAACTGGTCGCCGTATCCAAGACATTTGAGGCTGACGCAATCCGCCCGGTGATCGAGGCTGGGCAGCTTGTGTTTGGCGAGAATCGTGTTCAGGAAGCGCAGAGCAAGTGGCCTGACCTCAAAGACGCGTTCCCGGATGTCGAACTGCACCTGATCGGCCCGCTGCAATCCAACAAAGCGAAGGAAGCCGTTGCACTGTTTGACGTGATCGAGACGGTCGACCGGGAAAAGATTGCCGCTGAATTGGCGAAAGAGATCGCCAGGCAGGGCCGCACGCCAAAGCTCTATGTCCAGGTCAACACCGGGCTGGAAGACCAGAAGGCCGGCATTGACCCGCGCAAGGCCGTTGCATTCGTCACACGCTGCCGGGACGTGCATGGCCTGTCGATCAATGGCCTGATGTGCATTCCACCTGTCGACGAGAATCCCGGACCACACTTCGCGCTTCTCGCCAAACTTGCACGCGAGGCAGGGATCAACGGACTTTCAATGGGTATGTCGTCCGATTTCGAGACCGCAATCTTGTTCGGCGCAACCAGTGTCAGGGTCGGTTCGGCGATCTTCGGCCGCCGGTAGGGGAATCAATTTCCTTCGATACCTTCCCTTGCGGAATATTTTTTGCAGGCGGCGAAATATGTTGAGGAAGCCTTAACCGCCCGGCCGCAAGCTGACCCTGCTGAATGTCACCAGCATTCGAATGCTGCGATGGGACCGGTCTGATCCGGATTTCGTCCGGATCGTATGCGTGACCGGCAGCAGGTCGCCGCCGGTGCGTCTGCCGGTGATTGTTCGCCAGAGGATCGAACGTGGCCAGATTGCGAAAAGATAGAACTGAAGTCGGTATCGGCAAATCCGAAGCAGTATCACCCCTTAGAGGGGGCCGCACCGCGGATGGTTTGCGATGAACTCAGGTGCAGACCGCCGCAAATGGGCCCGGCGAAGCGTCAATATTTCAGTCAGGCTTCTATTCCCGACTGCGGGCCTGCGTCATGTCCATGAGGCAAGTGTCCGCCTGAAGGACATTTCCGAGGGCGGCGCCATGATGGAAATCGGGACGCTGGCCAACGTTCCAGACTTCTTCTACCTGCAGTTCGGCAACGACAAGTCCGAGATGATTGGCTGCTATGTGGCAGGCCGCTTGCACGGCGTCATCCGCGCCCAGTTTTGCAACGAACTGACCACTGCTTTTGTCGACAAGATTGTTTCACAATCCCGCTCCAGCGCATTGGGCGGCGAAGCAGCCAATGCAAAAGCTGCCGCCAGGAACACAATGCGCGTTCTGTTCAACGGCAGCTGAGCCGGCCCTCACACAAACGCGCTCAGACCGGTGATCGACTTGCCAACAATCAGCGTGTTCATCTCGCGCGTCCCCTCATATGAATAGATCGCCTCGGCGTCAGCCACGAAGCGCCCAATGTGGTTTTCGAGCAGGATGCCATTGCCGCCGAGCAGCTCACGCGCCCAGCCGACCGTCTCTCGGCATTTGACCGTACAATAGGCTTTCGCCAGCGATGCATGCTCGTCGGCCATCACGCCCATGTCCTGCAATTGCGACAGCCGGGTCATCATCGCCTGCGTCGCAGTGACGTTGCCGAGCATGCGAACCAGCAGATCCTGCACTAGTTGGAAGCCACCGATAGGCCGGCCAAACTGCTGGCGCTCTTGAGCATAACGCAGCGCGTGCTCGTAAGCGCCCATCTGGCAGCCGACCGCCAGCCAGGCGACACCCGCACGTGTCATCTTGAGAACCTTGGCCGTGTCCTTGAACGAATTGGCGTTCTGCAACCGGTCGGTTTCGGGCACCCGGCAATCTTTCAGCGTGATGAGCCCGTTTTGCACCACACGCAGCGCCATCTTGGTCAGGATTTTTTTGACCGAGAAGCCTGGATTGTCCTTGCCGACAACAAATCCCTTCACTTGATTGGTTTCAACGTCGCGCGCCCAGATGACGTTGATGTCGGCAAATGTCGAATTGCCGATCCACTTCTTCTCGCCGTTCAGGATCCAGTGGTCGCCGTCCCGTTTGCATGTGGTCATCATTCCGCCGGCGGTTGCAGAGCCAACCAGCGGTTCGGTGAGGCCAAACGAGCCGATTGTCTTGAACGCCAGCAGGTCTGGCAGCCAGCGTTGCTTCTGTTCCTCGTCACCACACAGGTAGATCGAGCCCGCGCACAGGCCTGTCGTCACGCCGAAGAACGTTCCAATCGAGCAATCGACACGACCCATCTCCATCGCAACCATGCCGCTAAGCAGTTGCGAGCCGCCAGCCGAGCCATAACCCTCATAGCCGAGCCCGCCGATGCCAAGCTTGGCGATCTTGGGCAGGAGCTCATGCGGAAACTCGTCCCGCATCCAGTAGTCCTCGATGATCGGCGCGACCTCAGCCTCCATGAAGGCGCGCACCTTGGCCGTCACCGACTGTTCCTCCTCGGTCAAAATCTGGCCAATGGAGTAGAAATCGCCGTTGACCGGCGGTGGGGCATATTCCGGCTTGGGACGTTTCGGCTGGTCATTCATGCTGTTCCTCCCTGACTAAGCCAGGGACAGTCTTGCATGAGTGCCGGGACTATGAAAGTTCCCTGTCCAACTGTCCAAATTGACAATCAATGCAGCAGGATTTCTCCGTCGACCTTGCGCCACTCGTTGGCCGCCACCAGTTTGCGGTGGGTATAGCGGATGGAGTGCAGCGCCCCATCCAGCTTCTCGCGCCAATAGTCGATGAATTTCCCCATCACGGGGAATTTCGGGGCGAGGTCATATTCCTGCCAGACGAAAGTCTGCAGCAGGTGCGGGTGGTCGGGCATACGATACAATATCTCGGCCGTGGTCAGGCCGTAGCCTTTCAGGATCAGTTCAAATTCCGCATGGTCGCGCATCGCGATCAACTCCTCGGCAAGCTAGTCCTCCCGGCTGAAATGCTGCGCCCGCATGGTTAATGAAGCGTTGCACTTTGGTCGTGCAACCAAGGTTCATTGCGACACGGCGTCGCTTTGAGCCAACGTTGAATGTTGCCCTCGCGCCGCACCTGTTATTAATGGGAGTTGAGAACGCGCCTAAGCGCTCAGCCATCGGGGAGGGATTATCGAATGTCGGACGTCAAGGTTCACAAGGTTCAGGCGGCCTGGAAAAAGCGGGCCCTGATCGACAATGACACTTACCTCAAATGGTATGACGAGTCGGTCAAGAACCCCGAAAAATTCTGGGGCAAGCACGGCAAGCGCATCGACTGGTTCAAGCCTTACACCAAGGTCAAGAACACCTCATTCAAGGGCAAGGTGCAGATCAAGTGGTTTGAGGACGGGCTGACAAACGTCTCTTACAACTGCATCGACCGCCACCTGAAGAAGCGCGGCAACCAGGTGGCGATCATCTGGGAAGGCGACAATCCCTACGACGACAAGAAGATCACCTACAACGAGTTGCACGAGCAGGTCTGCAAACTGGCGAACGTGATGAAGAAGCACGGCGTCAAGAAGGGCGACCGTGTGACGATTTACATGCCGATGATCCCGGAAGCCGCCTACGCGATGCTCGCCTGCACCCGCATCGGCGCGGTGCATTCGATTGTCTTTGGCGGCTTCTCGCCTGATGCACTGGCCGGCCGCATCGTCGGTTGCGAATCGACCTTTGTCATCACGGCGGACGAAGGCCTGCGCGGCGGCAAGACGGTTCCGTTGAAAGAGAACACCGACAAGGCGATCGACCTCGCAGCAAAAGACCATGTTATGGTCAAGAACGTGCTGGTCGTTCGCCGCACCGGCGGCAAGGTCGGCTGGGCGCCAGGCCGCGACCTCTGGTACCATGACGAGATGACGACGGTGGACGCAAAATGCCCACCGGAAAAGATGAAGGCCGAAGACCCGCTGTTCATCCTCTACACGTCAGGCTCGACCGGTAAGCCGAAGGGCGTGCTGCACACCACCGGCGGCTATCTCGTCTACGCCTCGATGACCCATCAATATGTCTTCGACTATCATGACGGTGACATCTACTGGTGCACCGCTGACGTGGGCTGGGTGACCGGTCACAGCTACATCGTCTACGGCCCGTTGGCGAACGGCGCGACCACGCTGATGTTTGAAGGCGTGCCGAACTATCCGTCGAACGCCCGCTTCTGGGAGGTGATCGACAAGCACAAGGTCAACATCTTCTACACAGCGCCTACCGCCATCCGCGCCCTGATGGGCGGCGGCGATGCGCCGGTAAAGAAGACCTCGCGCAAGACGCTGCGCACGCTCGGCTCGGTCGGCGAGCCGATCAATCCGGAAGCCTGGGAGTGGTATTACAATGTTGTCGGCGACGGAAAGGTGCCGATTGTCGACACATGGTGGCAGACCGAGACCGGCGGCATCCTGATCACGCCGCTGCCGGGCGCGACACCGCTCAAGCCGGGTTCGGCCACGCGGCCCTTCTTCGGCGTACAGCCGCAGCTGGTCGACAATGACGGCAAGGTGCTGGATGGCGCAGCCGACGGCAATCTCTGCATCATCGACTCGTGGCCGGGCCAGATGCGCACTGTCTATGGCGACCATGAGCGCTTCATCCAGACATACTTCTCGACCTACAAGGGCAAGTATTTCACCGGTGACGGCTGCCGTCGCGACGGCGACGGCTATTACTGGATCACCGGCCGTGTCGATGACGTCATCAACGTGTCGGGCCACCGCATGGGCACAGCAGAAGTTGAATCCGCGCTGGTCGCCCATGACAAGGTGTCGGAAGCGGCGGTCGTCGGCTACCCGCACGACATCAAGGGACAGGGCATCTATTGCTACGTGACGCTGATGGCGGGCGTCGAGCCGACCGAGGAACTGCGCAAGGATCTCGTCGCCTTCGTGCGCAAGGAGATCGGCGCGATTGCCTCCCCTGACAAGATCCAGTTCGCACCCGGCCTTCCAAAGACCCGCTCCGGAAAAATCATGCGCCGCATCCTGCGCAAGATCGCCGAGGACGATTTCGGCGCGCTGGGCGACACCTCGACGCTGGCCGATCCCGCCGTCGTCGACGATCTGGTGAACAACCGCCAGAACAAGAAGAAGTAGGCCAGCGCAATTCGGCGGTTGCTTCGAGGTCTATGTTTTGCACAGATAGGGCGTGGCCGCTGGCCGCGCCCTTTTTGCATTGGAATACACGCATGCCCGCAAATGCGCCCGTGACCCAGCCGGTGACCGCCAAACTGACTGGCGCGGCGATCTTCATGGTGGTGACAGTTGCGTCCGGACGTCCGGCCGAAACAGCGGTTCGCGAGCTCTGCGCCAGCCTGTCGTCGCTGGTCCGCGCCATCGGCTTCCGGGCGTCTGAAGGTCAGCTCTCCTGCGTCATGGGCATTGGCTCTGATCTGTGGGACCGGCTGTTTGACGGGCCGCGCCCGGCGCACTTGCACCCGTTCAAGGAGATCAACGGCGTTCACCATGCGCCGTCGACGCCGGGTGATCTATTGTTTCACATCCGCGCCGCGACGATGGACCTGTGCTTCGAGCTGGCGTCGGTGATCATGTCCCGCATCGACGGCCAGGCCGAAGTCGCCGACGAGGTGCATGGCTTCAAATATTTCGACCAGCGCGACCTGCTCGGCTTTGTCGACGGGACGGAAAACCCCACAGCACAGGCCGCCTCAGACGCGGTTTTCATCGGCGAGGAAGACGAAGAGTTTGCCGGCGGCAGCTACGTCATTGTCCAGAAATATCTGCACGACCTGAAACGCTGGAACCGGGTTCCGGTGAATGAACAGGAAGACTTCATCGGCCGTGCAAAACTGTCAGATATCGAGCAGCGCGACGCCGACAAGAAACCCTATGCACACAATGTGCTGACAAACATCACCGACGAGGACGGAGAACAGTTGCAGATCCTGCGCGACAACATGCCGTTCGGCGAAGTCGGCAAGGCGGAGTTCGGCACCTACTTCATCGGCTATGCGAAAGACCCGGGGCGAACCGAGCGCATGCTCGACAACATGTTCATCGGTAACCCGCCTGGAACCTATGACCGGCTGCTCGATTTCAGCAAGGCGGTGACCGGTTGCCTGTTCTTTATCCCGACCGTCGATTTTCTCGACGATGTCTCAGACCAAGCGCCCGACGATGGCGCAGCGAAGGCCGACGGATCGCTTGGCGTCGGTTCACTCAGGAAGTGAGGTTTCCCATGAACAATCTGCATCGCGAACTTGCCCCGATCTCAGCCGCAGCATGGGAGCAGATCGAAGAGGAAGCGGCGCGCACGCTGAAGCGCTATCTCGGCGCGCGCAGGATCGTCGACATGGAGGGGCCGAAGGGGCTTGGCCATTCAAGCGTCGGCACCGGACACACCAGCGCGATCAAGGCGCCGGGCGACGGCGTGGCCGCCCGCCAGCGCATTGTGCTGCCGCTGGTCGAGCTGCGCGCGACGTTCGAACTGTCGCGTGAGCAGATCGACGATGTCGAGCGCGGCTCGGAGGATTCCGACTGGGATACGCTGAAGGCCGCAGCCAAGAAGATCGCTGCCGCCGAAGACAGCACAGTGTTCGACGGCTATGCCGCAGCAGGCATCAAGGGCATCCGCGAAATGGCGAGCAATGCCGCCGTCGAGCTGCCGTCCGATTTCGACGATCTGCCTGAAGCGGTTTCGCAGGCGGTGAACGAGTTGCGCCTGGCCGGCGTCAACGGACCCTATGCGCTGGTGTTGGGCGAGAGCGCCTACACCGCCGCGACCGGTGAGGATGACGAGGGCTACCCGCTGTTCGACCACGTCAAACGCCTCGTCGACGACGTGGTGTGGACGCCGGCGATCGAAGGCGGCGTGATCGTATCGACCCGGGGCGGTGATTTCGAACTGACCGTCGGGCAGGATTTTTCGATCGGCTATCTCAGCCACACTGCGACAACAGTCGAACTCTACATCCAGGAGACGATGACGTTCCGGGTGCTGACGACCGAGGCTGCGGTGGCGCTGACTGCGGCGAAAAAGAAGAACGGCTAGCTTTCAAGCTCTTCACGCAGCATTTCGAGCTCCAGCCATTCCTCTTCCATGGCTGTCAGCGCGCTGCGCTCCTTGTCGAGCTCGGCGGCGATCTTCTGGAAACCCGCCGGGTCTTTTGTGAACAGCGCCGGGTCGGCCAGTTTCGCTTCCAGCTTGCCGATCTTGCCCTGCGCCTCATCCATTCGTTTCGGCAACGATTCGAGCGCGAATTTCTGCTTGTAGGAGAGCTTTTTCGAAGCGGCTTTTGGAGTGGCGGCTGGGGCTGCTTCTGACGCAGACGTTTCTGACTTCTCGGCCTTGTCTCGTGGCCGCGCGGCAAACTTTGACGAACCGCGCTGCGCCAGCATGTCGGCATAGCCGCCGGCATATTCGAGCCACTTGCCATTGCCTTCGGGTGCAATGGTCGAGGTGACGGTGCGGTCGAGGAAATCGCGGTCGTGGCTGACCAGGATCACCGTTCCGGCAAAACCCGCGACCAGCTCCTGCAACAGGTCGAGCGTCTCCATGTCGAGATCGTTGGTTGGCTCGTCCAGCACCAGCAGATTGGCGGGCTGGGCAAGGATGCGCGCCAGCATCAGCCGCGCGCGCTCGCCGCCGGACAGTTCGCGCACCGGCGTGCGCATCTGCTCGGGCTTGAACAGAAAATCCTTCATGTAGGAGGCAACGTGTTTTTCCTGCCCGTTGACGGTGAGGCTGTCGCCGCGCCCGCGCGTCAGGAAATGCGCCAGCGTCTCGTCGGGATCGAGCTGCACCCGCTTCTGGTCGAGCACCGCGATTTCAAGATTGACGCCGAGGCGGATCGTGCCGCTGTCAGGCGCAAGCTCGCCGGTCAGCATGTTGAGCAGCGTGGTCTTGCCGACGCCGTTCGGCCCGACAAGACCGATCCGGTCGCCACGGCTGATGCGGGTGGAAAAATCCTTCACCACGACGAGATCGCCAAAGGCTTTCGAGATCGACTTGGCCTCGATCACCAGCTTGCCGCTTTCGGCAGCGTCGGACGCCGCCATCTTTGCCACGCCTTCTGCGGCGCGATGATTGCGATGCTGCTGCCGCATGGTCTGCAATTCGCCGAGGCGGCGCATGTTGCGCTTGCGCCGCGCCGAGACGCCGTAGCGCAGCCAGTGTTCTTCGCGCACGATCTGGCGGCCCAGCTTGTGCTGGTCGCGCTCCTCTTCTTCCAGCACCTGATCGCGCCAGGCCTCGAAATGGCCAAAGCCGCGATCAAGCCGTTTGGTCTGGCCGCGATCGAGCCAGACCGTGGCGCGCGAAATACGTTCGAGAAAACGCCGGTCGTGCGAGATCAGGACAATCGCTGACGGCGAGCGGATCAGCTCTTCCTCCAGCCACTCGATCGTTGCGAGGTCGAGATGGTTGGTCGGCTCGTCGAGCAAAAGGATGTCGGGCTCGGGCGCAAGCACACGGGCGAGCGCGGCGCGGCGCGCCTCGCCGCCGGAGATCGTCGCCGGGTCTTCCTCGCCGGTGAGGCCAAGCTGGTCGAGCAGATAGGTGACGCGATGCGGATCATCCGCCGGCCCCCTGCCCGCCTCGACATAGGCGCGCACCGTGTCGAACCCGTCGAAGTCGGGCGCCTGCGGCAGATAGCGGATGGTTGCGGACGGGTGGCGGAACAGTTCGCCATCCTGCGGCTCGACCATGCCGGCGGCGACCTTCAACAGCGTTGACTTGCCCGAGCCGTTGCGGCCGACCAGCGCGATGCGGTCGCCGGGCAGGACGGAGAGATCCGCACCGTCGAGCAGCGGCGTGCCACCGAAGGTCAGATGGATCTGGTCGAGTTTAAGAAGCGGCGGGGCCATCAATTCATTCCAATCTGCGCCACGATCAGCGCGCGGCCCGAGCTGAGGTGAGCCGTGAGATTGCTGGCGACGCGGTTTGATATGGTGAGCGACGAGCCGAAGGGAACGTCGACGCGATCAAGCGGCCAGTGCGCGCCTTGAAGGGTGAGCGCCTTGAGGCCGGAAAAGCCGAGCACGGAAAACAGCGTTTCCGGCGAGAGGTCAAAACTGGCTTCGCCCGGAAGCAGCGGAACGCCTTCCTGATTGCCGCTCGACAACAGAACATCGACGCCGCGTTCGGCAAGCGCAATCGCCAGCGTCAGATGCAGGAAGGCGTGATCGACGCGCGGACCGCCAAATGCGCCAACGAGAATGAGCCGCGTCGCACCGCGCGACAGGGCGATGTCGACCGCGAGCTCGCCATCGGTCTTGTCCTTAGCGGCGGGAAAGGTTTCGCGGGCCACGCCCGGGAAGGCGTCGAAATCGCCAGTCTCGGCAGAATCGAAATCGCCGACCCATAGTTCTGGAGTCAGGCCGAGCGCCATTGCATGCCGGATACCGGAATCAGCAGCGATGACCCGCGCACCTGCGACCTGGCGCGTCAGGCGCGGCGTCACGACAAGATCGCCGCCCAGAAGTATGACATAAAGGCTCATCGGCGGCGCTCTACCACGGGCGGTACCGATTGCGATAGCGGCGGATTGAACCGGGAGGACGGCAATGACGATCTATCTGCAAAGGGTCTATGGCCCACAATCACCGCCAATCGGCCTTCGCATTCTGGTGGACCGGCTGTGGCCGCGCGGCATTTCGAAGGAAGAGCTGCATTACGACGAGTGGGCAAAGGACCTCGCCCCAAGCACGGAACTGCGAAAGTGGTTTGCGCATGATCCGGCAAAATGGCCGGAATTTCGCAGGCGATATTTTGCCGAGCTTGATGCAAACACGAGCGCAGTCGATCGACTGCGGACCTTGATCGGCAATCGCGACGTGACGTTTCTCTATGGGGCCCGCGACGAACAGCACAACGAGGCCGTGGCACTGCGGGACTATCTGCAACAGAAGGCGTGACGCGGCCCGGCGCGGATGGCGCAGGACGTCCGCAAGACAGGGCGATGGCAGCCGCGTGATCGCGGACGGATCCGTTGGCGGCGTGGAGCATGCCGATCATGGCCCGCTTCTTCAATGTCCGTTGCAAAATAGCCGGCCCAGGCGGCAAGATCGCCGAGCAGGCAGCCAAGAATGCGGAAAGAGCGGGCGAGTTCAAACAGTTCGTCGATGGAATCTGTGTCCGGGCCGGGCTCGAAGACGGCCAGTTCGAGGCCAAGATCCTCGGCCATGCGTGAGACGAGCCGCTGGCCTGCGCCAAGTGCAACACGCAGGATGGCGAGCATCACAAACCGGACCGGCGCGGGAAGATGTGCAGTGCGCTCGGCTATTGTTGCGAAAGACAGCAGGAACCAGATGCTGCGCTTCAGCCGCTCTGCCTCCTGTCTGATCGCCTCGATGTCGTGCACGTGTGGGCTCCGTTGCTGGTGGAGCTATTGTGTGAGAAACCGGAAAGGCGGGGACAAAAATCTTGTCTGATGGGCGGTTGATTTTGCCTATCTATCTGAAACGGCACGTTTCTTTCTGTACCGACCCCCCTCTGTCCTGCCGGACACCTCCACCCTTGCGGGGGAGATGTCCGGCAGGACAGAGGGGGTCGGTCGAGACCAAAATGCGAGACCGGATGAGGGGCAGGGTCAAGCGCTCCACCTCACACCGGCTCAAACCGGAAATGCCCGACAAGATCAAAGGCAAACAGCCGGTCTTCGATGCGGGCGCCAGCGCCAATGTTGTGGACCACGAGCGGTGTGCCGCCCCAGGTGGTTTCGTCGGTGACAATGGCAATGTGTGGCAGATTGCCGGGCAGGCGCTGGCTGACCAGATCGCCGGGCCTGTAGTCCCCCGCAACGCTGGTGACAGGCAGTGCAAGGTTCTGGCGCTTGAACCAGGTTTCCAGATTTGGGACGCGGCGGTGGTCGATGTTGCGGTCGGGACGCGACAGGCCCCAGGTCTTTGGATATTTGCCGAACGCGGCCTTCATGTCCTGATGCACAAGCTGTTGCAGGTCGACATCAAAGGCGTCCCGATAGGCACGGATGATGACGTCGGTGCACACGCCGCGCTCGCGCGGCACGTCGCCGCCGGGATAGGCCAGTTTGGTATAGGCCGGATCGTAGTGCACGGTGACGCCGACCTGGGTCTTTGCCGCGTCAATCAGCTTGCGCGCCCAGGGATCGACGGTTTGAGCGCGTGCTGCGCCTGAGGTCACAATCGCTGGCAAAGCCAGACAGCCAGCCAGAAATCCGCGTCGACGCATCAAATATCCCTCCTCGTTCAACGCAGCATTTGGGAGGTCTATCAGGGCGGAAATGGGACGCCTCCGGGGCAATTGCCGGTTTGGCCGCCCGGTGTTATGTAACCGGCCATGGAAAGCATGTTCGGGAACCCGAGCTACACGCACTTTGTGCTGCAGGACAAGAAGCGCCTGCCGGCACGATTTTTTGCGCGTGTATCCGGCGCGATGACGGTACGACTTCCGCGCGCCGCCTGACCGGCCAACCGGTTCCCCAACCCATTTTTGCATTCAATCGACGGATTTACGCACATGAGCGCCCAATCGCAGACCAAACCGCGCACCCTCTACGACAAGATTTTTGACGACCACGTTGTCCAGCGTGACGAGGACGGCACCTGCCTGCTCTATATCGACCGGCATCTGGTGCACGAAGTGACCAGCCCGCAGGCATTTGAAGGGCTGCGCATGACCGGCAGAAAAGTGCGCCACCCGGAAAAGACGCTGGCTGTGGTCGATCACAATGTTCCGACCTCGAAAGACCGCGTCAACGGCATCAAGAACGAGGAAAGCCGCATCCAGGTGGAGGCGCTGGCCCAGAACGCCGCTGATTTCGGCGTCGAATATTATTCGGAAAAGGACCGCCGCCAGGGCATCGTGCACATTATCGGCCCCGAACAGGGCTTTACCCTGCCGGGCATGACGATTGTCTGCGGCGACTCGCATACGTCCACACATGGCGCATTCGGCGCGCTGGCCCATGGCATCGGCACGTCCGAGGTCGAGCATGTACTGGCGACCCAGACGCTGATCCAGAAGAAGGCCAAGAACATGCTGGTGCGTGTTGACGGCCAGCTGCCGGAGGGCGTGACCGCCAAGGACATCATCCTCGCCATCATCGGCGAGATCGGCACCGCAGGCGGCACCGGCTATGTCATCGAATATGCCGGTGAAGCGATCCGGGCGCTGTCGATGGAAGGCCGCATGACGATCTGCAACATGTCGATTGAAGGCGGCGCACGCGCTGGCCTGATCGCGCCGGACGAGACGACGTTTGCGTATGTGAAGGACAAGCCGCGCGCGCCAAAGGGCGCGGCCTGGGACATGGCGCTCGACTACTGGAAGACGCTGAGTTCCGACGAAGGCGCGCACTACGACAAGGTGGTGGTGCTGGATGCGGCGAAGCTGCCGCCGATCGTCACCTGGGGTTCGTCGCCGGAAGACGTGGCGTCAGTCACCGGCATCGTGCCGAATCCCGATGACATTGCCGATGAGAACAAGCGTAACTCCAAGAAGCGCGCGCTCGAATATATGGGTCTCGAGGCCGGCACGAAGATGACTGACATCAAGGTCGACCGCGTGTTCATCGGCTCGTGCACCAATGGCCGCATCGAAGACCTGCGCGCTGTCGCCAAGGTGGTTGAGGGCAAGAAGGTAGCCCCGACTGTCAATGCGATGATCGTGCCGGGCTCGGGCCTGGTGAAGGAACAGGCGGAAGCCGAAGGCCTCGACAAGATTTTTGTTGCGGCAGGGTTCGACTGGCGCGAGCCGGGCTGCTCGATGTGTCTGGCGATGAATGACGACCGTCTGGCCCCGCATGAACGCTGCGCCTCGACCTCGAACCGCAATTTTGAGGGCCGCCAGGGATTCAAGGGCCGCACCCATCTGGTGTCGCCGGCGATGGCGGGCGCGGCAGCAATTGCCGGCCACTTTGTCGACATCCGCGACTGGCAGTGACTGACCTGCAACGGGCGCGGCGAATAGCCCGCGCCCGCTGCACACAAGGCCTGATTGTTTGGCAGTGCATCTCGCATTATGTAAGACCGCGATGAGCGACGCGAACACCCTTGGCGCAAAACTGACAAGCCTTGCCAACCCGACACGGTTTCTCGACCTGTCGGGCCGCGTCCTGCCTTGGCTGACGGTTCTGGCGTTGCTGGTCACAGTGATTGGCCTGTGGATGGGATTTGCCGCGCCAGAGGACTACCAGCAGGGTTCGACAGTGCGGATCATGTATCTGCACGTGCCCTTCGCCTGGATTTCCATGATGGGTTACATGGTGATGGCGGCCGCCGCACTCGGCACGCTGGTCTGGCGGCACCCGCTTGCCGACGTATCGCTGAAAGCGGCAGCACCGATTGGCGCGGTGTTCACTGCGCTGGCGCTGGCGACCGGCTCGATCTGGGGCCGCCCGATGTGGGGCACATGGTGGGTTTGGGATGGCCGGCTGACCTCGGTCTTTGTGCTGTTCCTGATCTATCTCGGCATCATCGCTCTGACCCGCTCCATTGACGACCACAGCCGCGCAGCACGGATGGCGGCGATTGTCACGCTGGTCGGGCTGATCAACCTGCCGGTGATCAAGTTTTCGGTCGAGTGGTGGAACACGCTGCACCAGCCGGCCTCGGTCATGCGGCTGGACGGGCCGACCATTCACCCGTCGCTGCTCTGGCCACTGCTGGTGTCTGCACTCGGCTTTTCATTGCTGTTTTTTGCGTTGCACCTGGCGGCAATGCGTACCGAAATCCTGCGCCGCCGCGTCGAAGCGATGCGGCGCATTGCGGCACGCAGAGCGGATCGTACCATATGAACCACACGCTTTTTGTCACCGCCGCCTATCTGGTTTCGGCGCTTGGCCTGGGAGGGCTGGCGCTGTGGATCATGTTCGACGGTCGCGCCCGCAGGCGCGAACTGGCTGCGCTCGAGCAATCCGGCGTCAGCCGCAGGTCCGGAGCGGCGGGCAAGTGAGCGCAGCAGATCATGAGACCAAGCCGCGCCGCCGCTGGCTGGCGCTTTTGCCGGTGGCCGCGTTCATGGCGTTGGCGGCGCTGTTTTTGACGCAGCTGATGTCAGGCCGCGACAGTGCGGTCATCCCATCGGCGCTGATTGGCGCTGAGGCGCCCTTGACCAACCTGCCGCCGCTGGAGGGAAGCGGACTGCCCGGACTGTCGTCCGCAGACTTTGCCGGCAAGGTCACCGTGGTCAATGTCTTCGCCTCGTGGTGCGCGCCTTGCCGGCAGGAACATCCATTGTTGATGGAACTGGCGAAGGACAAGCGCATCACTGTGGCGGCGCTGAACTACAAGGACACACCCGACAACGCGCTGCGGTTTCTGGGTGGGCTGGGCAATCCGTTCGCCGCCATCGGCGTCGACCAGACAGGTGCTGCGGCGATCAACTGGGGCGTCTATGGCGTGCCGGAAACGTTTCTGGTCGGCAAGGACGGACGCATCCTGTTCAAGCAGGTCGGCCCGTTTACGCCCGACAGCATGCAAAAGCTGATGCTGCCCGAGATCGAAAAGGCGCTGGCGGCAGGCTGATCCGTCACCACATGGTCTTGGCATAGCCTTCGGCCAGCGCCTTGTCGGTGTCGTCAGCCCCTGCCGAGCCCTCGATCTGGTCGGCGAGAATTTTTCCGAGTGTCGGCATGGTTGACCGGTCCGGCCATGTGGCGGGTTGCCACAACTCCGAGCGCATGAACGCCTTGGCGCAGTGCATGTAGGCGGCTTCCACCGTCACGACCATGATCGACTGCGGCAGCTTGCCGTCGACCGCCAGCCGCTGGCGCAGGGGCTCATCGTCGGTGAGGAACGCCTTGCCATTGATGCGCAGCGTCTCGTTCATGCCGGGGATGACGAACAAAAGGCCGACCGCAGGATCGTCGATGATGTTTTCAAGCGAATCGAGCCGGTTGTTGCCGGGCCGGTCGGGGATAGCGATGGTGTTCTGATCGAGCACCGCGACAAATCCGGGTTTGTCGCCCTTGGGCGTGACGTCGGCATGACCCTTGCCGTCAGATGTGCCGATCAGCACAAAGGGGCTGCGGGCGATGAAGGACTGGCAATGCCCGTCCAGCGCTGCGAGTTGCTTGCGCAGCGCCCGCTCGCTGGCGGGTTTGTAGATGGCGCGAAGTTCGTCGCGGGACGTGATCTGCCGCATGCATGGCTCCTCATTCGGGAGCCGAATGTGTCAGATGAAAAAGCGGCGCGCCACCTGAAAGCAGATGACGCGCCGTGGAAGTAAAACGATCAGTCGCGTTCGAACAGTGCGTTGTGCACGATGGCGGCGAGTGCGGCGCCAACAATTGGCGCGACCCAGAACAGCCAGAGCTGCGACAGCGCCGGAGCGTCAGCAAACAGCGCAACGCCGGTCGAGCGGGCCGGATTGACCGAGGTATTGGTGACCGGGATCGAGATCAGGTGGATCAGGGTCAGGCCAAGACCAATCGGAATCGGCGCAAAGCCGGTCGGAACGCGCTTGTGGATGCAGCCCAGGATGATGATCAGGAACATGAAAGTCATGAGGACCTCCATGATGAGCGCCGACATCATCGAATATTTGCCGGGCGACGCGTCGCCATAGCCGTTGGAGGCGAACCCGCCAACGCCGGTAAACCCGGCCTTGCCGCTGACGATCATATAGAGCACGCCCGCCGCAACGATTGCTGCAACAACCTGCGTGATGATGTAAGGCACCAGATCAGACATCTTGAGTTTGCCGGCCATAGCCATGCCGACCGAAACGGCCGGATTAAAATGGCCGCCAGAGATACCACCGACCGCATAGGCCATGGTCAGGACGGTGAGGCCAAACGCCAGCGCGACGCCAAGCAAACCGATGCCCACTTCCGGAAAGGCGGCGGAAATAACTGCACTTCCGCACCCTCCAAACACGAGCCAGAACGTGCCGAAGAATTCGGCGAATAGACGCTTTTGCATGGACCCTTCTCCAGTTGGACGAGCTTCCAGGCCATGATTCCCCGGGCCAAAAAACTCGTGCTGCGGACATTGGGGAAGGTTTTATGAACCGAAGCTGAACAATAGAGCAGTTCAAAGCTGTCTCGTTTCAGAACAACTTAGTTAACATCACAATGGAACCCGCCGATCTCTGGCTTCAAGATATGGCTGCGCATACGCATGCTGCACTCGGCAGGTACAACATGTTGCGGTGAACGAAGCGGGAAACTTGCTGCAAAGCTGATTCGTCGATGATTCGTTCCGCCTTTGAGCTGGATGTTAACCGGAACGTCCCGCTCTGGCCGGGAGATCTTTAGAACCGGTAAGGTTTTGTAAACAAATTCATAACCTTGCTCTCTCCGCGTCTGGCAAGGTGGCGCCCGCGGCGGCGGCACGAGCGGAAAGGTTAACGCGGGCAGAAAATTTGTCCGGCGCGGTGATTTATCGATTCACGATCTGGTCTGCGAAAGCTGATTCAAATCAACATCTTGCGTGGAACATATCATGAATCACACAGAGTCAGTGATTCGTCGCTGATTCGTTCCAGACTCGTTCTGGTTGTTAATTGAGAACGCAATTTTGGCGGCTGCCGTTGTCCGGCCACGCTCTGGGCCTATATTGACTACACAAGCCCCGGCTGCCCCGTGAGCCGGTGGCCATCTGTTTCGGACGACCTGCACCGGATGAATGTTTCTCCCAGACCGAAAGACGCAATGATTCTGTCGGGACGCGGCGTGACTGCTGTGCTGGGTCCAACGAATACCGGCAAGACCCATCTGGCGATCGAGCGTATGGTCGCCCATTCCTCGGGCGTCATTGGTCTGCCGCTACGGCTGTTGGCGCGGGAAGTTTTCAACAGGGTGGTCGAAAAGGTCGGAGCGGCCAATGTCGCGCTGGTCACCGGCGAGGAAAAGATCCAGCCGCCCGGCGCGCGCTATTCAGTGTGCACAGTCGAGGCAATGCCTCGCGAGACCAAGGCGGCCTTTGTCGCCATTGACGAGGTGCAGCTGGCCAGCGATCTCGAGCGCGGCCACATCTTTACCGACCGCATTCTCAACCTGCGTGGCCGCGACGAGACATTGTTGCTGGGCGCAGGCACGATGCGCGGCATTCTGGAACATACGCTGCGCGGCATATCGGTGGTCAGCCGTCCCCGCATGTCGCACCTTGCCTATGCCGGGCAGAAGAAATTGACCCGCCTGCCGCGCCGCTCTGCGGTTGTGGCGTTCTCCGCTGACGAGGTCTACGCCATCGGCGAATTGATCCGCCGCCAGCGCGGCGGCGTGGCGGTGGTGCTGGGGGCTTTGAGCCCGCGCACCCGCAACAAGCAGGTGGAACTCTACCAGTCGGGCGATGTCGATTTTCTCGTTGCCACAGACGCTATCGGTATGGGTTTGAATCTCGACGTCGATCACGTCGCGTTTGCCCAGAACCGGAAATTTGACGGCTATCAGTATCGTGACCTCACCGCAGCCGAGCTTGGCCAGATCGCCGGCCGCGCCGGACGCCATTTGCGCGACGGAACCTTTGGCGTCACCGGTCAGGTGCCGCCGTTCGACGAAGAAATGGTCGAGAAGATCGAAGGCCACGTCTTTGATCCGGTAAAGGTGCTGCAATGGCGAACGCCAGACTTTGACTTCTCATCGCTCGCCGCACTGCGCCGCTCGATTGAAACCATTCCCGTGGTTGAGGGACTGACCAAGGCGCTGCCCGCTGTCGATCAGCGCGCGCTGGAACAGCTTGCGGGTGATCCGGCGATCCGGGCGCTGGCGGTCAACCGTGAGCGTGTGGCGCTTTTGTGGGACGCATGCGCCCTGCCCGACTACCGCCGCATTGCGCCCGCACAGCACGCAGACCTGATCGGTTCGATCTTCCAGGATCTGGCTGAACGGGGCCATGTCGACGAAGCCTACATGGCTGAACAGGTGCGCCGCGCCGATTCTGCCGATGGCGATATCGATACATTGTCACAGCGCATCGCCCAGATCAGAACCTGGACGTTTGTGTCCCACCGCCCCGGCTGGCTTGCCGATCCGACACACTGGCAGGGGAAAACGAGAGAGATTGAAGATCGGCTGTCAGATGCATTGCATGAACGGTTGACGAAACGCTTCGTTGATCGCAGGACATCCGTACTTATGAGGCGCTTGAGAGAGAACTCGATGCTCGAAGCCGAAATCAGCCCAGGCGGCAGTGTAACCGTTGAAGGCCATCATGTTGGGGAGCTGCAAGGCTTCCGCTTTACCGCTGACGCGAGCGCCGGCGGTGAAGATGGCAAGGCCGTGCGCACAGCCGCGCAGAAGGCATTGGCGACGGAGTTCGAAAACCGCGCCGAAAAGTTTGCCACGGCGGCCAATGGCGATTTCGCGCTTGCCCATGACGGCATTGTGCGCTGGCTTGGCCAACCGGTCGCCACATTGACCGACACCGATGACATCTTGAAGCCGCGCGCCATCCTGCTGGCCGACGAGCAATTGACCGGACCTGCCCGCGACAAGGTGGCCGAACGCCTCGAACGTTATGTGGGCTACCAGATCGAAAGCCAGCTGAAGCCACTGGTCGACCTGAAGAACGCCGAACAGCTGTCGGGCATTGCGCGCGGCGTGGCATTCCGGCTGATCGAAAATCTCGGTCTGATTGACCGTCGCGAGATTGCAGACGACATCAAGTCGCTCGACCAGGAATCCCGCGCGGCGCTGCGCCGTCTCGGCGTGCGCTTTGGCGCCTACCACATTTTCCTGCCGGCGCTGCTGAAACCTGCGCCCGCCAATCTGGTGACGCTGCTCTGGGCGCTGAAAAACGAAGGCAAGGACAAGCCGGGCTTTGGCGATGTTGTGCATGCGCTGGCGGCGGGCCGCACCTCGGTGGTTGTCGATCAATCATTTGACCGAACCTTCTACAAGCTGGCCGGATATCGCACGCTTGGCCGCCGCGCCGTGCGTGTCGACATTCTGGAGCGTCTCGCCGACCTGATCCGCCCTTCCCTGTCGTGGAAGCCAGGCACCGGCACACGTCCGGAGGGCGGCTATGATGGCAGCGCGTTCATGGTAACGCCGCAGATGATGTCGATCCTCGGCGCGTCCGCCGCCGACATGGAAGAGATCCTGAAAGGCCTCGGCTATCGCGGCGAACCAAAGCTGCCAGCCGAGATTGCCAAACGCATCGCCGATGTAGATGCTCGCGCCGAAGCACAGAAGGCGGCTCGGGCGGCAGCGGCAGCTCCCGCCGAAGAAACTGCATCTGAGACACAGCCGACATCGGACAACGCAACTGCCGAAGATCAGACCGGCGACAGCGAGACCGCCAGCGAAGCGCAGGTAGACGCGCAGACGCCGGTCGACGAGGTGGCGAGCACTGAAACGCCTGCGGCCGAAGACGTGACGCCTGTTGCCGCTGATGCAGATAAGCCGGTCGCGGTAGAGGCTGTCGCTGAGGCGCCGGAAGCAGATGCGCCCGCCGCGCCAGCGGCTGAGGCAGAAGAGCCGAAACCTGTGCTGATCTGGCGGCCGGGCCGCACCGACGGCAACCGCAGACATGGCCGTGACCAGCAGCGCGGCGGTCCACGCCGCCGTCAGCAAGGCGGCGAACAGGGCGAGCAGGCGGCAAAAGACGGCCAGCGCCCGGAAGGACAGCGGAAAGGCGGACAGCGCCGCGGCAACCGCAATGGCGACAAGAAGAACGAGACGCCCAAAGAGCCAAAGGTTCTGTGGCGCGCTAGTGACCCGCGTCCCGAACGCCCGCCGCGTCCAGAAGGGGAGCAGCAGCGGCGTGAGAACCGCGGCCCGCGCCGCGACGACAAGGGCCCGCGTAGAGACGACCGCGCGCCGCGCAATTTTGAGGCCGGCCCCAAGCGCGATACGAGCAAGGCTGATCCAGATTCGCCATTCGCCAAACTGGCCGCACTGCGCGACCAGTTGCGGAAGTAGCCATTGGCCGCCCCGGGCAGCCAGCGCATCGACAAATGGCTGTTTTTTGCGCGCGTGGTGAAATCGCGCTCGCTGGCGCAAAAGCTTGTCGCCTCTGGCGGCGTACGCATCAATTCGGTCAAGGTCGATCTGCCCGCTGCGACGGTGAAGCCGGGCGACGGCGTGACGATCTCACTTGAGCGCCGGGTCATCGTCTACCGGGTGCTTGACCCGGGCACCCGGCGCGGGCCGGCGGATGAAGCGCGAAAACTCTATGAAGACCTGACGCCGCCGCCACCCCCGCCGGAAACGAAGCATGCCGCGCGAGAACCGGGCGCAGGCCGCCCCACCAAACGCGACAGGCGGGCGATGGATCGCTGGATGGACCCCGGCGAGGACTGAGGCTCAGACCGGATCGGCTGGAATGGTTTTCTCCAGATGCGGCAAAACGCGGCAATGCGCCCCTTGCACCGGCAGCTCAATGAAGCTACCCCACTGGCGCTTTCGAGTGCCGGAGCCCGCCGATGACCTATGTCGTCACCGACAATTGCATCAAGTGCAAATATATGGACTGCATTGAAGTCTGCCCCGTGGATTGTTTCTACGAGGGCGAGAACATGCTTGTCATCCATCCGGATGAATGCATCGATTGCGGCGTGTGTGAACCGGAATGCCCGGCCGACGCGATCAAGCCCGACACTGAACCAAGTCTCGACAAATGGCTGAAGATCAATGCCGATTTTGCAGTGACCTGGCCCAACATCACCCAGAAGGGCACGCCACCGGAAGATGCCAAGGAATTTGACGGTGAGACCGGCAAGTTCGAGAAATATTTCTCTGCCGAACCGGGCAAGGGCGACTGACGCAACGTAACACCGGCGGCATTAACTGTCGTATCGATTCGTCTGCCACAATCCCTTCGCGGGTGCGGCAAAACCTTGATTTGCGTACGAAATTATGTTACGTCTTAGTTACATGCCGGTAACACTACGCTCTTGATGGCGCGAAGCCTCAATCACTGAAAGGTTTGCACTGCTTTCGAACCAGGTAACTCTGGGTCTTGCGCGGTTTTTTTGTTGCGCCTGACCAGCACTCGTTCGATGGCGGCACTTGTGTGACCGCATGGCGCCTGGCCCGCGACGAGGCCACAGCAAGCACCCCGATTCACAAGGGGAGCGATAAGGAGTTTGAAGCGTAATGGCAACCCCGCAGAAGAAGTCCGCAGCGCGTAACGGTTTCAAAACCGGCGAGTTTATCGTTTACCCGGCGCATGGCGTAGGACAGATCGTATCGATCGACGAGCAGGAGGTTGCAGGTCATAAACTCGAACTGTTTGTGATCGACTTCCAGAAAGACAAGATGCGCCTGAAGGTGCCGGTCGCAAAGGCGACAGCGATTGGCATGCGCAAGCTGTCAGAAACCGACTATGTCGAGCGCGCGTTGAAGGTCGTACAGGGCCGCGCCCGCGTCAAGCGCACCATGTGGTCGCGCCGCGCGCAGGAATATGACGCGAAGATCAATTCGGGTGATCTGATCTCGATCTCGGAGGTCGTGCGCGATCTGTATCGCGCCGAGAACCAGCCGGAGCAGTCCTATTCGGAACGCCAGCTGTATGAAGCCGCGCTCGACCGCATGGCTCGCGAGATCGCTGCCGTCAACAAGATGAGCGAGACAGAGGCGGTGCGCCTGATCGAGGCCAACCTGAACAAGGGCCCCAAGCGCGGCGCCAAGGCCGACAACGAAGCCGAGGCCGACAGCGAGCAGGACGAAGCCGCCTGATTTCAGGCAGCATCCGTCAGGAACAGAGGCCGCATCTTCGGATGCGGCCTTTTTCGTTTCCGAGGCAGGCAGTTCGGACAAAGCAATTTTCTGTTGACCCCCACCCGTAGCCTCCCCACAAGGGGGAGGGGTTTTGAGACGTTGGTGGCCCCCTCTCCCTTGTGGGGAGGCTACACCGTATCAACCAAGATCAACTGAAGCCGCATCAAGGACTGAGACATGCGTTTTGAAGGAACCGACGACTACGTCGCCGACAAGGATCTGATGGTTGCGGTCAATGCTGCGATCGCGCTGGAACGGCCGTTGCTGGTGAAAGGCGAGCCTGGCACCGGCAAGACCGAGCTGGCGCGCCAGGTGGCCGCCGCACTCGGCCTCGACCTGATCGAATGGCACGTCAAGTCGACCACCAAGGCGCAGCAGGGCCTCTATGAATATGACGCCGTGTCGCGCCTGCGCGACAGCCAGCTGGGCGACGCCCGCTTCAACGACATCCGCAACTACATCAAGAAGGGCAAGTTGTGGGAGGCGTTTGCCGCCGGCAAGAAGGTGGTGCTGCTGATTGACGAGATCGACAAGGCCGACATCGAGTTTCCGAACGATCTGCTGCAGGAACTCGACCGCATGGAGTTCTTTGTCTACGAGACCGGCGAGACGGTGAAGGCCGATGTTCGCCCCATCGTCATCATCACCTCGAACAATGAGAAGGAACTGCCGGACGCGTTTCTGCGCCGCTGCTTCTTCCACTACATCCGCTTCCCCGATGTCGACACGCTGCACCAGATCGTTGACGTGCACTATCCGGGCATCAAGCAGAACCTGGTGCGCGCCGCACTGACCCAGTTCTACGAAGTGCGCGAGATGCCCGGTCTGAAGAAGAAGCCGTCAACCTCGGAAGCGCTCGACTGGATCCGCCTGCTGGTGTCGGACGATGTCGACCCCGACACGCTGCGCAGCGATCCGAAGAACGCGCTGCCGAAGCTGCACGGCGCATTGCTGAAGAACGAGCAGGACGTGCACCTGTTCGAGCGCCTGGCGTTCATGGCGCGACGGCAGCAGGGGTAGGCGTCTACCCCACCACCACGCGCATCTCGTCGGCGTCGGGCGCTTCCCAGCGAAGGTCGTGGCGGCCGACCATGTAGTTCACATGCGCGTGTACTTCCGAGAAGGCGAAAGACATCTGGTGCGGGTCGAGCGGCCGGTGAAACAGCACCGGGACCAGATCGGCAACCGAATGCGGCGACTGACGGCAGGCGTCCGCAATCATGCCGCAACGCTCGTGGTGATGACCGATCAGCTCGGCGCAGCGGCGTTGCAGGCCGACAAACGGCAATTGATGGCCGGGTAGAACCAGTGCGTCGCGCGGGATCGTGTCGCTGAGCACATTCAGCGAACGCAGATAAAGCCCGAGCGGATCGCCCTCCGGCTCCACAGCCCAGACGCTGACATTGGGTGTGATCTTGGCCAGCACCTGATCGGACGCCAGGAAGACGTTTTCCTCGCGCAGATAGAGCATCAATTGCTCGGGCGCATGGCCGTCGCCGGACAGAATTTCAAAATCTCTCCCGCCGATGGTCAGCACGTCACCAGCCACCAGCCGCCGGAACGTGTCCGGCAACGGCGACACCATCTTGAGATAGCCATTGCCCTGCGTCGCTACGAGACTCGCCACGTCGTCGTCCATGCCGTGGCGGCGGTAGAATTCCATATATGTCTTGTCGGCCATGCGGCCGGGGCTGAGCGAAATGTTGATGCAGCCAAGATAGCCGGTCTGGCTGGTGAGCAGCGGCATGCCAAACTGCTCGCACATCCAGCCGGCCAGACCGATATGGTCAGGGTGGAAATGGCTGACGATCAGCCGCGTCAGCCGCCGGCCGGCCAGCGCGCCATTGGCCAGCGCCAGCCAAAGGTCGCGCGTCGCCTGATTGGAGACGCCCGTGTCGAGCACCGCCCACCCGTCGCCATCCTCGATCAGGTAGATGTTGACGTGATTGAGCCGGAACGGCAGCGGGATGCGTGTCCACAGGATGCCGGGCGCGACCTCGATCACAGCGCCGGTCTCCGGCGGCTCCGCAAACGGATAGGCCAGTTCAGCCTCAGTGAGGTGTTCGGGTTTCAGCAGCACAAGACGTCCTGGAACAATTGTTGATCGTTGAACAAATTTGCCATTCCGGCTTACCTGTCACCAGCCGCACTGGCAACCATGCCAATCGCATCAGGGAGAATTCGATGGCAAATCTGGAAATCCGCCCGCTGACGCAATCTGACCACACGGATTGGCGGCGGCTGTGGACCGATTATCTGACCTTCTACAAGACAACCGTGCCTGAAGAGGTCTACGCCACGACTTGGACGCGGCTGTTTGATCCAGGCGAATTTGAGCCAAAAGGGTTCATCGCACTGCTGGACGGCAAGCCGGTGGGGCTGGTGCACTATCTCTACCACCGCTCCGGCTGGTCGACGGTGAATAATTGCTACCTGCAGGACCTCTATTCAGACGCGGATGCACGCGGCTCGGGTGCAGGCACCGCGCTCATCAAGGCGGTGCAGGACGCGGCGGCAAAGCTCGGCGTGACCAATGTCTACTGGATGACGCACGAGACCAACGACACTGCACGCAGCCTCTACGACAAGGTGGCGCGGCGCACCGGCTTCATCGAATACGATCTGTTGTAGGAGCTGCACACTACCCCAGCTCTTCCATGATCGACGCCATCAGCGCGACGCGGCTGTCGAGCTCGCGCCACTGGATGTGCTCGTGCGGAGCATGCGCGCCGGTGCCAGCGCAGCCGAGCCCGTCAATGGTCGGGATGCCGAGCGCGGCGGTGAAGTTGCCGTCAGACCCGCCGCCGCGGTGCATTTTTGTGATCGACAGGCCGGCAGCTGAAGCCAGCGCCCTGACCTTGTCATAGAGCGCAAGGCTCTCCGGCGTTTCGGCCCATGGCGGCCGGTTCATGCCGCCAGTGACCGTGACCTTGCAGCGCGGCTCGAATGGGGTCAGGCCAAGAATGGCTTCGACGACGCGATCGCCAATGACCGCATCTGGAACCCGCAGGTCGATGCCGCCGCGCGCTTTGTCGGCAATGACATTGGTGGTGAAGCCGCCGGAGATCGGCGCGACATTGACGGTGACGCCAGCGTCGAGATCGACAAACTCGTTCAGCCGCACGATCTGACGAGCAAGTTCGAGCACCGCCGACGCGCCGTCGGCAAAGGCGCTGCCGGCATGCGAATTCACGCCCTGCACCTCGATGTCAAAGATGCCGACGCCCTTGCGCGCGGTGACGCAGCGCCCGTCATGCCAGGCGGGTTCGGGGATGATGGTTGCCTGCGCCAGCCGCGCTTCGGCTTCGATCAGCGCCTGGCTGGTCGGGCTGCCGACCTCCTCGTCAGGCGTCAGCAGCAGCACGATCGGCGCCCTGGTCCTGACCTTGCCGGTCAGGATCGACCGCAGCGCATAGAAGGCGGCAAAACTGCCAGCCTTCATGTCGAGAATGCCGGGACCATAGGCGAGATCGCCGTCGATCTTGAATGGCATCGTCTCGATCGTGCCGACTGGCCACACCGTGTCGAGATGGCCTGAAAACAGGATCGGCTTTGCGGATGGATCGAGAGCCTGCGCCGAGGCGCGCGCCACCAGATTGTCGCCAAAGCCGTCGCGCCCCGGAATGCGGGTGATCTCAGCCCCTGCCTGCGCCAGCTGCTGCCCGGCCAGATCAACCAGCAGATTGACCTGCCCCGCATCGCGCGTCGGCGTTTCGATTTTCACCCAGCCGGAGAGTTCGTCGAGCAGTGTCTTTGATGAGGCGATTGATGCTGAGGGCAATGGTCAGGTCCTTGTTTCGTCTCAAGCTATCATCACCCGGCTAGACAACCCAACGCTTGCGTTCCGGCCCGGCGCGATTGATAACTCAACCCATGTTCATACCCTTCTTCCTTGAGCTCAAGGCCGCAAAAATTCCGGTATCGCTGCGCGAATATCTCACGCTGCTGGAAGGCATGGAGGCCGATCTGGTGACTTGGGACGTCGAGGCGTTCTACTACCTCGCCCGCGCGGCGCTGGTTAAGGACGAGCGCTACATTGACCGTTTCGACCAGGTGTTCGGCCACGCCTTCAAAGGGCTTGAGGCGCTGTCCGGCGAAGGCGGCATCGATGCCGCCAACCTGCCGGAAGAATGGCTGCGTAAGCTCGCCGAAAAGCATCTGAGCGATGAAGAAAAGAAGCTGGTCGAATCGCTCGGCGGTTTCGAAAAACTGATGGAGACACTGAAGAAGCGGCTGGAGGAACAGCAGAAGCGCCACCAGGGTGGTTCGAAATGGATCGGCACGGCCGGCACGTCGCCCTTCGGCGCCTATGGCTACAATCCTGAAGGCGTGCGCATCGGCCAGGACAAGAGCCGCAACCGCCGCGCGGTGAAAGTGTGGGACAAACGCGAATTCAAGAACTTTGACGATTCCGTCGAACTCGGCACCCGCAACATCAAGGTGGCGCTGAAACGGCTACGCCGCTGGGTGCGCGAAGGCGCGGACGAGGAACTGGATATTCCCGGCACCATCCACGCCACAGCCGAACACGGCTATCTCGACGTGCAGACCCGGCCCGAGCGCCGCAACGCGGTGAAGCTGCTGATGTTCTTTGACGTGGGCGGCTCGATGGACGATCACATCAAGGTGGTGGAGGAGCTGTTTTCAGCGGCGCGGGCCGAGTTCCGCCAGCTTGAATTCTTCTATTTTCACAACTGCCTCTATGAAGGCGTGTGGAAGGACAATCGCCGCCGGCTGGCGGAGCAAACGCCAACCTATGATGTGCTGCACAAATACGGTCATGACTACAAGGTGATCTTTGTCGGCGACGCCTCAATGAGCCCTTATGAGATCGCCACTGCCGGCGGGTCAGTGGAACATTGGAACCCCGAGGCCGGGGCCGTGTGGCTGAACCGGGTGTTGCAGCAGTGGCCGAACTCGATCTGGATCAACCCGGTGCAGGAAAAGCACTGGGGCTATACGCACTCGATCCAGATGATCCGCGACCTTTTTGCTGACCGCATGTATCCGCTGACGCTGCAGGGGCTTGAGAAGGCGACGAAGGAACTGAGCCGCAAACACTGAATGGATGAAAACGACACCCGGCTCGATATCTTCGCAAGGGCGGCGCTGGTCAGTACCATCACTTTTTGGGGTGCATATGCCGTCGTCCAACTGATAGTCAACGCTAAGCTGCTTGGCGCTGGCCACCATCTTCAGTTGGTGCCAGCCACGATGGATTTGCTGCAAATTTCTGTGGTGTTTTGTGCGTTGCTGAATTCCGGCTTCGTGCGAAAAGCTCAAAAGCCGCTCACCTTTCTCGCATTGTTTGCGAGTATCGCCGGTGGATCGCTGGCGGTCTATCTCTCGACCTATCTGCTGGCGGCGATCAACGATATCTGGAGCAGGTTCGACTTTCTGATCAACAAGCAGGTATCGATCGCAATCTTCATGTCCCTCGCCTACGTTGGGATGGTCTTGCTGTTTTTGCTCGCCGAGATGATCGTCAAGTGGTTTGACAACAGGTGAGATCGGCCTCTTGCTAGAGCACCTGGCGCCACTGTGAATCGGTGCAGACAAACCCTTGACGCGTCAGACGGCGCAGCACTGCTCGCATATGTCGTGCGCCATAGACCACCGCGATGCGCTTTTCGGTGGCATGCTCGTCAGCAAGCTCTGCGCCGATGCATTCTAGAAGCCGCTCGTCTCGCGCATGATGGATGGCAACGCCGAGGCTGACATAGGCTGGATCCCAATTCAGGGTTTCTTCTCTGGATGCGAGATCTTCGAGCGCCAGCCTTCCGGCAATGTCTTCGCGCGTCGCCAACAGCCTCATGTAAAGCCCATAGAGTGGCGCCAGGACGAACAACATCGCGCGTTTCGCCAAAGGTATCGCGCGCCAGTGCTGTTCAAATTCGTCCTGCGGCAGGTCGGCCAGGACGATCCGGGCACCAACATCCGCTTGAGCCGGAAAATTGGGCTGGACGACAAGGGCGAGACGCTCGAAATCGATCCAGCGATACGATCGCGTCAGGTTTCGAACCACCGGGGACCGGACGCCTTCGACGAGTGCAACATCATGTGAAAATGCGTCCTGATAGGTATCGCGGTAGAACTTGCTCTCACCGACATGCACCATCGGAAACAGAGTGATCGAGACCGGACTACCGGCCTTACGGAAAACCAGCCTTGCCGAACGAAGTCCTAGCGGTGAGGTTTCAAGGAGTTGCAATGGCTGTCCGCGCGCCGCCCCCCGCTACCGCTGCACCAAAAGCAGATTAGCGCCAAGGCCGATCATCACGGTGCCGGCGACGCGCCGCATCCAGCGCCCCGCAGAGCGCGAGTTGCGCACAAACGACGCCACGCTGTCGGCAAAGATGACGCAACACACTTCGACCAGCGAAAAGATCAGGTTGGCGATGAAGCCAAGCGCCATGATCTGCGCCCAGAGCGGCCAGCCGGCATGCGGGTCGGCGAACTGCGGCAGGAAGGCGATGAAAAAGACCGCTGATTTCGGATTGGTCAGCTCGACAAAAAAGCTCTCCTTGAGCGCTTTGATATGAGAGCCTTGCTCATCTTCGGCCGGCGTTGCTTCAACTGGTTCGTCGCGCGTCAGGAAACGAAAGCCGAGCCAGAACAGGTAGAGCGCGCCAACGATTTTCAGCGCAAGATAGGCCGCAGGCACAACCTGAAGAAACAGACTCAGGCCGAATGCGGCGGCTGTGATGTGAATGTAGCTGGCGAAATGGGTGCCGACGGCGGCATGCCATCCAGCCTTGCGGCCACGCGCAATGGTTTGGGCGGCGATGTAGAGCATGCCAGGGCCAGGCACGATCGACAGCAGCAGTGAGGTGACAACAAAGGTCGCAAGGATTTCGAAACCGGGCACGGGCTGCCCTCCATGAGGTTGCGCCAACTTATTTCAATGCGGCAATCGGCGAAAGACCGGCTGCGCAGTCCATTGCCGAACGTTACGCCAAACCCCATATTTGGCCCTGACCGCCAGCAACCCGGAGGGCTCTCATGGATACCCACACATTCCCCGTCACCCGAACCGACGCCGAATGGCGCGAGCGGCTGACGCCGGAGCAATATTACATCATGCGCGAGCACGGCACCGAACGGCCGGGCAGCTGCGCCCTGCTCTATGAGAAGCGCGCCGGGACGTTTTCCTGTGTCGGCTGCGACCAGCCGCTGTTCACGTCGACGCTGAAGTTCGAGAGCGGCACCGGCTGGCCGAGCTTCAATGATCCGGTGCCGGGTTCGGTTGAGACCACCGTTGACCGCTCTCATGGCATGACCCGCACCGAGGTGCATTGCGCCACCTGCGGCAGCCATCTCGGCCATGTGTTCCCGGACGGCCCGCCGCCGACCTATCAGCGCTATTGCATCAACGGTGTGGCGCTGGAGTTCACCCCCGACGCCGCCTGACCGCCTCAAGACTTGAAATGCAAAACGCCGCCCGATGGGCGGCGTTTTCATGTGCTTTCCCGGTATCTGCTATTCCGCAGCCTTCGGGTATTCCAGGGCTGGTTCAAGATCAGGCTCCGGGTCCTTTGGCGGTTCGGGCTTGTCGGCCTTGCGGCCAAACAGGCGGTCTTTCAGACGGCCCAGCCGGCCGCGATAGCCTGCCGGCCGCTTGTCGCGCGTGAACACCATCAGCATGGACGGCGTGACGATCAGCGTCAGGATGGTGGCAAACGTCAGGCCGAACACGATGGCCGACGACAGCGCCACCCACCATTGCGTCGACGGCGCGTTGATCGTCGTCTCCTGATGGAAGATTTCGAGCCCGAGACCAAAGGCAATCGGCAACACGCCGAGGATAGCCGACAAAGCCGTCAGCACCACCGGGCGGGCGCGTTCGCGGCAGGTCTGCAGCACGGCGTCCATCTTGTTCCAGCCTTCGTCGCGCAGCCGGTCATAGGTGTCGATGAGCACGATGTTGTTGTTCACGACAACGCCGGCCAGCGCGATCATGCCGATGCCCGACATGACGATGACAAAGGCCTGGCCGGTGAGCAGCATGCCAAGCAACGCACCGATAACCGCCATGACCACAGTGACCAGAACCAGGAACACCGAGGTAAACTTGTTGAACTGGGCCAGCAGCACGATGAAGATCAGGAACAACGCCGCGCCAAAGGCATTGCCAAGGAAGGCCTGCGCCTCGTCCGAATCCTCATTGGAGCCGGCAAGCTTCCAGTCGATGCCCGGCTGTTCCATGCCCGCAACGGCCTTCTCAACCTCGGCCTGGACGGCGGCGACCTGATAACCATGCGCGACGTTGCCCTGCACCGTGACGGTGCGTTTGGCGTCGATGCGGTTCAGAATGCCGACTGTGTGCTCGGGTTTGCGAGTGACAAAGTTGGAGATCGGCACAGACCCTTGAGCGGTTTCGATGCGCAGTTCGTCCAGCGCCGACAGTGTGCGCCGGTCTTCAGGTAGTCTGAGGCGGATGTCCACGGCGTCGTCCGCACCTTCCGGCCGGTAGTCGGTAAGCTTCAGACCGCCGGTGACCAGCTGCACCACCACGCCGACCGACATCGGACTGACGCCATGTTGCGCGGCCTTGGCACGGTCGACTTCAAGCGCCCAGTCAATACCGGGCGGTGGCAGGCCATCTGAAATGTCGATGGCGCCGGGAACCTTGGCGACCACAGCCGCGACCTTTTTCGCGTAGTCGTTAAGCCCGGACGGATCGACCGCCGACAGCCGCACCTGGATCGCCTTGCCGGTTGGCGGACCGGCGTCCGGCACGCGCACCTCGACGTCGACGCCTGGAATGCCGGCCATTTCGACGCGCAGGTCGTCAAGGATCTGATTGGCGGGCTTACGTTCGCGCCAGTCGACAAATTCGTACTGAATGACGCCGACCACGTCTTCGGGAATGTCCTGACCTCCGCCGCGCGTCTTGCCGACGCGGGTATAGACCGACTTGACGCCCGGCCAGCCGAGCAGGCGGCTTTCAGCCTCGCGCGTCGCAAAATCCATTTCGTCGAGCGACAGGTTGCCCCGCGCATGGACATAAAGCAGGCCGTAGTCCGGCTCGACCGACGGGAAGAACTCGACGCCGTTGCCAAATTTGACATAGGAATAGAACCCGCCGCCAAGCAGCATCACCGTCAGCACCAGAGCAGTGATCGGGAAATGCACCGCCTTGTTGACGATCGCCATGTAGACGCCGTCCTTCTGATGGCCTTCCTCATGCACAGGCGCCTTGGCGAACAAGGCGCCAAGCGTCGGCGCAAAGATCAGCGCATAGGCCATCGATGCGGCCAGCGTCACGATCAGCGTGATCGGCAGATATTTCATGAAGTCGCCGATAATACCCGGCCAGAACAGCAGCGGCGAGAACGCCGCGATGCGGGTCATGGTGGCTGCGATGACGGGACCAGCCATACGCTTGGCGGCAAGTTCGAAAGCCGGCCCCTTGGCCATGCCTTCGGACATGCGCCGTTCGGCGAACTCGGTGACGATGATCGCGTCGTCTACCAGCATGCCAACCGCCAGGATCAGCGAGAACAGCACGATCATGTTGATCGTGTAGCCCATCAGCGCCAGCAGCAGGATGCCCATCAGGAACGACGATGGGATGGCCAGGCCGATCAGCAGCGAGGCGCGGCCCGACAGCGCGTAAAGAATAACGATGAACACCAGGATGACAGCGATCAGCACGTGGTTCTGCAGATCGCTCAACAGCTGATTGACGAAGACTGACTTGTCCTGGGTATAGGTTACCTCCATACCGGGCGGCGCGATCTTGACGAACTCGTCGGCGACTTTTTTTGCGCCCTCGATGGTTTCGACGATATTGGCGCCGACACGCTTCTTCACTTCGATGGCGATAGCCGATTTGCCGTCCAGCCGGGTGATCGTCTCGGCATCCTTGAAGGTGGCGCGCACGGTCGCGACATCCTGCACCCGCACAATGGCGTTGGGGCCAGCCACTACCGGCAAGGCGGCAACGTCTTCAGGCGTCTCGATCAACGCAGGAACCTTGATGGCGTATTTGCCTTCGGAACCTTCAATATTGCCAGCAGCGACAAGGCTGTTGGACGCGCCCATGGCCTGAACGATCTGTTCCAGATTGAGACCATAGGACGACAGTTTCATCGGATCGATGATCGCCTCGACAAGCTCGTCGCGCGAACCCTGGATCGTGCCTTCCAGCACACCGGGCACTTCCTCAATCTTGTCGCGCAGCTGCTTGGCGGCAGCCGTCAAGACGCGCTCGGGCACGTCGCCCGACAGCGTGACGACCAGAACCGGAAATTCCGACACGTTGACCTCGTTGACGGAAGGTTCTTCTGCGCCTTGCGGAATGTCGCGGCGTGCGTCCGACACCTTGTTGCGCACGTCGACCAACGCGTCTGACAAGTCGGTCGACGGGTCGAACTCGACCAGCACGTAGCCACCGCCCTGGAATGCGGCAGAGCGCATTTCTTTCAGGCCTTTGAGGCTTTTCAACTGGGTTTCGACGGGCCGCAGCAGCAACCGCTCGGAATCCTCAGGCGAAATGCCCTGATAGGCGAGGCTGACATAGATGATCGGAATGGCGACGTCGGGCTCCGCCTCTTTGGGGACCGACTGATAGGCAATCGCACCGGCGATGAGGAAAAAGACCAGCACTGACAGTGTCAGCCTGGCGTTGCGAATGGCAATACCGACGATATCCATGTTGTGGCCTCGTCAGTTCGTGCCCGTCGCTTCACCGACGAGTTTCTTGATCAACTCAGGATCGGCGGGGACAGGTTTGACTGTCTCGCCTTCCGACACCAGTTCCTGGCCGGCAACGATCACCTGTGCGTCGGTGGGAACGCCCCCGAGCACCAAGCCGTTCTCCATGTCGTCAACGATATCGATTGGCACGAACACGACCTTGTTGTCCTTGTCGACGGCGCGGATGCCGAGATCGCCCTTGTTGCTCAAGGTAACGACAGAGCGCGGCAGGATGACGGAATCGGTGGTCTCTCCGCGCAGCACAATTTCAGAGGTCATGCCCGACGGGATCTTGTCGTCCGGATTGGCGATGGCAATCTCTACACGGAAAGTGCGGGTCGCGGCAGTCGACTCGCGGCCGATATAGCGCACCGCGCCAGCCATCTTGTCGCCATTGACCATTGTTGCTTCGGCCTTGTCGCCGATACGCACAAAACGCAGGTCTCGCTCCGACACTTCACCCTTGACCAGAACGGGATCGAGGCTGAGCAAGATAGCAACCTGCGTACCCTGCGGTGCGGAACTGCCAATCTCCACGTTGACCTTGTCGATCAGACCGTCAAACGGTGCGACGACGGTCAACCGGTCGATCTCGGCCTGTGCCGCTTTGAGCTGCGACTGAGCCTGAGCGACCGCCGATACCGCATTGTCGAGCTGCAGCTTTGGCATGGTGCCGGTCTTGGCAAGACGCCGCGCGGCTTCAAGCTCGGCCTCGCGTTGCTTGACCATCTGCTGCGCAAGTTCAAGCGCCGCTTGATGACCCTCTTCGCCCAGCACCAGTATCGTCTGGCCGGCCTTCACTTGATCGCCTTCCTTGACTGGCAGCTCGGCGATGATGCCGCCGGCCCGCGTAGCGAGCACAGCACGTTTGTCGGCTTCGGTCAGACCGGAAATACGGATGGCGCGGGCGTGTTCGACACGCGGCGGCGAGACAACTGCGACCGTGCGCGGCGCCTTGGCGGCGTTTTCGGCGGCTGGCTTGGCTGCCGGTTGCGTCTGCTGGGCGGCGGGTTGCCCGTTTTCACCTTCTGCGGCGGCGCTGCCGACCGACGAGAACTTGCCCGTTCCCATCCAGGCTGCGAAGCCGATGAGCACCGCAATCGCGGCAACCTGATTAAATCTGAAATTGGCCATCTTGATCTGTCCGGTGGACGTTTGTTGCCCGATGTTCCGTGCGCGATTTGGGGACGGAAAGGGCGGACGCAATGCACGTTATGCGATTGATTGAGGCCAGAGCCTCTTATCCGAAGTTTGTGGTGTGAGAAAGTCACAAACTTTGACCATCTGGTAAATTGACCTCTACTCCTGACAAAGCCGGCTTGCCGGCCCGGCCTATTGCGCCGGGCAAGGCGCTCCTGCCGCAGCCCATTTTTCAATTGCAGCGTATGTCTCATCAGCAGAGCCAGGCGCTGGCTCACGGCCGGGGCCCGGCGCCCAGCCCCAGTGGACCAGCTTGTCGGTTCGAATATGCTGCGCCACCTCTTCAAGTGTGCGGTCGCCATTGCGCGCCGGGTCCTTGATCTGTGCGCAAATCTGCGCGGATGTCTGATCGAACCATGCCATCTCGATCGGCGCCAGATGCCAATTATCCGCGCCTGGCGGCCCGTGCATGACGGGGGAGTTTGTTTCGAAATGGCAGGCGGTGCAGCGCATGCCGGTATTGCCAAAACCTGAGCCATCAATACCGCGCTGCACGTTGAAGGCGTGCACGCGTGTTGCGCCATAATGTGGGCCAGACCAGCGCGGCTGATCATCAGGGCTGTGGCAGTTGGCGCAGCGCGGGTGCGAAAATACCTTGTAGATGTCGTCCCAGGCGGCAAGGCCCGCCACCATGTCCACTGCCGGAGCAGCAGTTGGTGCGGCAGACGCAGGCGGCGTTGAAGGCGCGGCCGGGGGTGTATTTTGGGCGAATGCTGGAACAGCAATGGCAAACAGGGCCGCGAGCGCCAGCGATGAGCGCAACATGAATGTGCTGGCGGTCATGCGAATGTCACTTCCTTGTTCAGTGGCAACGAACGGATACGCTTGCCGGTCAATGCAAAGATGGCATTCGCCAGAGCAGGCGCCGCCGGCGGCGTGCCGACTTCACCAGCGCCGCCCATCTTGTGGAAGTTCTCCAGAATGGCGACCTCGAATTCAGGCGCCTGCCACAGGCGCATGCTGTCATAATCGTTGAAGTTCGACTGCTCGACCATCCCGTCCTTGAAGGTGATTTCCTGAAACATCGCTGCCGAGAGCCCAAAAACGGCTCCGCCGGTCAGCTGCGTTTCAAGAATGCCCTTGTCGATCGCCTGGCCGACATCGGCTGCGATCCACATCTTCTCGATCTTGATGCCTTGCGGCGTGTCGGCGACCTGAACGACCTCTGCGACCCAGCTGCCGAATGACAGCGTAAAGGCAAAGCCTTTTGCCTTGCCGGCTGGAAGCTTCTCAGTCCAGTTCGACATTTCCGCAACCTTGTCGACGACCGCTACCGCAGCCGGAAAATCAGCCATCAGCTTGCGCCGCATCTCGACAGGATCGACTTTTCCGGCATGTGCGATCTCGTCCATGAAACCTTCGTGGAAGAAGCCGTTGACCGAATTCCCGACTGAACGCCAGAAGCTGACGGGGATAGACGGCACTGGCGCAGCAATTGACGACACCCTGTAGTTGGGAATCGTGTAGGGCTGGTTGCGCGAACCATCTGTGGTGGCCGAATCTGCGCCGCCGGGCCGCCTCGCCGGGAAGATGCGCCCCAAGAGCGATTGAATCATGTTCTGCGCCGCAACGCGCATGTCGACTGCCACAGGCATGCCGTCATCGCCAATGCGGGCGCGGAACTTGCCGACCGAGCCTGGACGATAAGTGCTGCGGTGCATGTCTTCTTCGCGCGACCACGTCACCTGAACCGGGCGGCCATCGGTCTCCTTGGCCAGCAACGTTGCAAACATCGCGTAGTCTACCTCGCCACGCCGGCCAAAACCGCCACCAAGCGCAGTCGTGTGAACCAGGCACTTGTCGACCGTCAGGCCGATCAGGTCGGCGCATAGCCAGCGAACCATGACAGGCGACTGGTTTGGCGACCAGACATGCAACATGCCGTCCTTGAATTGGGCCGTCGTATTCATCGGCTCCATCGGTGCATGCGCCAGATATGGCACCGAATACTGGGCTTCGATCACCTTGTCTGCAGGCGCATCGGCAAACGCGGCGTCAACATCCCCATCGTTGCGGTCATGGATGGCCTCACCGGTCAGGGCCGCGTCGGTAATGATCTTCATGATCCCGGCATGGTCCGCCGGATAGAGCGGCTTACCCCACTCAACTTCGATTGCCTTCGCGGCCTGGAAGGCGGCCCACGTATTTTGCGCGACAACGCCAAAGCCGGCGCCGTAGCTGGCCGTGTCGATCTGCACGATCTTGACCACGCCCGGCATCTTCTCCGCCTTTGACAGGTCGAACTTGACAGGCTTCTGACCAAATACAGGGCTCATCCTTACTGTGCCGAAGAGCATGTCGGGCAGGCGCACGTCGATGCCGAAGATCGGGGCGCCAGTGACCTTGTCCAGCATGTCAACGCGCATCTGCGGTTTGCCGAGCACTTTCCACTCGGACTTGTCCTTGAGCTTGACTTCAGACGGCGGATCGAGCTTCGCCGCATCGGCAGCGACCTCGCCATAGGTTACCCGCCGGCTGGAGGCAGCATGCACGATCGTGCCGTTGTCGGTGGTCAGTTCAGACGCCGGAACGCCAAATCGTGCGGCAGCCGCTGCAACCAGCATGTGACGCGCCGCGGCGCCGGCCTGACGCATCCGGTCAAAGCCGTCGACAGTGGAGGTTGAGCCGCCTGTAGCTTGCAGGCCAACCAGCTTGCCAACAGCTCCCATGACATTGCGAACCGTCTCGGCGGTTACGCCATCGTCCCAGAAATTGAAGCCGCCGCCATCCTCGAGCATTGCAGCATTGTAATAGGCGTAAGAAGCCGGGCCGTATTCGACCGTGACCTTGTCGAGCATCACGTCGAGTTCTTCAGCGACAAAGGCCGCCAGTGTCGTGGAAATGCCCTGCCCCATCTCGGCGCGCGGTGCGATTGCGGTGATCTTGTTGTCCGAGCTGATCTTTACCCACGGATTGAAGGTGACTTCGCCTTCGTCAAGTTCAGCCTCAAGCGGATTTTCATATGGCTGCCTGTATTTGTAGTAGCCAAACGCCGCGCCACCCGCGACGGCGGCGGCGCCAAAAAGAAAGGTTCTGCGCGCAATCTTGCCCCAGCTTGCCACGATCAGGCCCTCGCCAACTTGAGTTGCGCAGCCTTGTGAACCGCGGCGCGGATGCGCGGATAGGTGCCGCATCGGCAAAGATTGCCGCCCATGGCCTGGTCAATCTCTTCGTCACTCGGATCGTCAATCTCGTCGAGCAGCGCGACTGCGCTCATGATCTGGCCAGCCTGACAATAACCGCATTGCGCGACCTGCTCGTCGAGCCAGGCCTGCTGGACCGGATGCAGCTTGTCGCGCGTGCCAATGCCTTCGATCGTTGTCACCGCGCCAGACACCTGACCAACCGGCAGCGAGCATGAGCGCACTGGCGTTCCGTCAACCAGCACCGTGCAAGCGCCGCATGCGGCGACGCCGCAGCCGAATTTCGGGCCCGTGATACCGGCGACGTCGCGCAGGGCCCACAGCAGAGGCATGTCTGGTTCAGCTTCGATATCGACCGGTTTTCCATCAACGATAAGGCGCATGAGCTCTCCACTAGCTGGTCATCCGGTTGCCCGGATCATCTGGCTGTCGGCAATATGAACAAGTTGACATTTTCTGTCAATCTGTCAAGACAGGTGGATTGCGGTTTGGATCAATGCTGGACAAGACGGCCAACCAGACGACTGACGACCTGAAGCGCCAAGCCGTGCTGGATGGCGCGAAGGAACTGTTTCTTGCGCATGGATTCCGCCGTGTGACGATGGAAGACATCGCCAGCGCCGCGAACATGTCCCGCCCGGCGCTCTATCTGGTTTTCCGCAACAAGACCGACATCTATCGCGCATTGGCAAAGCATCTGTTCGAAACCTGCTATGCGGCGATTGATGCAGAACTGAACCGCGACATACCGCTGACCGGCAGGCTTGGCGGCGCGATTGAAAGCGTCATATACGGAGTGCTGGCCGAGATTGAGAACAAGCCGCACGGGACGGAACTGATCGACCTGAAAACGAGTCTGGCCGCCGACCTGATCAGCGAATGGATGGGCCGGATCGCTGAGCGCTATGCGGTCGCTATCGAAGAGGACGCCAAGGCGCGCGGGATTGATCTTGAGGCACGCGGCTTCACCGCCGTCGGTCTTGCCAACACGATGATCTGCGCCATAGACGGCGCCAAGCACCGCTTCAACTCGCTTGACGCCCAGCGCGGCGTTATCGTCGACTCTGTGCGGTTGATCGAACTGGCGATGGCTTAGGTCGTAGTGACGAATTAACGTTTGTCTGCGCCGCAGCGAAAATCCGTCAGT
>DAINRF010000029.1:0-49722 GCA_036742015.1 Mesorhizobium sp. | reverse complement strand
GAAGCGGGTTCTTGCCGAGCAGCGTGTTGATCTGGCCGGTCTTGTCGTTCGGATATTTTTGCTTGATGTCCTCGGGCACGAGGCCGGGAACCGTGTCGAGCAGGTAGGTCTGCAACTGACCCTCGTCATGAATGATCTGCATAGCCCGGCCGCCAAGCACATAGGACGGGCGCACGACCAGCGGGAAGCCGAGTTCGCCCGCAACCGTGCGGGCCTGCTCGACCGACCATGCGATGCCATTGTGCGGCTGGCGCAGGCCAAGCTTGTGCAAGAGTTTCTGGAAGCGGTCGCGGTCTTCGGCGAGATCAATCGCGTCGGGCGTGGTGCCGAGGATCGGGATGCCGACGCGTTCGAGCGCGTCTGCGAGTTTGAGCGGCGTCTGGCCGCCGAACTGGACGATGACGCCGTGCAAGGTGCCCGCCTTCTGCTCAGCGCGCAGGATTTCCAGCACGTCTTCGGGCGTCAGCGGTTCGAAATAGAGCCGGTCGGACGTGTCGTAATCGGTCGAGACCGTCTCGGGATTGCAGTTGACCATGACCGATTCATAGCCGGCCTCGGCCATGGCGTAGGCGGCGTGGACGCAGCAATAGTCGAACTCGATGCCCTGGCCGATGCGGTTTGGACCGCCGCCGAGGATGACGACCTTCTTGCGGTCGGAGACCTGCGCCTCGTCGGCGAGCTTTCCCGCAAACGGCGTCTCATAGGTCGAATACATGTAGGCGGTGGGCGAGGCGAACTCGGCGGCGCAGGTGTCGATGCGCTTGTAGACCGGGTGGACGTCGAGCTCTTTTCGCGCCTTGGCGACTGCATCTGCGTCGGTGCGTGTCAGGGAGCCGAGGCGGGCGTCGGAGAAACCCATGCTTTTCAGCATGCGCAGGTTTTCGGCGTCGGCTGGCAGGCCGTGTTCGCGCACCCGCTCTTCCATGGCGATGATGGCGGCGATCTGCTCGAGGAACCAGGGGTCGATGGCGCACATCTGGTGCAGCTCGGCGGTGGAGACGCCAAGGCGCATGGCCTGCGCCACCATGCGCAGCCGGTCAGGCGTCGGCGTGCCGACGGCGGCGCGGATGGCGTTCTTGTCGTCGGGGCCTTCGAGGCCGGGGATCTCGATCTCGTCGAGGCCGGTGAGGCCGGTTTCGAGGCCGCGCAGCGCCTTTTGCAGCGATTCCTGGAAGGTGCGGCCAATCGCCATGACTTCGCCGACCGACTTCATCGCGGTGGTGAGCACGGGCGACGCGCCAGGGAACTTTTCAAAGGCAAAGCGCGGGATTTTGGTGACGACATAGTCGATGGACGGTTCGAACGAAGCGGGTGTCGCACCGCCGGTGATGTCGTTCTCCAGCTCGTCCATCGTGTAGCCGACGGCAAGCTTTGCCGCCACGCGGGCGATGGGGAAGCCGGTGGCCTTTGAAGCGAGCGCGCTACTGCGCGACACGCGCGGGTTCATCTCGATGACGACGAGGCGGCCGTCGGCCGGGTTGACGGCGAACTGGACGTTTGAACCGCCGGTTTCGACGCCGATCTCGCGCAGCACCGCAATCGAGGCGTTGCGCATCATCTGGTATTCCTTGTCCGTCAGCGTCAGCGCCGGCGCGACGGTGATGGAATCGCCGGTGTGCACGCCCATCGGGTCGATGTTCTCGATCGAGCAGACGATGATGCAATTGTCGGCGCGGTCGCGGACCACTTCCATCTCGTATTCCTTCCAGCCAAGCACGGACTCTTCGATCAGCACTTCGGTGGTGGGGGAGGCGTCGAGGCCGGACGCGACGATGTCAAAGAACTCGGCGCGGTTGTAGGCGATGCCGCCGCCGGTGCCGCCCATGGTGAAGGACGGGCGGATGATGGCGGGCAGGCCGACATGGTCGAGCGCCTGGGCTGCGATGCCCATGGCGTGGCCGACATAGCGCGCCTTGCGGTCGCCTTCGCCGAGGTTCCACTGGGTTTCCAGCGCGTCGAGGTCGGCGTCGGAACCGCCGGCGGCACGCAGCTCGGCGCGGGCGGCCTCATGCTTCTTCTTGTCGGCGTCTTTGACGTCAGACGCGTTGGCGAGCATCGAGCGCGGGGTTTCGAGGCCAATCTTGGCCATTGCCTCGCGGAACAGCGAGCGATCTTCGGCCTTGTCGATGGCTTCTGCGTCGGCGCCGATCATCTCGACATTGTAACGGTCGAGCACGCCCATGCGGCGCAGCGACAGAGCCGTGTTGAGCGCGGTCTGGCCGCCCATGGTGGGCAGGATGGCGTCGGGGCGCTCGCGGGCGATGATCTTGGCCACGACTTCAGGCGTGATCGGCTCGATATAGGTGGCGTCGGCCAGCTCCGGGTCGGTCATGATGGTGGCCGGGTTGGAGTTAACCAGAATGACGCGATAGCCCTCTTCCTTCAGCGCCTTGCAGGCCTGGGTGCCGGAATAGTCGAACTCGCAGGCCTGGCCGATGACGATTGGGCCGGCGCCGATGATGAGGATCGACTTCAGGTCTGTGCGTTTGGGCATGGGCGGTTCCGGTCTAGCTGGCGGCGCGCCCCCTCATCCGGCTGCTTCGCAGCCACCTTCTCCCCGTGGGGGAGAAGAAGCGGGCGGTCGATTCTCAAATTGTCAGGCTAGGCGGGCTCTATAGGGGAGGGGGCGGGGTCTGTGAACCCCGGAAACGCGGAAAGCGGGGGATGGGAGTGGCATTCGATGATCGAACGCCAACAGGCTTTGCTCCACACCGCCGCCGCGATACGACTAGGCGATGAAGACGCTGAATGATCCCAATCACACGCTGGCCAGAGGGCTGGCCGACATACGCGCCCAGTTCAAGGTTCCGGACGGTTTTGCGCCCGAGGTGGAACTGGCGGCTGAGAAGGCAGCGAAACGCAGGCCCAGCGAGCATGCGGATCGCACTGACATGGCGTTTGTGACGCTCGACCCGGCAAGCTCGACCGACCTCGATCAGGCGTTTGCGATCGAGCGCAGCGGTGGCGACATCTTGCTGCACTATGCGATTGCCGATGTGGCGTGGTTTGTCGGAGACGGCGATGCGCTGGACGTGGAAGCGTGGAAGCGCGGCGCGACGATCTACATGCCAGACGGCAGGGCGGGGCTTTATCCAAAGGCGCTGTCGGAGAATGCTACGAGTCTGCTGCCGGGCGGGCCGCGGCCGGCTGTGGTGTTTTCGGTGCGGGTGGCGCCTGATGGCGCGGCAAGGCTCGACGGGGCGGAGCGCGCGATAATCCAGAGCCGGGCGAAGCTGGCCTATGAAACGGTGACGGACGCCGACCTGCCGGACGGGTTTCATGAATTGGCCGAACGTATGGATCAGGCGGAGGCGGCGCGCGGGGCGTCGCGCGTCGACCCGCCGGAGCAGCAGGTGGATCATATCGGCAATGGCGTGTTCGAGCTGACATTCCGGCCAAAGCTGAAATCGGAAGAGCAGAATGCGGCGCTGTCGCTGGCGGCCAACATGGCGATTGCGCAGGCGCTGTTTGAGGCGAAGACCGGGCTGTTTCGCGTGATGGGAGAGGCTGACGCGGACGATGTGGCCAAGCTGCGCAATGCGGCCAAGGCGCTGGGACTGGACTGGCCGTCAAAAGTGACGCTGGAAACCTATCAGCGCGGGCTCGACGCGTCTGATCCGAAACAGGCGGCCTTCATGCTGGCGATCCGCCGCGCCAGCCGCGGCGCGACCTATGTGCCCTTTGAGGAGGGCAAGACGCCCTGGCATTCGGCGATGGCGGCCACCTATGCCCATGCGACTGCGCCGCTCAGACGGCTGGCCGACCGCTATGTGGTGCGTGCAACGCTGGCGGTGGCGAATGGCAAGCCCGTGGCGGACGTGGTGACCGAGGCGTTCCAGACGCTGCCAAAAGTGATGGCGCGCGCCGACGGGCAGGCGTCGCAGATCAACAAGGCGGTGATCGATCTGGCCGAAGCTGTGATGCTGGACGGGCGTGAGAACGAAGTGTTTCCAGCGGTGGTGACCGACCGCGACTCGCGCGGCGTGCGCGTGCAACTCTGCACGCTGCCGGTGGTGGCCAATGTCGAGGCGGACGGATTGCAGCCGGGCGACGGACTGGATCTCAAACTGGTGTCGGCGCTGCCGGATGAGCGGCGGATTGTGTTCAGTGCGATGCTTTAGGTCGTAGTGACAAATTAACGCTTGGCTGCGTTGGCGACCAAAATTGGTCGTGAACAGGAGAAAAGCGCAAGGCGGTGTTGACCACCGTCGAGCATTTTCAACGCATTCACGGACGATTTTGGTCCAACCCCGAAGGGGCCGCGCGCAAATCCATCATTCCGGCGTCGCTCGTCGTCGAATATGCGCTGCATGTCCGTCCTCCTCGCTCCTGGGACTGACGGATTTTCGCTGCGGCGCAGACAAACGTTAATTCGTCACTACGACCTAGAACCAAGTCACCTTACCGTTGTCCCGATGGCGCGCAATGCAGCGCCGGTTGTTTCTCCATATTCTCCGGTGGTCTGGCGTATTGCTGGCGTGGGCCGATGGACGGTAGTGTCTTGCTGGCTACCGCATCGGTCCGAAAATCGGAATCGATTTCTGGAAGCACGATGCAGCAGATTCAAGGTATTAGAGCGTCCTTAGCGCGTCCAATTGGACGCGCGGCGCTCTAACGGCAACGTATAGTTGCAATTGGTTGCCGGAGACTTGTGATGATCCTCGACCCGATCCTTGATGCGCCGATGGCCATCCAGATCCATGTCTTCACCGTCGTGCCGGCGGCGGTGCTGGCGGCTGTGATGCTGGTGATGCGCAAGGGGACGCCGATCCACAAGATCATCGGGCGGGTGTGGGCGGGACTGATGGCAGTGACGGCAATCTCGACCTTTTTCATCCATTCGATCCGGATGGCCGGGCCGTTTTCGCCGATCCATCTCTTGTCGATTTTCACGCTGTGGGGCTGCGTCATCATTGTCTGGAGCGCGCGGACGGGCCGTTTCGACGTGCACCGCCGCAACGTGCTGTCGCTGATCTGGGGAGGTCTTGGCGTGGCAGGCGCATTTACGCTGGCGCCGGGGCGGATCATGAACCAGGTGCTGTTCGGCGGCATGAATGTCGGGTGGACGCCGGCGATTGTGCTGACGGTGATCTCGACCGTGGCGCTGGTGGTGATCCAGCGTAGCGGGATGGCGCGTGCGCCTCAAACGCCCAGCACGGCGCGCAACTGATCGAACTGGCCTTTTGTCATCGCCGCGCCGTTGACGGTTGTGTGGCCGAGCGCACGGGCAGCGACGAGGAACGCCGTGTCGAGCGGGTCAGTGATCGCGTCGGCGGCAAAACTGCTTGCCGGCATGGTGGCGAGAAGGTCACGGGAGAAGGCGCTGCCCGGCGCATAGGCCATGCCGAGCGGCGTGGCGTTGATGGCGAGCGAAAAGCCGGCGAGCGAGGTGGGCTGGGCGGTTTCGATTTGCAGTGGCGTGTCTTTCAGGCGGGCGGCAAGGGTGTCGGTCTCGGCTTCATCGCGTGACCAGACGGCGAGGCGCCCGCCGCCGCGCGCGGCGAACTCGACGGCGATGGCCGTGGCGGCGGCGCCTGCGCCCGCCAGCGCAACAGCGGCGTTGCGCGGATCAAAGCCGGCAGCCTCAACCCCGTTCCAGAACCCCGCGCCGTCGGTCATGCCGCCGATGAGGCGACCGTCGGGCTCGCGGCGCACGACATTGACCGCGTCGAGCGCGATTGCCGCGGGCGATGCTTCGTCGACCAGAGCGAGCAAAGCTTGCTTGTGCGGCAGGGTAGAAACAAAGCCGTCGCAATTGGCCGCGTCGCGCACCGTGGCGACAAAGGCGGGCAGGGCGGCGGCGCTGACATCCAGCGCAACCATGACGCGGTCCTGGCCGGTGGCGGCGAAGTGGGCGTTAAACAGGTCCGGCGATTTGGCTTGCGCGATCGGCGTGCCGATCATGAAGACGATGCGGGTTCGGGCGGTTATGGCGGGCAAGCTGGTCTCCGGCTTTTGGCGGACCGTGACAAAGTTTGTGGCACGGGTCAAAACTTGACTCGCGAGGGAATGTTGAATACCCAGAAAAATATTGAAGATTTTGCGATACGTTGGAGGAGACGGCGTGTTCGGGAGGAAAAGTCAGGATTCTGACACTGTCGTGCGGCTGATCGCCTCCCAGGTGCGCCGCGACATTTCCGTTGGCGTGCTGGCGCCCGACACCAAGCTGAAGATCGAAGACCTGCGCACGCGATATGGCGGATCGGCGCATTCGTTTCGCGAGGCGCTGACCTTGCTGGCGGCTGAAGGACTGGTGGAGGCGAACGCCCAGCGCGGCTTTCGCGTGGCGTCAGCGACGCAGACCGACCTTGAGGACATTCTTCGGCTGCGCGCCGAGATCGAGACGCTGGGGCTCGGCTGGTCGATCAAGCATGGCGACCTGCGCTGGGAAGGGCAGGTGGTCGCGGCGCTGCACACCTATTCGCGGCTGTGTGCGCAGGCGGCACTAGACCCGGCAGCCTATGCGATCGAGTGGGACGAGGCGGCGCGGCAGTTTCATGGTGCGCTGGTGGCGGCGTGCCGCTCGCCACGATTGATTGATTTCCAGGATCGTCTGTTCGCCCAGAGCCGGCGCTTTCACTTTGCGGCGCTGATGGAAGGCCGCATTGACCTCAATGCAGATGTCGCTGCGCTGGACGCCGTGGTGAAGGCGGTGCTGGCGCGCGATGCGGACCGGGCGAGCGAACTTCTTTCAAAGCAGATCCTCAGCGTGATGACGCGCTGAGTTTACCCCAAGAGCTGGACCCCAGCTGGAGCGAAACGTCCGGGACAAAGCAAATCGGGCTGAAATGAAATGACAGGGAGGAATGACATGATTTCGATGACCCGCCGCGCCTTTGGCGCTTTTGCCGCCACCACCATGCTGATGGGTGTAACAGCCGCCAGTGCAGAGCCGATCAAGGTCGGCATCCTGTCGCTGGTGTCGCATTCGCCGAGCATCATCGCCGAGGGCAAGGGCTACTTCAAGGAACAGGGGCTGGAGGTCGAGTTTGTGCCGTTCCAGGCGGCGCAGCCGATGGCCGTGGCGATTGCTTCAGGCGATGTCGATTTCGGCATGACGGCGATGACCGGCGGGCTGATCAGCCTGGCGGAAAAGGGCGCGGTAAAGATCATCGGCGGCGCGCTGCAGGAAACGCCGGAGATCGACGGCCAGAAGATCATCGTGTCGAAGGCGGCGTTTGATTCAGGCGTCACCACGCCGAAGCAACTTGCCGGCAAGCGCTATGGCATCACGACGGCTGGTTCGTCGTTCCACTACATGGCCAACAAGATCGCCGACAAGGAAGGCTTTGCGCGCTCGGAGATGCAGCTTGTGCCGCTGAACGCGGTGCCGGCGGTGATCGCGTCGCTGAAGTCGGGCCAGATCGACGCCTGGTCGATTGTGCCGAACATTGCGGCCGGCCTGACCAAGGGCGGCGAGATCCACGAGATCGGCAAAGTGTCGGATTATATCGACAATTATCAGGTGACGACGGTGTTCACGTCGACAGACAACGTCACCAATAATCGCAAGCTGGTCGAGAGCTATCTGGCGGCGCTGTCGAAGGGCATTACCGACTACAATGCGGCCTTTGTCGACAAGACGATGGGTGAGGATGACGCCAAGGCGATCGTCGGGATGATCCACAAATATGTCTATTCCGACCGGCCGATCGAGGCCGCCGATCCGGCGATCCGGGCAGGCGCAATGCGCATCAATGAAGGCGCGAAGCTGAGCGTGAACAGCGTCAAGGACCAGCTCGACTGGTTCAAGTCCGAGAAGCTGGTGCCAGCAGATGTGTCGATGGAAAAGCTGGTTGATACCAGCTTTGTCGAGACCTTCTAGGAGCCCGTTTTGATTCCCGTGAGGCTGGCCTGACGGTTACAAAACAGACTCCAAGCTGATCTTCGCCGGTTCTCGAGAAGGGGACCGGCGTTCCCTCCAAGGGAGGATTTCATGGACATTCTGGTTGACAAGATCTCGCATCACTACGGGCCAACCGAGGTGCTCGCCGATATCAGCTTTGAGCTGAAAACTGCCGAGATCGTCTGCATCATCGGGCCATCGGGTTGCGGCAAGTCGACCTTGCTGCGCTTCATTGGCGGACTGGAAAAGCCGAGCGCGGGACAGGTGCTGGTGGCGGGCGAGCCGCCTGCCGGGTCGCTCAATCCGCTGACCTATGTGTTCCAGGATTTTGCACTGCTGCCATGGCGCAGCGTCGAGGGCAATGTCAGCCTGGTGCTGGAAGATCACGGCATCAGGGGCGCGAAAGCCGACGCGATCATCGAAGATGTCTTGCGCCGCACAAAGCTGCTCGATTTCCGCAGGGCGCTGCCGAGACAATTGTCGGGCGGCATGAAGCAGCGGGTGGCGATTGCGCGCGCGCTGTCGGTCAATCCCGCCGTCATGCTTATGGATGAGCCCTTGTCGGCGCTGGACAGCCAGACGCGGGAACTCTTGCTTGATGATCTGATCGAACTGTGGACGCGCGAGCGGTTCTCTGCCTGCTACGTGACGCACAATCTGGCCGAGGCTGTGCGGCTCGGCCACAAGATCATCGTGCTGTCACGCCGGCCGGGCCGCATCCGCCAGATCGTACAGATCGACATGCCGCTGGCCGAACGGGCCGAGCGCGGCGCGGAACTGGAACAGACGCAGCGGCATTTGTGGAACCTGATGCGCGAGGAAGCCCGCGCCGCCGACATGGAGCTGTCCGATGTCGCTTGATGCTGTCGAGACCGGACACACGACAACTCTGGCGCCGCAGCCTGTGACTGCGCCTGCCGGCGCACGGCCTGTGCCCTATCGCGGCGGCGGGTTCAAGGTTCGCAGGTATCGGCTTGTTTCGCCGCTTGTGTTCATCGTGCTGATCGCGCTGTGGGAACTGGGCACACGCACCGGCTTCATCAACTCGATTGCGCTGCCCGCGCCATCGGAAGCGTTTGGCGCGTTTCAGGATCTGGTGCGGTCGGGCATGTTGTGGACGCATCTGGGCGCAAGTCTTTACCGGCTGTCGGTCGGCTGGTTTTTTGGCTCGCTGCTCGGTGTCAGCGTCGGGCTGATGATCGGGCTGTTTTCGCTGGCGCGCGCCGGGCTGTTGCCCATCGTCTCGGCGCTGTTTCCGATCCCGAAGATCGCACTGCTGCCGCTGTTCATCGTCTGGTTCGGCATTGGCGAAGGTTCAAAAGTCGCGACGATCCTTTTCGGGACGTTTTTTCCGACCGTGATCGCCACCTATGGCGGTGTCGACAATGTTGACCGCAACCTGATCCGCATGGGGCAGTCGTTTGGCCTGTCCTGGCTGTCGATTGTGCGCAAGATCATCATTCCGGGCGCGCTGCCGGCGATCCTGTCGGGGTTCAGGATTTCGGCGTCGATCGCGATTGTGCTGCTGGTGGCTGCCGAAATGATCGGCGCGCAATATGGCATTGGCGCATACATCCTGATGGCGGGGGCGCTGTTTGCGACTGACCAGCTGATTTGCGGCGTCGCGATCCTGTCGATCCTCGGGCTGACGGTGAGCTGGCTGATCGGCAGGGCCGAGCAGTATTTCTTGAGCTGGCGCGTATGACCGCGCGTGTCGAGGCTGACTACGACGTCGTGGTGTGCGGCGGCGGGGCCGCCGGCATTGGCGCTGCAATCGGTGCGGCAAAGGCTGGCGCAAGAGTCTGTCTGGTCGAAAAATACGGGTTTCTCGGTGGCGCGGCGACCAATTCGCAGGTCTATGCCTATTGCGGCCTGTTCCAGCAGGGCGCGGAGCCTGTCGCAGCGGTTTCGGGCGTCGGCCAGGAAGTGATCGACGAGTTGAAGGTGCATGGCCTGCCGGGCGACGCGTTCAGGTCGGAGACGACCGGCAACTGGATCGTGCTGCTTGATGGCGAGGTGCTGAAATTTGCGCTCGATAGTCTGGCGCGGCGGCACGGCGTGGACGTGAAGCTGCACACGCGCGTGGCCTCTGTGGCGCGCACGGCGGACAGGCTGGAGGCGGTGACGCTGGCCGGAATGGGCGGGCGCACACGCATTGCGGCGGAGGCGTTTGTCGATGCCAGCGGCGACGCCAATCTGGCGATGCTGGCCGGCGTGCCGTTCAGGGTGGGAGATGGCGAGGGCAAGCTGCAGGCGCTGACCATGCCGATCCGCATTGGCGGCATAACGAACGATCTGAGGATCGACCGCACCGCGCTGCAGGGCGCGATTGCGCGCTACAATGAGTCTGGCGACTACCCGATCCAGCGCACTGACGGCGGGATCATTATCCGCCTGCCGCTGTCGCATGACATGTGGTGGATGATTGTCGACGTGCCGCTGCCGGATCTGTCTTCGGAGAGCTTTACCGTTGCCGAAATGGAAGCTCGCGCCCGGGCGAACGATTATGTCGCGCTGCTGAAACGCGAGATGGCGGGTTTTGACAACGCCTATCTGGTGGCGACAGGCCCACAGATCGGGGTGCGCGAAACGCGGCATCCGGCGGCGCGCTATGATCTGACGGGCCAGGACGTGGTCGAGGGCCGTCAGCGCGATGATGCAATTGCGCGCGCCGCCTGGCCGATCGAGCTGCATGGGGAGGCGGGCAAGCCAAGCTATACGTCAATTGGCGGGGCCGGGTTCTGCCATGTGCCCTATGACGCGATCAGGGCCAAGGGCATCGACAATCTCTGGTATGGCGGACGCGTAATCGGCGCCGACCCGAACGCCTATGGCTCGATCCGGGTGATGGGGACGGCCTTTGCGACGGGGCAGGCGGCGGGCGTGGCCGCAGCCGACCATGTCGACGCCGGGCACCGAACCAATCTGGCGCGGATACAGGTGAAGTTGCGCGAGCAGGGCGCGCTGATCTGAGAGCCCGTTTTGATTCCCGTGAGGCTACTGCATCGGCTCGAAAATCGGAATCGAATTTCGAAAGCACGATGCAGCAGATTCAAAGTGCTAGGTCGTAGTGACGATTTAACGCTTGGCCGCGTTGGCGGCCAAAATTGGCCGTGAACAGGAGAAAAGCGCAAGGCGGTGTTGACCACCGTCGAGCATTTTCGACGCATTCAAGGTCAATTTTGACCCAACCCCGAAGGGGCCGCGCGCAAATCCGCCATTCCGGCGTCGCTCGTCGTCGAATATGCGCAGCATGTCCTTCCTCCGCGCTCCTGGACCTGACAGATTTTCGCAGCGGCGCAGCCAAACGTTAAATCGTCACTACGACCTAGAGCGTCCTTTGCGCGTCTAACGGGACGCGCGGCGCTCTAGCCTGCAAATGGCGCTGAGCGCGTGAAGTGTGGGCGGGGTGCGATCCATCAAAAGCGTTGATCGGTCGATCAGATCAATTCGCGGGCGGAATGATTTGGACGATGGTATAGAATTTCTGTGACTGACCCCGCTGGACGCATCCTCCCATGACGCTCGCAGGTTTTCTCGCCTATGCGCTCGCGCTCGCCGTCGCCGCCGCTATCCCCGGACCCGGGATCACGGCGGTGGTGGCGCGCGCGCTCGGCTCCGGTTTTTCGGCGGCGTTTGCGATGTCGCTCGGACTGATCGTCGGCGATCTGGTGTGGCTGACGGCTGTTGTGGCGGGTCTGGTGATCCTGGCGCAGACATTTGGCATGGCGTTCATGGTGATCAAATGGGCCGGCGTCGCCTATCTGGTCTATCTCGCCTGGAAATTCTGGAGCGACGGTATTGGCACGGAAAACGTCAAGGCCAAGCGCGGGGCGGGCAGTTTTGTGACCAATGTCATCGCCGGACTGACGCTCACGCTCGGCAATCCGAAGACGATGGTGTTCTACATGGCGATTGCGCCGACGGTGATCGACTTGAAGAGTGTGACGCTGGCCGACTATGGCGCGCTGGCGCTGATCTCGATTGTCGTGCTGCTGCTGGTGCTGGTGCCGTATCTGGTGCTGGCAGCGAAAGCGCGGGGCTTCCTGCAGTCGCCAAAGGGGCTGAAAATCCTGTCGCGCGGGGCGGCGGTGTTCATGTTCGGCGCAGCGGCAGCAATTGCGGCGCGGAATTGAAGTTCGCGTCCAGCGGCTACATCTTGGCTAGAACGGCTTCGCCGTAGGCGACTGTTTTCTGCACGCGGATGGCCGTCGCTGGCTTCGATAGCGCCTTGATCGCGTCGAGGGCAGTCCTGCACAACGCCAGACCCGTTTCGACAGCCTTGCGGTCAGTCCTGATCCGGCCATCCTCGATCTTGGAAATGCAGAGCGCCGACTGGGCGTATGGCAGTTCGTCAGGGGTATTCTTTGCGGCGTCAACTGCCGAGGTTGCCAGCGGCAGCGCCTCAGCAAGGGCGTCGGGCGGCGAGACGCCGGCGCGAACCGAATGGGCGATGCCAAAGGCCAGATTGCCGGCATTGCGGGCAATCGTGACGGCGTCGTTGCTATCGGCGGACGCGGCGGCAACCTTTCGCATGTAGCTGACGCCTTCGCGCCAATCTTCCGGCTGGTCGGTGATCTCGGCGCGGACCAGGTGGGACAGCGCCAGCCGCTCATCCAGCCAAGCCAGATTTTGCGGCGATGCCTTGATAATTTGCATTGTCGAGGCTTGCCGGAATTGGGTGATTGCGCCGGCAAGCGCGTTCACATCATTGTCCAGGTCCCCGAGATAAAGCTGCGTGTTGGCAAGATTGATCCGGACGCTGTCTGCATCTGCCGGCGTCAAGCGTTCGGCTGGCCAGGTGAGCAGGGCGCCCAGCATGTCAATCGAGCGGCGGACCTGAGCCATATCCCGCGCAAGATAGCCGGATTCGCGGAGCGATTCGGCAAAATTGACGAAATGATGCCAGTCAGGGCCGTTGGCTTTTGCGTCGGACACATCGCCCAGTTGCTGCTCATAGGACGCGACAGCAGCGGCCCACGAGGGCTTGTCATTGTTGATGCGCGCGATTGCCAGCAGGGATGTGCTGCGTGACAGACGGTCCGCGTCGAGTTCCGCGCCGGCCTTGCGGCCGGGGGCGGAGAGATTGCGGTATATCTCAGCCGCCTCTCCGAGCATGGCAGTGTCGCGCACTCGCTCCCCCTGTTGATGGAGCGACAGGGCGAGATTTCGCAACATTCGATCGCGTTCACTTGCGTCGACGGCCGTTGGCAACTGGTCCAGTGCCGCGCGGTAATGCGCAATCGCTTCTGGGCCAGCCTTCGCAGCATCGTCCGGCGAATAGATAGCCAGGTTTGTAAGGGCGATTGCCAGGCTCTCCTGCGTCGACGCCCGATCCGCAAGCGTGGCGCTTGCAGGCAACTGGGTCAAGGCATCGCGCCGGACGTCGGCTGCAAGGCGCAAATAGTGCGGGTCATTCGTACTAGACAATTCGTCGTAGATCCGGGCCAATCGGGCACGATCCGGCGCGGCGTCTGCCGGATTGGCCGCAGCCGCGATTGCCTCGCGCGTGGGGGCCACGGCCTCAAGCAGAAAGGTATTGTTTTTCTCGATCCGAGCCAGTTCTACAAATGCGCGGCCAAGATTGGATTGTGTGGGCGCCCAGGCACCAAAGTCCGGGTGCTTGAGCTCAGGGACGAGGGCACTCCGATAAGTTGCGATTGCCGCCTTGAGACCTTCGGCATCATCGGCGCGCAACGCCCTTGAATATAGTCTAATGCCAAGTTCAGCCCGGACAAGAGCGAGGGGACCGTCGGACTGAGGGAGTGCGAGAAGCGCCTCGCTGCGGCGCAGGAGGGCAAAAGCATCATCTTCTGGAAGTTTGTCCTGAAGGCGTGAGGTCGAGGTCGATATCCAGGCGATCCGCTTTCGGATATCGTAAACCGTCCTGGGAAAACGATCCCTCGTCACAGAGCGCAAGGCCTGTTCGTGTTCGTCCAGAGCGAGTGTAAAGTTTGCCTGTTTCACATCCATTTCGCCAAGATTCCGGCGCGCGTCCGCCAAACGAGAGAGTGTGTCGGCCCATTGCTCTGGTTCTTTGGCTGGATCGAAATATCTGAGCGCTTCGGCAAAGAGGTTGACGGATTCAGTAATTGGGCTGGCCTGCTTACGCGCCCGGCCCAGATCGGTCAGGACATCGCCCAGCGAAATGGTGGCGGAGCGCCATTCAATCGGCAACTTTTCAGGATCGATCATATCGCGACCCTCGCGCATCATCGGAATTGCTTTTTCAAGCCAAGCTGCGTCTTTGGTCTGCAGGTAAAGGTTTCGAAGATTGACCGCCCTGAACGTGAGGCGATCAGAATAGTAGACCGGTGTCACAGCCTTGTCAGTCAGGGCAAGTGAGCGGACATAAAGCGCGTCGGCTTTTTCGAGCGCGGAACGGTCGTTGGACGCGATGCCAAGACCGAACCAGCTGGACGCAAGCAGCGATAGAACTTCCGAATGGTTTGTGTCGGTCGTAGGTTCGTAGATGCTGCTGGCCTCGGTCAGCAAAGTAATCGCCTGGCGCATCAATGGCTGGTCGCCGTCGATCTGCGCCAGATCGTTGATCGTTGCGCCTTTGCGCGCCGCAATAGACGCCCAGCGCAGCGGCTCGCTGGTCCGGTCGATCGATGACAATAAACTGTCAAACATCTCCACAGTCTTGGCGAGTTCGATCTTCGCCTTTGCAGGCTCGTAGCGCTGGGCGATCTGCTTGGTCGCGCCAATGAGATTTTCCATCACTATGTTGAAGTCATTCGGATAAAGTTCCAGCGTGTAGACTGTCAGCGCTGCCTGATAAGCCTCGATTGCAGATGAGAGCGTTGACTGATCGTTGGTGCGCTGGCCAAGTGTCATCAGCGCATTGCCGAGAAATGCCTGGCTGATGGCCCAATTGGCGCGATCATCGGTTTTTTCAGATAGAGTAACCACCTCGCGCGCCAGCTCAACCGCGCGGTGCAGTTGAACGGTGTCGCCTCCCTTCCAGCCAGTATCCATAAGCGCTACCGCCTGATTGCCGCGATAGGACCAGGCAGCAAAAGCATCCCAGCGTTCGACCTCTCGAAACGCCTTTTCATAGTCGGCGGCGGCCTGCTCGAACCTGAAGGCGGCATAGTTTTCACGGGCAGACCGGGCGTAGACCTCGCCGAACTCGAGACGGCGCGCCTTGAGGCTGGCTTCAACATCGTCGACCGTCTTTGAAACCTCCTCGACGCGCGCCTTTGCCTGTTCGTGCAGCTTGAGCGCCGTTTCGATCGCGCCTTCACGCGCTGCCTGGTCGGCCAACGCTGACAGGCGGGCGATCTCGGGGTCGGATTTGAAGATGGCATCCCGCTGGCCTTGCAAGGTCTTGATCTTTTCGACCTGCTCCTTGAGCTTTGCTTCCAGTTCAGCCGGGTTTTTTGGCGCGTCGTCGCCAAGCGCACGGACCATCGCGTAAACCCAATCCATCGACACCTTGCCTTCGCGCGCGACCTTTTCAATCTGGGAACGCTCTGCCGAGGGGATTGCTGCGATGTTGATCAGTAGTTGCCGGCGTTCGCGCAGGATGTCGCCCTCGACGCCCTCGACAGGTGGCGGGGTTGATCCGAGGAAGACCAGCCGGCGCAGGTTTTCGTTGACCCAGGGACGCTGCCTTCCATCGGTCTTGAGATAGACCTCTTCGGCGACCATGCGCATGACGGTCGAGATTTCTTCGCCAGCCATGGCCGGAACGTGGCGCAGAACGGCGGTGGCGTAGGGACTGTTGCCGCCCGGTTCACCATCAAGCGCCCGCTGGCCGGGTTCTGCGGAGAAACCGATCAGGGTGCCAAGGCTGTCGTTGGTGGCTGCCGGTCTGGCCGGTGCACCCGGCTGGCGGAACTGTTTCATGGTGCGGGTTTCGCCCAGACCTGAGGCTGAGACCGGCAGAGGCGCGGCGTTGACAGTGGCGCGGATGGTGGAACCCGGCGGAAATGGATTGTCACGGCAGGCGTCTAGCAGGACAAAGGACAGCGAAGCGGCCTCGCGAAGCCGGCGCATGAGCTCGCTGAGAGCCACCAGCTTCTCGCCCGCATCGTCGAGCGAGGATATATCGGCGTCGACCGGGATGAGATAGTTTTCGCCACCGGCCTCGACGCCGTGGCCGGCGTAGTAGACCAGCGCGACATCCACCCCCTCCGCATCCTCGATGAAGCGGTCAATGGTGCGGCGCAGCTTCTTCAGATCGGCGTCGGTGGCGTCGTATGTCTCGAAGCCGAGATCATCGAACAGCTTTTCGATTGCATCGGCGTCTGTTTCCGGGTTTTCGAGCGGGGTGAGGTGCTCATAGGCGCTGTTGCCGATAATGAGCGCGACGCCGCGCATGGCGCGTGGTTCGCTGGCCGAGGCTGCAGCCGGCAACAGAATGACGAACGCCGCCGCCAGACAAAGGCAGATAGCCAAATAGCCAGCCGGTGCGAGACGCCTCCCGAACATACCCAACCCGTTGCCAAACCCTAAGGAGATCTTCCGCAGGGACAAGGCAGCAATTTGGCGGCGAGTTCTGCAGATGGCAACGGCTATCGTGCCGTGTGCCTGGCATTTGCCAGTGGTTCAGTCGGCTGAGGCGAGCAATTGTCCGCCGCTGCGGCCCGGAACGAGGTGGACGACCTTGTAACCCCGTGCTTTCAGGTCCGCCAGCAGCCCGGGCAGCATTGTCACTGTGCGCTGGTGGATGTCGTGCATCAGGATGATGCCTGACCCTTTCGCGCCGAGCCGCGACAGGATGCGCTGTCGCACCTGATCGGGTGTTGACTGAAAATAGTCTTTTGAATCGACCTGGGCGTCGATGGCGACCATGCCATTGGCGGCAAGATGCGAACGTAACGCCGGGGTGTCGGCGAGGTAGGGGAAGCGGAAGAACACCGATCCGCGAGACGATGAGGGCCCGAGTGCGCCTGAGACAGCGCGCTTGCCGTCTTCTATTTCCTTCAGCGCGCCGGCGAACGAACGGGCGCGCAGGTTGGCATGGTTCTGGGTGTGGGTGCCGACCGAGTGGCCACCTGCGGCAACCTGGCGGGCGATGCCCGGATAGGACTTTGCCATCTGGCCGACCATCAGGAATGTCGCCTTGACGCCAAAGCGGCCCAGAGTGTCGACGATGGCAGGTGTTTTGCCCGGCATCGGGCCGTCATCGAATGTCAGCACGACTTCTTTTGGCCCGAGCCGGATGTCAGAGACGCGCGAGACCCGAATGGTGCGGCCGGCAAGTGAGCCCGAAATGACGGGAGGCGCCAGGCTGGAGCCTGGCGGTTTCAGGATGACGCCCGCAGCGGGGCGCTCCGGCCCGTAGGCAAGTGGCGTGACGTCGGCGGCAGGTTTGGAGGTGGAGCACGCAGCAGCAAGCAGGGGCAGGCCGATTGCGGCCAGAACTCGAACGACACGACGCATGCTCAACTCACCATCACTTTGATAATGATGAGAAAAATAAGGAGGTATGGTTAACGGCGAGCTAATGGCAGCAATGCCGTGCTGTAGAAAAATCTGAGCCGATGAGCGTTCTGCATGCGCACTAGACCCTTTCAGGTTCAAATGGAAACGGTTCTGTTTCCTCGATGGCGAGGCGAACCGCAAGGAAGGCGGCGAAGGACGGGCTGGTGGCCCGGCCAAGTCCGGCTGACGCGGCGGGTGGCCGCCAGCGGGAAACCCAGTTGGGTTGCCTTCGGCAAACCCAACCAGAATAGTCTGCCGGTCGGCCTTTCCCGCGTCGCAGACGCGGGGGCGACCGGTGGGCCGGGTGGATTTGGGTCAAATCCATCGGGCTTCGGACTTGGCCGGGCCACCAGCCCGTCCTTCGCCAAAGCCCTCGACCTTGGCCCAAATCCCCTCCGGCAGAACGTTTCCATTTGGACCTGAAAGGGTCTAACGCTGCGTAATCTAACTGCTCAAGCTTAGATTAAGGTTTCATCTCTAATTTGCTGCACATTGCGAATGTCAGGGATCCTTTTCTTGGATCGACCAGTTTTCAATAGTTCGACTGCATGGCGCGTGTCGCCAGCGGTGCGCTATGCGCCCGCAGTCTTGGCTTTTGTGGCGATCGTCGTTGGCGGCCTGTTTGCCGGAAATCTGAACCAATCCTTGTATGAACGAACTAGCCGAGAGCAGGTTCAGGCTCAGCTTGCGCTGGTGCGCAGCAAGCTGGAAGGCGCGGTGCAGTCCGACGTTCAATTGGTCAGCGGCTTTGTCGCGACCCTGCGGACCGAGCCCTATATGTCGACGCAACGATATGCGATGTTGGCCAGCCATCTGATGAATGAGAAGACGCGGTTGCGTCTGATCGCAGCGGCGCCTGACCTCGTGGTGCAGTACATGTATCCGCTGAAAGGCAATGAAAAGGTGCTGGGGCTCGACTATCGCACCAAACTCGACCAGTTGGGGGCAATCGAGAAAGCCCGCAAGAGCCGGTCGCTGGTGTTTACCGGCCCGGTCAATCTTGTGCAGGGCGGGCAGGCGTTCATAGTTCGCTACCCGGTTTATGTGCCTGGGCCAGAAGGCAAAGATCGCTTCTGGGGTGTCGTTTCGTCTGTGATCGACGCGCAGACGCTCTATGACGCAGCGGGGCTGACCGATATGAGGCTTGGCCTGAGCATCGCTGTGCGGAACCTTGGTGACACCGATGACCAGTCATTCTTTGGCGAGGCTGGCATCTTTGACCTCAATCCGGTGCTTGCTGACGTCGTATTGCCGTCCGGAGCATGGCAGCTTGCAGCGATCCCCGTGAATGGCTGGCAATCAACGCCGCCAAACGCCTTCTTTCTGCGTTCAGTCTTTGTCGCCACCCTGTTCATGGTCATTGTGCCGATTATCTTTGCGGGCTGGCTGATTGGCGACCGGGCCAGAAGCTATTCAGCGCTAGCACAACGAGAGCGTGAACTTACGGGCGCGTCGCGGCGGCTGGATCTGGCGCTGAGCGCGTCGAAAATCGGGGTGTGGGAGTTTGATACAAGCCGGGGCACGCTGGTTTGGGACGAACGTATCGGTGAACTTTACGGGCGCCCACACAAGGGGTTTGTCGAGCGCAATTTCAGCGATTGGGCCAATGCGGTCCATTCTGACGATCTCGATCGGGCGATGCGCGAATCCGAAGAGGCTATCGAGGCAGGCCGCTCCTATACGTCTGATTACAGGCTGGTTCTGCCGAATACGTCGATCCGGCATGTGAGGACACGCGCGGTGCCTTTCTATCAGGGCAATGACGTCCTGATTGTTGGCGCTGAGTGGGACGTAACCGATGACGTGCTGCTGCGCGAAGATCTTGAGCGGGCCCGCCTGTTGGCCGAACTTCGCAATGATGAGCTGGAAGGCGCGAACTCACGCATTCGTCACAACGCCATGCACGACGCGTTGACGGGTTTGCCCAACCGCCGTTATCTCGATGACAGGCTCGGCGCGTTGCAGGCCAATGGTCCGCGCGGTTTGCTGCACATCGACCTTGACCGTTTCAAACAGATTAATGACACGCTCGGCCATGCAGCAGGCGACGCCATGCTGGTGCATGCGGCGTCGGTGCTGAAGGGGTGCCTGCGGCCGGGAGATTTTCTCGCACGCATTGGCGGTGACGAGTTCGTCATACTGTGCACCGACGACGTTGCGCCAGGCGTGCTCGCCAAACTTGCAGATTGCATTATTGTCAAAATGCGGGAGCCGGTGACATATGAAGGTCACCAATGCCGGTTCGGCGTATCGATCGGGTTGGCAATCGACGAGACGAGTTCGATTGCGCCGCGCGATCTGCTTGTGAACGCCGACATCGCGCTCTATCGCGCAAAGGGAAGCGGGCGCGATCGGCACGAATTCTTTACGGCAGCGCTGCAAGCCGAAATCCATTCAAACAAGCAACTGGCCGACGAGATCATGGAGGCGGTGGAGCGCAAGGAATTCCTGCCGTTTTACCAACCACAATATGATGCGCGCACGATGAAGATTGCAGGTGTTGAGGCACTGGCGCGGTGGCAGCATCCGACACGCGGTCTGCTGCCGCCGACAGAATTCCTCCGCATGGCCGAAGATCTCAACCTGATGGCCGCGATCGACCGGCTGATTCTCGAAGCGGCGTTGGCCGATTTCCGCAGATGGCAGGAGGCCGGGCTGGATGTGCCAAGACTTTCGGTCAACGTGTCGGCCAAGCGTATCCGCGACGGCGAGTTGATCGACGGCCTGAACGGGCTCGATATTCCACGCGGTGTGCTGGCGTTTGAACTGGTTGAGTCGATCTTCCTCGATGAGCAGGACGAAATGCTGACGTGGAACGTCGACAAGATCAAGGAACTGGGGATCGAGATCGAGATTGACGATTTTGGAACTGGATATGCTTCAATCGTCGGGCTGCAAAAGCTGATGCCTGCGCGCCTGAAGATTGACCGGCAGCTGACGTCTCCCATCGTTTCGTCGGCGGCACAGCGGAAGATGTTCGGGTCGATCATCGAGATCGGCAAGTCTCTTGGCATTGAGATCGTCGCCGAAGGCGTCGAGACGATGGCGCACGCGATGATATTGCAGACGCTTGGTTGCGACTATCTGCAGGGCTATGCGCTTGCGCGACCAATGTCTGCCGACATGATTGCGGACATCGCGACGGGTGGGTCCGCACTCAGTGCATGACGCTGCAGACGTTCAACGGACCGCAGCAAGCGTCACAATTCGCCCGTAATTCGGCGATGACTCCATGTCACCATTCGGATAAACCCGGGTTGTGTCACCACGACCTGGACGCAAGCCGTAATCACTGTTGCCGAATTGCCGGAGGAAAGTCATGCGCTGGAGAGGCCGCCGTCAGAGCGACAATGTTGAGGACCTGCGCGGGCAAAACGGCGGCGCTGGCGGAGGCCAGGGACCCGGCGGCGGCTTTCGCATTCCCATAGGCCGCAGCGGCGGCGGTGGCGGCATTACCGGCATCATTGTTCTCGTCGTGCTGTTTTTTGCACTGCGCGCCTGTGGCATCGATCCTTTGCAGGTTCTGGTTGGTCAGGACGGCGCTGGACAGGGGCAGACGCAGACACAGGCTCCGCGCCAGGCGCCGACGGCGCCTGACCGGCAGCAAACAGCGCCGCGAACTGGCGATGAGGCGGGCGATTTCGCCAAGACCGTGCTGGCCGAGACCGAAGACGTGTGGACCGGTATCTTCAAGTCTCAAGGGGCGACTTATCAGAAGCCGACGCTGGTGCTGTTCAACGACCAGGTTCGCTCAGCCTGCGGCTCTGCGTCATCCGCTTCCGGTCCGTTCTATTGCCCGGGTGACCGGAAGCTTTATATCGACCTGTCCTTCTATGACCAGCTTGCCCGCCAGTTTGGTGCGGCGGGTGATTTTGCCCAGGCCTATGTTCTCGCCCATGAGGTCGGCCATCACGTGCAGAATCTGATCGGCGTGTTGCCACAGTTCAATGAAATGCGTCAGCGCATGAACCAGGTGGAAGCTAACCAGATGTCGACTCGCGTCGAGTTGCAGGCTGACTGTTTTGCCGGCGTGTGGGGGCACTTCACCGCGCAGAAAGGTCTGCTGGAGGAGGGCGATATCGAAGAGGCGCTAAATGCAGCACAGCAGATCGGCGACGATACGCTGCAGCGGCGCACGCAGGGCTATGTGGTTCCAGAGAGTTTCAACCACGGAACGTCGGCGCAGCGCCAGCGCTGGTTTGCCCGCGGCTTCAAGTCGGGCAAGCTGGAAGACTGCGACACGTTCAACTCCGACATCTGATCCGAGGTGGCAGTTCTCAGAAGCACGGTGGCGATGGCCTGCGGCGTTGCTGGCGCACTTGCGTTCAGCCAGGCGCCGGAGTTTTCGCAGCAATACCGGCAGCGGCTTGGCGGCGCATTGGACGAATTGGCGCGTGTTGTCGTCGACTTCGATGCCGACGCCGCCAAGAACGGCCTGACACGCGAGGAGGCGTTGGCCGCCTACCAGACATCAGACCAGCAGTTTCTGAGGGACCGCGGCGTGCGCATGGCTGGCACGATCAGCCGGATGGAGCTGCTGTCGTCGCAGGCGCGGTGGTATGAGACGCTGCCGCCGCTGGTGCGGCCGGTGGCGCTGGCGCGCGGTTACGATGAGGCGTTGATGACCGGCATGTGGCGCGACTACAAGCCTGGCGTGCCGCTGACCACTGATGGCGCGGTGTGGGCTGGTGCAGGTTTTCTGGCGGCTGCCGGATTGTTCGGCCTGCTGACCATGCCGTTTGCGCACTGGAAGCGGCGGCGGGAAATCAGGCGTGAGGCCGAGCGGCTGGAAAAGGAACGGCTGGCGAAGCTGGCGCGGCAGGGCAGGTCACCTGGCCAGCAACCCGCCTGATCGCGATGGCCTTGACGCTCAGCGTTCGGCCAGCGCCGGTTCGCCGCGCTTTTCGCGGATCAGGTTGACGAACCGCTTGAACAGATAGTGCGAATCCTGCGGACCGGGTGAGGCTTCCGGATGATGCTGGACCGAGAAAACCGGGCGGCCGTCGAGCGCGATGCCGCAGTTCGATCCGTCGAACAGCGAGACATGGGTCTCGGTGACGCCAGCCGGCAAGGAGCCCGAGTCAACCGCAAAGCCGTGGTTCATCGAGACGATCTCGACCTTGCCGGTGGTGTGGTCCTTGACCGGATGGTTTGCGCCGTGATGGCCCTGGTGCATCTTGACCGTCTTGCCGCCGACAGCCAATGCCAGCATCTGGTGGCCAAGGCAGATGCCAAAAATCGGCGTGTCGGTCTTGAGCAGATCGCGGATCATCGGCACGGCATAGCCGCCGGTCGCTTCAGGATCGCCGGGGCCGTTGGAGAGAAAAATCCCGTCGGGCTTCATCGCCTTGATTTCGTCTGCCGAGGTCGAGGCCGGGACGATTGTGACCTTTGCGCCGAGACCGGCGAGCAGACGCAGGATGTTGCGCTTGACGCCGTAGTCGACCGCGACGACGTGCATGTCGGGTTTTGATTGTTCGGAATAGCCCTCGTTCCAGACCCATGGGGTCTCGGTCCATGTCGAGGTCTGGCCAGAGGTGACTTCCTTTGCGAGGTCGAGACCGACGAGGCCTGACCAGGCGGCGGCCTTCTTTTTCAGCGCCTCGATGTCGAATTTTCCGTCCGGCGCATGGGCGATGACGGCGTTGGGCGCACCCTTCTCGCGGATGAGCGAGGTGAGGGCACGGGTGTCGACGCCGGCCATGCCGATGACGCCGCGCCGCTTCAGCCAGTCGTCGAGATCAGCCGCCGAGCGGTAGTTGGACGGGTTGGTGACGTCGGCCTTGAAGATTGCGCCGACAGCACCGGCGCGGGCGGCGGGCGTCAGGTCTTCGATGTCTTCGCCGTTGGCGCCGACATTGCCGATGTGCGGGAAGGTGAATGTAACGATCTGGCCGGCGTAGGACGGGTCGGTGAGGATCTCCTGATAGCCGGTCAGCGCAGTGTTGAAACAAACCTCGGCGACTGCCTCGCCCGTGCCGCCAAGGCCTCGGCCATAGATCACCGTGCCGTCAGCCAGAACGAGGCAGGCGGTGGGGGCAATGGTGCTCCAGGGTTGGGTCTTGGCCATGTCGGCTCCTGTCGGGCCCCTTGCAGTTTGAACCGATCGGGGCCATATCACGCAGCGAAAAGCACAAGGGCGGCGGTGCCAACCTTGTGCGCAACCTAAGTCCGGTCGTCTTAAGGACGCGGACAATAGGCGAACGGCAAGGCCCGGTCAATCAGCGATCCGCGTGCTTCAACTGAATATGTTCCCTAGCTGAATCAATGATTTAGCGGGAAAAATTCAGTTTGCGTGGTGGGTGGACGGAGTCTATTGTCGTTTTGCTTGCAGGAGTTGAAAGATGCGCGAGAAACTCGCAGCAGAACTGAAAGATGCCATGAAAGCTGGTGACAAGCGCCGGCTGTCGACGATTCGCCTGATGCAGGCCGCGATCAAGGATCGTGATATCGCCAATCGCGGCGCGGGCAAGGACCCCGTGCAGGATGACGAGGTGATGCAGATCCTGGCCAAGATGGTGAAGCAGCGCGAGGAATCGGCGCGTATCTATGAAGAGGCGAACCGGCTCGAACTGGCTGAGCAGGAGCGCGAGGAAATCGAAGTCATCAAGTCGTTCCTGCCGCAGCAGATCGACGACGAGCAGGTACGCAACATCTGCCAGAAGATGATTGCCGAGGTCGGTGCTGACGGTCTGCGCGACATGGGCAAATGCATGAACGTGCTGAAAGAGCGCTATCCCGGCCAGATGGATTTTTCCAAGGCCAGCGGGATGGTGAAGGAAATGCTGAAATAACAGTTCGCGCTTCGTTGCCTGATCTTTGGACGGCCCGGTTTCGACCGGGCCGTTTTTCGTTTCCGGGATCAGTGCTCGTGCGAATACCGCCGCTCAAACCGGCGGCCGAGGCGGGTGAGGATTTCGTAGCCGATGGTGCCGGACTGCGCGGCAAGCTGGTCGGCGGACTGGTTGGGGCCGATCATCTCGACCAGATCGCCCTCGGCGATGGGTAAGGGGCAATCGGTGACATCGACGATGAGGCTGTCCATCGAAACGCGGCCAGACAGCGGCAGCCGGTGGCCGTGGAAAAACGCGCCCGCGGCGGACGCACGTGGCCAGCCATCAGCATAACCAATCGACAGGGTGGCGAGGCGGGTGGGGCGCGAGGCGATGACCGAATGGGCGTAGCCGATGCCCGTTCCCGGGCCGATGTCGCGGATTTGCGCGATCTGAGCTTCGACGCGCACGACCGGCGACATCGGGTTGGGCAAATGCGGGGTGGGGTTGAGGCCGTAGAGCGCAGCGCCGGGCCGTCCAAGGTCAAACACGTAGGCGGGACCGAGAAAGATGCCGGACGAATTGGCGAGCGAGGCCGGGGCCGATGGCAGCAGGGCGCGCAGGCGTCCGAACTGAAGGCGTTGCGCCTCGTTGGCCGGGTGGCCGGGCTCGTCGGCGCAGGCGAGGTGACTGATGACGAGCTCGGTGTGGAGGCCGGCGAGCAGCGACGGATCAGCGGCGATGCGCTCGACATCGGCTGGTGCGAGGCCAAAGCGCGACATGCCGCTGTCGAGCTGGATGATGACCGGGATGGTCTGGCCAGACACACGGGCGAGGCCGCGCCATTCGGCAAGCTCGGCCAGCGAATTGATCACCGGTGTGACCCTGCCGTCAAACAGGGTGCGGGCAGCGCCCGGCGGCGTGCCACCCAGAACGCCAATGCGCGATGACGGGCCGATGGCGGCGCCCAGAGACAGGGCTTCGTTGACGGTGACGACAAAGAAGTTTCGGCAACCGGCAGCCTGCAAGGCGGCGGCGACCTGGTTTGCGCCAAGGCCATAGGCGTCTGCCTTGACCACGGCGGCGCACGGGGCGGGCGCTGTCAGTGCCGCAAGCTGCCGCCAGTTGGCAACGATTGCGGCGAGGTCGATTGTCAGAATTGCGCCGGTGTGGCGAGCAGTCTCGATGCTCATCGGTCGCGGCCCGGGCCGAGGTCGGAGACGTCGATGTCGGGCTTTTTGCCGGAAATGATGTCGGACAGGACGCGGCCGGAGCCGCAGGCCATGGTCCAGCCCAGGGTGCCGTGGCCGGTGGAGATGAACAGGCCTTCGAGCGGGCCCTTGCCGATGATCGGCGGGCCGTCCGGCGTCATCGGGCGAAGGCCGCACCAGAAGGTGGCCTTGTCGAGATGGCCGCCGCCGCCAAACAGGTCGGTGACGGAATGGTCGAGCGCGCCGCGCCGCGACGGGCGCAGCGACATGTCAAAGCCGGCGATTTCGGCGGTGCCGCCGACACGGATGCGGTTGCCCAGCCGGGTGATGGCGACCTTGTAGGTCTCGTCCATGACGGTGGACACTGGTGCGCGGCTTTCGTCGGCCATTGGCAAGGTGATGGAATAGCCCTTGATCGGATAGACCGGGATGCTGAGGCCGAGCGGGCGCAACAGGGCGGGCGAATAGGAGCCCATGGCGACAACGATGGCGTCGGCCTTGAACTCACCCTTGTCGGTGTCGACCGAGGTGGCGCGGCGGCCGTCGTGAACGATGCCCTTGATGGTGACGCCAAAGCGGAAATCGACCGCCGGTTTCGCCATCTCCGCGAGGCGGTTGGTAAAGATGTGGCAGTCGCCGGTCTCGTCGCCGGGCAGGCGCAGGCCGCCGACAAACTTTTCGCGCACATGGGTGAGCGCCGGTTCAGCTGCGGCGCAGCCGTCGCGGTCGAGCACCTCGTAGGGCACGCCATATTGCTTGAGCACGGCGATGTCGTCGGCAGTGTGGTCAAGCTGTTTCTGGGTGCGGAACAGTTGCAGCGTGCCTTGTGCGCGCTCGTCGTAAGAAATGCCGGTCTCAGCGCGCAAAGCGATCATGCAGTCGCGGCTGTATTCGGCAATGGGCACCATGCGCGACTTGTTCACGGCGTAGCGCTCGGCGGTGCAATTGCCGAGCATCTTTATCACCCATGACCACATCTTCGGGTCAAGCGTCGGCCAGATGGCGAGCGGGCCGTGGCGCATCAAAAGCCATTTGACTGCCTTGACCGGGATGCCGGGGCCAGCCCAGGGCGAGGCATAGCCTGGCGAGATTTCGCCCGCATTGGCAAAGCTGGTTTCAAGCGCGGGACCGGCCTGACGGTCAAGCACGGTGACCTCATGGCCGGCTTGCGACAGATACCACGCTGCTGTCGTGCCGATGACGCCGCCGCCCAGGATCAAAACCTTCATGTATGGCTCCAAAAAAGCCGCTCTTGGCGGCGCTCAAATGTGTTGCGATGACAATAGCGGCTCGGCAAAAGCTTTCAACTGACCGGCAGTTGCCAGACCAATGTTGCTGGCCGGGCGCTTTACTCCCGCGGCATCCTGGGTTAGGCGCTGCCGGAAAACCACCGGGATGACCATTCATGCTCCGCCATATCGTTTTCTTCAGCGTGAAGGACCCGCAGGAGCGGCAGACCGTGTTTGACGGCTTGAGCATTCTCAAGACGATACCCCACGGGCGGAACCTTGAGGTTGGCGAGGTAAAGCTGACCGACCCGATTCCAGGCCATAAGGTCGATTTCGTCGTCTACGGCGAATTCGAGGACGCGGATGAACTGGCGGCCTACAAGGCGCATCCGGTCTATCAGCAGTCGATAGAAATCGTGCGGCCGCTGCGGGAGCTCAGGATCGCGGCGGACTATTTCGCTCCGGGCATGTGATTGCCTCAATCTGCGGCTTCAATGCAGACCGCTCGATTCTAGAGGCGCCGGTAGCGGCAGCTTTGCGGCGTTGGGAGTATTTGCATGGCTGCAGTTATTTCGTGTGTTGTGGACGACCATCCCAAATTCCTGATGCAGGCGTGGAATCTGGTTTGTTCGCTGATGGAGACCGGTGACTGGCCGAAACCAGGCGTTGACCTCATCATTCACCACACCAAGAGCGTGGATGCTCGAAAGTTCGCAGAGCTGGAGGCTCTTGGAGCCAGGCTGGTTCCTGTCGAACCGTGGGGAAATGACAAAGCAGCCTATTGCAACAAGCTGCGCCAGCTCGAAACGCCTCAAGTCACGGACGCTGATGTCGCCATACTTTTTGATACCGATATCATTGTTGCAAAGCCGCTTGGCGCGCTTGTTTCCAGCGCGACAGTTCGTGGCAAGATCGTTGACTATCCCAATCCGCCGGACGAATTGTGGCGCGAAGTTCTAGTCGGGACCCCATTTGAAGGCCGCGATATTTTTCAGGGCGTGCCCAGCATGAGTCCTGGCGAAAGGACGCCAGCAACAAATTTCAACGGCGGGGTTTATGTCCTTCCTCGCGCAGCGATGGCGAGCCTGAAAACACTCTGGCCGAAATGGTCAAACTTTTGTCTCGAGCGCGGTGACCGGCTGGGAAAATATGAGCACCACGCCGACCAGATGGGCTTTGCACTTGCGATGCTTGAGGCCGGACTGGACTACGAGCAGCTGCCGATTGGCGCGAATTTCCCGCTGCACTTCAGCGCAGACGTTTATCGTGGAGTTGAGCCCTGCGACATCTCAGTCTTTCACTATCAATGGCACGTGGAGAATCATGGGCTTCCCAAGCTCTTGGGTGTCGAGTGGATTGATGAACAGGTCCAGTCTGTCTCGAAGCGAATTGCAGCGCGGCGGAAGCAAGTTTTTGATAATGTGATTTTCAGGGACGATCGCCTCGATGCTGGCCCTGAACTTGGGTCAGGCGTAGGCTCGCGCGGGGATGTGCTGGCCTACAAGCGCGCGCGGCTGGCACCCTATTTCCAGCTGTTCGCCCAGAGACCTGTGCTGGATGTCGGGTGCGGGGACCTCGAAACGACCCGTTACGCTCCATTCAGCAACTATACGGGGCTCGATCTTTCGGAAGTTGCGCTCCAGCATGCGCGCGCAAAGCGGCCCGACTGGACCTTTTCCAGCGCCCCGCTCGAAACCTTGCCAGACGCGTCGGCCGCGCTTGTGTTGTGCCTTGATGTCCTGATCCATCAAGCAGGCGTTGATGATGCGCGGGCAAACGTCAATCAGCTGGTCAGGGCCGCCACCGATGCCGTGATTATCGGTGGCCATCAATCGGAGGCAGAAGGAAGCGGTATCGTCTTTGCGCATCCGCCCGTCATGGACTTGCTCAAGTCGCACCCGGATATCGACGAGATTGTCGAAATCGGCCGATATCGCGGCCTTGCTCTCATCCTGGCGTCGAAGAAGCGCAAGATCTCCGTCAATCCTGCCGACATCGGTTTCGAAGGCCTGGCATGGGGATTGGCCAACTGCCCGACGCCAGATCTGCTAAACGAGCTGGTGAGCATGAGCCGTGAGCTGTTCACGTTCTTCCCAAAGACGATCATCCGGACCATTGAATATCCCTGGATGGCGAGCCGGATGCGCAATTGCGCGGGACAACGCATTCTCGATCTCGGGGCGGGCGTCAATGTTCTGCCGATCTGGCTTGCCGAGCGCGGCGGGGAGGTCGTTACCGTCGACTACCATCCGATCAACCGCGACCCGAACGACAAGTCCTCATGGAACGAGTGGGGCTATCTCGATTTTGCGCATTTCGACAAACGCATCACGTCGCATCATCAGGACATGACCCTTTTCACCGACGAACAGGGCTTTGACACTATCTACAGTGTTTCGGTGATTGAGCACATGCCAGCGGTCGCGCGCCGCCAAATCATCGCATGCCTGCCAGGATTGATGCGGCCCGAAGGGCGGCTGTTGCTGACACTGGACCTTGTGCCAGGGACGAACGAACTCTGGCCACTCTCGGAAGGCAAAGAGGTCGACATGCCGGGGACACATGGTGATCTGGCGGCGATCCTTCAGGAACTACAGCAGGCGGGATTCCGTATTGTAGAGCAGACATTCATGCGAGCCATTCCGGGCAGCCGCACCGATCTGGCTATGCTTGATCTGTGGATGCGGGACGGATGCGGCGCAAATGCCGGGTGAGGTTTGAATGGCGATTTATCTGATTACCGGCGTTGGCCGCGGCATTGGCGCGGAACTGGCGCGGCAGGCAATTGCGGCGGGGCACGAGGTGATCGGCACGGTGCGCAAGGCGTTGCCTGATATGGGCGACGGCATCGAACTGATCGAGGGCGTCGATATGCTGCAGCCCGAGACGATTGCGCGGATTGGCGAGGCGCTCGCGGGCAGACCGGTGGATGTGCTCATCAACAATGCCGGCATCATCGGGCCGAAGCGACAATCGACGCTCGACATGGATTTTGACGGGTTCGAAGAGACCCTGCTGGTCAATACGGTCGCGCCGCTGCGTGTAACGCAGGCTGTGCTGCCCAGCCTGCGGGCGGCGCGCGACAAGGCGGGCGTGGCGAAAATCGCGACGATTTCCAGCGGCATGGGGCAATTGTCGCGCCCGGCATCCAGCCAGATCGCCTATCGCGCCTCGAAGGCGGCGGTGAACAAGGTGATGCAAGGGCTGGCGGCGGATCTGCGGCGCGAGAACATCGCGGTGGCGATCATGCATCCGGGCTGGGTGAAGACCGATATGGGCGGCGGCGGCGCAGACATCGAAGTCGAGGAATCCGCTGCCGGCATCTTGCGTGTGGTGAACGGGCTGACGATGGCGGCGAGCGGCCGGTTCGTGAACTATGACGGGACGCCGCTGGAGTGGTGAGGGGCGGCGTGGTCACGCCGGAAAGCCCCCCACCCTTACCCTCCCCACAAGGGGAGGGGATTCTGAAATGCCTGCTCACACAGTCTTGAGGCGGGAGCCGCCGAGCATGCCGAGTTCTTCCAGCACCGGATAGGCGATCGAGGCCAGCAGCGAGTTGATCTGCTTCAGGTCGCGGATCGTGTCGAGGTGGATCGAGCTGGTCTCGACGCTCTTGGCAGCACCCTCGCGCAAGCGCTTGAAATGGCTTGAATTGGCCTGCTTTTCGAGATCGCGCAGGCGGTCCTTTTCGCGCACCAGATGGCGGGCGGATTCGATGTCGCGCGACACGAGAATGTTGAAGGCAAGCCGCGCATTGGCGAGCACCGCGGCGTGGAAATCGCGCAGCTCGGCCCAGCCTTCGGGCGTGAATTCGAGTTTGCGCGACGCCTTCTTGCGAACATGGACAAGCATGTTGCGCACGACGATGTCGCCGACCTGTTCGAGCTTGACGCAGGCGCCGAGCAATTCTTCGCAGCGCAGCGCCTCATCAGCGGTCAGATCGCGGGTGGTGAGTTTGGCCAGGTAGAGTTTTATCGCCTGGTGTTTCTTGTCAACGCGGTCGTCGAGAGCGGCAAGGGCGGCGGCTTTTTCGTCGTCAAAATTTTCGTAGAGTTCGAAAATGCGCTGCAGCATGATTTCGATCAGCTCGCAGACGCGGACAACCTCGCGGGCAGCGTTGCCCAGCGCCTGCATCGGACGGTCGAGCGCGGCCTCGTCGAGGACCGAGATTTCGGCCAGATCGCTGGCGGCTTCATCGTTCTTCGAACCTGCGGTGGCGATGCGTTCGGCAAGCTTTGCGACGAACGGGGCGAGCGGCATGCCGACGACAATCAGAATGACGTTGAAGGCTATGTGCCAGTTGAGCATCGCGGCTTCAGGCGTTGCGCCCAGCCGCTCGAACGGCAGGCCGGCAAACAGCACGGCAAGAAGCGCGACGAATGCGCCGCAGGCGCGGATGATCAGGTTGCCGATGGGCACGATGCGGGAACGCGGGGCCGACGCGCGCGACAGCATGACGGCGATAACGCCGCCGCCGATGTTTGCGCCCAGAACCAGCACAACGCCAAGGTCGAGCGGGATGAGATGGCGCTGAGCGAGCGCGGCAAACAGGAGAATGGCGGCGACCGAGGAGTGAAACAGCCAGGTGAGGACGGCGGCCACCAGCAGGGCGGTGATCTTGTCGGACGCGAGGTATTGCACAATCACTGGCAGCAGCTCGCTGTGGCGCAGCGGTTCGGACGCCTCGCCGATGAGACGCAGCGACAGGATCAGAAGACCGACGCCGATGAGGATGCGGCCGATCTGCAGCGCCTCGCGCTTTTCGGTCGACATGAACAGTGCGGTGCCGATCACCAGGCAGAGCGGGGTCAGGAAGGACAGATCAAACGACAGGAGCTTGGCGACGATGGCCGAGCCGAGATCTGCGCCGAGCGCTGCCAACAGCCCGGATGTCGAGCCGATGATGCCGGTGCCAACAAAAGCGCCAACGATGAGCGCGACTGCGGTGGCGCTTTGCAGACAGATGGCGAGAATGCCGCCAGCGCCGACCGCGGCCAGCGGGTTCTTGAGGATGGAGCGCAGGCGGCGGCGCAGCACGTCGCCATAGGCGCGCTCGACGCCGGTGCGCACCATACGCGTGGCAAACAGAAGCAGCGCGACTGCGCCGGCAAGGTTGAGCAAGACAAGCGATCCGCTCATCCGGCTGCCTTGTTGTCAGAAAAATCTATGTCTGAAAAAATGCTCATCGATGCCGTTGTTATGCGCCCAATTCTTGAGTCGGGCAACAGCAGCGAATTTAGCCGGGTAAGCTTATCCCAGGCTGACGCGGCGCAGATTCAAGCGGTCTGCGGGCTGTCGTGCATAGGCGTTGGCGCTGGCCGGCCGGCGCGGCGCTCGGCCCAGAGCGAGGCGAGCGCGACAAGTGTGGCAACCGTCATCGAGGCGACGCCAAGCAGCGGAATGGCTCGGTAGGGCAGCCCGCCATTGAGCAGGATTGCGCCCAGCGAGGCGGCGATGGCGATGCCGATGTTGAAGCCGGATGGAATGAGCGCCGAGGCAAGATTGGGCGCGTCGGCCGTCCAGCTGAGAATGCGGGCCTGGACCGGCGCGCCGATGGAGAAGTTGAGCGCGCCCCAGACAATGAGGACCGCGATCATCGGAACAGGATGCGGGGCGGCAAGATACATCAGCGCCATCATCACCGCCTGCAGGCCAAGCATGGTGATGAGCGAAGGCATCAGCCGCCAGTCGGCCAGTCGGCCGCCGATGAAGACACCGATGGTGGAACCGACGCCGACAAGCAGCAGCACAAACGGGATGGTCTGGTCGGCAATGCCGGTGACGTCGCGCAGGAGGGGCGCGATGTAGGTGTAGGGCATTATCTGGGCGATCATCAGCATCAGCATGAGGATCAGCGACGTCCACACCTGCTGGCGGCCAAGGGCGCGGAACTCGCGGCCTAGATTGCCTGGCTGGTGGGCGGGGCCGACGCCCTTGGGCAATAGCAGTGCGATCAGGGCAAAGCCCAGAATGCCGAGGCCAAACATGGCCCAGAAGGTTGAGCGCCAGCCGAAAGCGCCGCCGATGGCCGAACCGATCGGCACGCCGATGACGTTCGAGACGGTGAGGCCGGCCAGGATCAGCGCAATGGCGCGGCCACGGCGGTCCTGGGGCACGAGCGACATGGCAACCACCATGGCGACGCCGAAATAGCAGCCGTGGGAAATGGCGGTGGCGAAGCGAAAAGCCATCATCGAGGAAAAGTCAGGCGCGAGCGCACAGGCAAGCTGTCCGGCGGAAAAGGCGGCCAGCAGGCCGAGCAGCAGGGTCTTGCGCGATATGTGAGCTGTGGTGAGCGTCAGGACCGGGCCGCCAAGCGCAACGCCCAGCGCATAACCAGAGACGAGATAGCCGGCGGTGGGCACCGACACGTTGAGGCCATTAGCTACTTCCGGCAGGATGCCGGCGATGACAAATTCCGTCGTGCCATAGGCAAAAGCGGCAAAAAACAAGGCTAGCAGTGAGAGGGGCATGGAAGTGGCTCGCGCAAGGCAGCCTCATTTCATGGCAGCGGCGGGCAAGCAATCGCGAATATGTATGTCAGGCATGCAGAAAAACTGGACCAGCGGGGCGCGGGAGGGCGCTGGGCAAGTTGTGGATATTGGGCGCGCCGCCGAAATGTCTCGCAAGAACCTGTCCCAACGCCTAAATAGCCGTCATGCGCTTTACGCCCGGATTCCTTGACGAGATACGCGACCGCGTGCCGATCTCATCGGTGATCGCGTCGCGTGTGTCGTGGGACCGCAAGAAAACCAACGCCTCGCGCGGCGACTACTGGGCAAACTGCCCGTTTCACGGCGAAAAGAGCCCGTCGTTCCACTGCGAGGACCGCAAAGGCCGCTACCATTGTTTTGGTTGCGGGGTGACCGGCGACCACTTCCGGTTCCTGACTGAACTGGAAGGTCTGTCGTTCCCGGAAGCTGTTGAGCGCATTGCCGACATGGCCGGGGTGCCGATGCCGGCCCGCGACGAGGCGGAGGAAAGGCGCGAGCAGCAACGCGCCAGCCTGACCGACGTGATGGAACTGGCGGCGCAATGGTTTCAGGATCGGCTGCAGGGGCCGGAAGGGGCTAAGGCGCGCGCCTATCTGCGCGAGCGTGGCTTGACCTCGGTGACGCAGCAGACGTTCCGGATCGGCTACGCGCCGGAAAGCCGCAACGGTTTGAAGGAACATCTCGCCTCCAAGGGCGTGGCGAAAGACCAGATCGAGGCTTGCGGACTGGTGCGGCACGGCGAAGGCATAGCGGTTTCGTATGACTATTTCCGCGACCGGATCATGTTTCCGATCGAGGACCGGCAGGGCAAGGTGATTGCGTTCGGCGGGCGGGCGATGGCGGCAGATGCGCTGGCCAAATATATGAACTCGCCCGACACAGAACTCTTCCACAAGGGCAATGTGCTTTACAATTTTGCCCGCGCCCGCAAGGCGCAGGGGCGCGATCAGCCGATCATTGCGGTTGAAGGCTATATGGATGCGATTGCGTTGTCGCAGGCAGGTTTTGGCAATGTGGTGGCGCCACTGGGCACGGCGCTGACCGAAAACCAGCTGGAACTGCTCTGGCGCATGTCGGGCGAGCCGGTGATGTGTTTCGACGGTGACAAGGCAGGGCTGAAAGCGGCATGGCGCGCGGCGGACCTGGCGCTGCCGGTTGTGCAGGCCGGACGTTCGCTGCGCTTTGCGCTGATGCCCGAAGGCCAGGACCCTGACGATCTGGTGAAGGCGGAAGGACCGGCGGCGTTTACCAAGGTGCTGTCGGAAGCCCGGCCGCTGGCAGACCTGATATGGATGCGCGAGACGCAGGGGGGCGTGTTCGACACGCCCGAAAAGCGTGCGGAGCTGGAAAAGTCGCTGCGCGAGCTGACGGGCCGCATCAAGGACGAGAGTGTTCGCTTCCACTACCAGCAGGAAATGCGCGACCGGGTGCAGACCTTCTTTGGGTCGCGGTCTCAGGGGCAGGGCGGACGCCGCGGCGAATTCAGGAAGAATGGGCCGGGCAGGCCAGGCGGTGCAGACGCCCGGATGGCGATGACCGAAAGCCTGGCGCGTTCGGCGCTGGTGAAGGGCGGGGCCATGCCGATCCGTGAGGCGGCGATCATCGTGGCGCTGTTCAGTCATCCGGTGCTGATTGACGAGAACTACGACCAGATCGAAATGCTTGATCTGACCCATCCGAGCCTGAAGCGGCTGCATGCTGCGCTGCTTGATGCACTGGCGCATGGGGCGCATGAACGTGAAGACCTGATTGCGTCGGTTGAAGCGGCGGAGCTGGCCGACCTGTGGGAACAGGCAAAAAACATGGTGCTGCGGGTACGGGGCTGGCCGGCGCTGGAGACGGCAGCGATTGAGGACGCGCGCGACGCGTTTGGCCAAGCGCTTCACTTGCACCGTAGCCAGCGCACCCTACATAAGGAACTGAAAGCTGCAGAAGTTGCGCTTGCGTCGGATTCGACGGAAGAAAACTTCAACAGGCTGGTGGCCATTCAAGCCCAGTTCCGTGACATCCAGGCAACCGAAGCGCTTATCGAAGGTTTTGGGGTGCAGTCCGGGCGTACAGGGCGCGAATAGTCCCAATCGGCTGAGTTGATTCGCTTTTTTGGCGCGAATCAGCTTTGTGGCGCTTGACGTTGAGTGAAATTGGCGGAATCAGAGTTGCGCGAATCTGCGTGGCGGCCCGGATCGATCGCCAAATTCCGGAAAATGGCCCTTTGGCCGGACAATAAATGGAGCGCTGGCTATCCGTCTGCGATGTGACCAGAACGGATCTGGACAGGGTTAATCAGACATTAATCGGCTGCAGATACCTAAATCTGGAGCGATTCGTCGTCAAATGCGCTGGAACGCCCTCGGCAAAACCGGGTGCACTCCCTATCTACCAGCAGCACGGCACAGACGGAAGAGCGTTTGGAGAATTACTGAATGGCAAAACCGGAAAAAGAAGAGGTCGACAACGAACGCGAAGGCGCGCCTGACGGCCCTTTGCTCGACCTTTCCGATGACGCTGTCAAAAAGATGATCAAGGCCGCGAAAAAGCGCGGCTACATCTCTATGGCTGAACTCAATGCTGTGCTTCCGTCCGAGGAAAGCGATCCGGACCGGATCGAGGACATCATGGCGATGCTGTCCGAGATGGGCATCAATGTCGTCGAAGACAGCGAAGCGGACGAGGCCGAAAAGGAAGAAGCCGACGGCGAGGAAGAGGCCAACGAGCTGGCCGAGCAGACCGGCACGGCCGTCGCCGCCGTCACCAAGAAAGAGCCGACCGACCGCACCGACGATCCTGTGCGCATGTATTTGCGCGAGATGGGCTCGGTGGAGCTTTTGTCGCGCGAAGGCGAAATCGCGATTGCCAAGCGCATCGAGGCTGGCCGCGAGACGATGATTGCGGGCCTGTGCGAAAGCCCGCTGACCTTTCAGGCTATCATCATCTGGCGCGACGACCTGAACGAGGGCAAGGGCCTGCTGCGCGAGATCATTGACCTCGAAGCGACCTATGCCGGGCCGGAGGCGAAAGCTGCGCCGACCGTCGAGCGCGTTGAAGAAGAAAAGCCGAAGGAAGATCCACGAGCTGCGCGCCGTCAGTCGCGCCAGGACGAGGACGACATCACCAATGTCGGCGGCGAAAGCCGTGGCGAAGAGGAAGAGGACGACGAGGACGAGCAGAATCTGTCGCTTGCGGCTATGGAAGCCGAACTGCGGCCGCAGGTGATGCAGACGCTCGACGTCATTGCCGACACCTACAAAAAGTTGCGCAAGCTGCAGGATCAGGCTGTTGAAGCCCGCCTTGCCGCCGCCGGCTCACTTTCGTCAAGCCAGGAGCGCCGCTCCAAGCAGCTGAAGGAAGAGCTGATTACGGCCGTGAAGAGCCTGTCGCTGCATCAGGCGCGCATCGAGGCGCTGGTCGAGACGCTCTATGACATCAACAAGCGTCTGGTGCAAAACGAGGGCAAGCTGCTGCGTTTGGCCGAGAGCTATGGCGTGCGCCGTGACGAGTTCCTGCGCGAATATCAGGGTTCGGAACTCGATCCGAACTGGACGAAGTCGATTGCCAATCTGTCAGGCAAGGGCTGGAAGGAATTCTCCAAGAGCGAGAAGGACATGATCCGCGAACTGCGTGCGGAGATCCAGAATCTTGCGCAGGAAACCGGCATTTCCATCGGCGAGTTCCGCCGGATTGTGACACAGGTGCAGAAGGGCGAACGTGAGGCGGCCATCGCCAAGCGCGAGATGGTGGAAGCGAACCTTCGCCTCGTGATCTCGATCGCCAAGAAATACACCAATCGCGGCCTGCAGTTCCTCGACCTGATCCAGGAAGGCAATATCGGCCTGATGAAGGCGGTGGACAAATTCGAATACCGCCGCGGCTACAAGTTCTCGACCTATGCGACCTGGTGGATCCGGCAGGCGATCACCCGCTCGATCGCCGATCAGGCCCGCACCATCCGCATTCCGGTGCACATGATCGAAACGATCAACAAGATCGTGCGCACCAGCCGCCAGATGCTGCACGAAATCGGCCGCGAGCCAACGCCGGAAGAACTGGCGGAAAAGCTCGCCATGCCGCTCGAAAAAGTGCGCAAGGTCTTGAAGATCGCCAAGGAGCCGATCAGCCTTGAAACGCCGGTTGGCGACGAGGAAGACTCGCATCTGGGCGACTTTATCGAGGACAAGAACGCGATCCTGCCGATTGATGCGGCGATCCAGGCGAACCTGCGCGAGACGACCACGCGCGTGCTCGCTTCTCTCACGCCGCGCGAAGAGCGTGTGCTGCGCATGCGCTTCGGCATCGGCATGAACACCGATCACACGCTGGAGGAAGTCGGCCAGCAGTTTTCGGTGACGCGCGAACGTATCCGCCAGATCGAGGCGAAGGCGCTCAGGAAGCTGAAGCACCCGAGCCGGTCGCGGAAGCTCAGAAGCTTCCTGGACAGCTGATCGAGCTGAAACTGAACTGAAAAAGCCCGGCGAGATGCCGGGCTTTTTGCTTTGGGATCAAAGTGTTGCGGGCGAGGGCGGGCAGATTGATTCAGCCGCCTCATGCAATGATTCAAGCCGCAGGAACGGCGTCGATGCGTTCTTTCTGCCTCAGGGTTCGCCGGCCGTGTCGATGACCCAGGTGACGCCAAAACGGTCGGTGGTCAGGCCAAAGCCCTTGGACCAGGGCTGGGGCCCGAAGGGGATGAAGGTCTGGCCGCCCTTGGCGAATTCGTCAAACATCCGCTTTCCGTCTTCGGCTGTGTCGGCGGCGACAGTGACGCTCATGCCCTTGCGGCCGGAAAAGTCCTGCATGTCCTGACCCATCAGGGACTGGTCGCCAATGTCGATCCATGCGTGCAGGATGCGGTCCATCTGGTCTTCTGGAACGTCGCCGCCCATGCCGGGCATGTCGCGGTGGCTGAGCATGGCGCGCACCTGGCCGCCCAGGATGCGGGCATATTCGGTCATCGCCTCGCGGCATTCGCCGTCAAAATCGATATTGGCGAGCACTTTCACTGTTGTTCTCCTCTTTGGTTTTTCGTCCAAGCCTTGCGCAAACTGGCACACAAAGTTACATTAGGCAATCTTTTAGTTACAAAAAATAACTGATCATGAAATGAGCGAAAAATCCGGACGAAGCTATGACGACGCCTGTGGTACGGCGCATGCGCTTGACCTGATCGGCGAACGCTGGGCCATGCTGGTGATGCGGGAGCTGTTGATGGGGCCACGTCGCTTTGGCGATCTGCGCTCCGGGCTGCCGGGCATCAGCGCCAATGTGCTGACGCAGCGGCTGGAGGGGCTGGAGGCGTCGGGCATTGTGGTCAGACGTAAGCTGCCGCCGCCTGCCTCAGTGCAGGTCTATGAGCTGACCGACTGGGGGCTGGAGGCTGAGCCGTTCATTCTGGGCATGGGCAAATGGGCGGCGCGCTCGCCGTTGCATGATGTGACGGCGCCCCTGAGCGCGGTAGGCATGATGCTGTCGTTTCGCACCATGTTCATGGCGGAGCGGGCCAGGGGTGAGGACTTTTCAGTGAGTTTCCGGCTCGGCGATGACGCCTATTGGGCGCAGGTGAAGGACGGCGAGCTGATCGAAGGCCGGGGCGAGATCGACCGGGCGGACCTGACGTTGACGGGCGACCCCGGCGAAATCGCCGGCGTGGTGCATGGCTTTGTCGACCCGGCGGATCTGGAAGCCGCAGGCCGGCTGACTGTCGACGGGGATCGTCCGTTGCTTGCGCGGTTCAGCACGATGTTTGAACTGCCGCCCAAGGTTGGCGGCCTCGACGCGGGGAATTGAACCGCTTATCGTTTCTCCCGAAATTGATGAGGGAGAGACGAATGCCGATCACCGGACCACAATGCCGCGCCGCGCGGGCGCTTGTAGAGCTGTCGCGCGAGATATTTGCCGGGCGCTGCGAGGTCGATGCGGTAGTGATCGAAGAGTTTGAGCGCAAGATTTCAACGCCCGATGACGCCACCATCGCCGTCTTGCAGCGGGTGCTGGAGGACGCAGGCGCGCTGTTCATTCCGGAAAATGGCGGTGGGGCCGGCGTGCGCCTGAAATTCAACCGCTCCGAGACGAAGCGGCTGATGAACCTCGAGAACGAGGGTGGGCCGGCGCGGAACGATGATGTGCCATAGGGATAGGTTGAAGGATTGGCCAGGTGGTATCTGATCCAAGTCCAATTGGCGTAACAACTTATCGCGCGGCCTGATCGGGAAGGCTTAGTTCAGCTTATCGTGCGAGTGATGCGCGCGGTAAAGTGCGTAGTTTCGCCATCCCGCGCTTGTGAGCAGGAAGGACCCGTCGTTCGGAATTTCGAACGTTGCAATCATGGCGTCCATGTCGCCATTGACTTGCTCCCGCAATGGAATCTCGACGATGATTTGATGGCCTCTGCCATCTTCGAATGCATTCAGCTCTGCAAACATGATGCCGTGTAGATCAGGAATAATGAATAGGGTGCGATCGACCTCGCCGGCTGAACTCTCAAGGAACGGGCGGGAAAAATCGAAAATCCATCCGCGTCGCATAAGCTCGTCAAATTCATTCGTTATGAGCAGTTCGATTGCGTCGATGATTTTCTCCCCATAGCGAGCGCGCAAATCCTGCTTCATGTCATTGAGTGCCCGCGTTATTGGTTTTCATCTCGCTCCTTATCGCCGAAAGGTAACGGCGATGAGATGGACAATCATCATCAGTCCGCCCATCAGCAGGGTCGCGATGGTGAACGGGCTATGGAAGCCGTATTTCAGTTGGCAGAAGCCAAACAACAGTGAGCTGGAAATGAAGTTGATCGAATTGGCGGCTCCGGGGCTGGTCAACAGGCCGCGGACGCCGCGAAAGAAGCGTGTCGGTTTGTGATTGAAGAGGACCCAGATGTCATACATTGCTGCATAGGCGCGCCGGGTAAGGAACGCGTGGACCACAAGCGCGGCCCCAACAATGATCATCGCGCTCCAGTTCCCACTTAGAGCTGACCACCACCACACGAGGTTGAGCGGGACAGCAATCCACGATGCAGGCATTGGCCGGTCCTGTTCGTCCGTGAGCCTACTTTGCTTGTCTGCGGGTGGGGTGTCCATGGTCTCAAGCCTTTTCCGCCCGCCCACGACCCGGCAAAGGGCCGATATAGCGGGCGCGGGGGCGGATGAGCGTGCCGGATTCGAGCTGTTCGATGGCGTGGCCGACCCAGCCGGCGCTGCGCGCAATGGCAAACAAAGAGGTTTCGTGGCCAATCGGCAGGCTGAACGTGTGCATCAGGACCGCCAGCGCATAGTCGATATTGGGATAGAGGCCGGTTGCCTCGGTGATGAGGGTGGGAGCCTCGACCGTCAGGCGCGGATCGGCCCCGGCCTTGGCGAGGGCAGCCAACAGTACGTCGGCGCGCGGATCGCCATTGTTGTAGACCGTGTGGCCAAAGCCGTGGATCGGCTGGCCGAGCGCCACCCGGCCGCGGATGCGGGCGGCGATGTCGCCACCGGAGAGTTCGGCCAGCATCATGGCGGCAAGCGGCCCAGCGCCGCCATGGCGCGGACCTTTCAGCGCCACAAGGCCGGCGATCAGCGCGTCATAGATGGTCAGGCCGGTTGATGCGGCGCAGCGCACAGTCCAGGTCGAAGCGTTCAGCTCATGGTCAGCAAGAAGGACCAGAGCGATGCGGAACAGATCCGCTGCCCTGTCGTCGGCTGGCGCCCAGGCGCGGGCAACTTGTTGATGGATCGGCGCGCTGGATGGTTGCGCGCCCAGGATCGCCGCCGTCATCAGCCGCATGGCGCGCGCGCCGACTGCTGCGCGGCCGTCTGGTGAACGACTGTGGGCGCGCGTGTCAGCGTCGCTTGCTAGCGATAGCGCTGCAATTGCGCGGGGCAGCGGCTGGGCATTGTGTAACGCCGACATGACCGCCAGCATGGCTGTGTCAGGCTCCGGGATGTTTGTAGCGGCAAAGGGATCAGCGTCCTCGACGCCCCACAGGAGCGTTGCGGCCTGTTCGAGCGTCGCGGTCTGCGACAGCGCGACCGCCGTGACGCCTCGATAGACCGGGCCTGCCTCGGTGATTGTGCCGACCGACGTGTCGAGGACCGGCGGCTTAGCGTCAGATGCGGCAGCTCCGGACCGGCGGGCGAGCATGGCGCGGACATCGTCAGCGCGGTAACGCCGTGCGCGGCCTTCGCCGACGGGCTCCGAGCGGATAAGGCCGCGGCTGACATAGGCGTAGAGCGTGGCAGGCGAAATGGCGAGTTCGCCCGCTGCCTCGCGGGCAGTGAGATAAAGCGGCACCGTCACCGTCTTTATATTGATCATGCAAATCAATATTGATCAATCAATCGCGCTGGTCAATCTATGTTGCAACGCAACACAGGAGACGATCATGAACGCACATCTGAAAAATACAGGCGGGCTTGACGGCGTTGTGGCCGCCATGACGGGCCTATCGGACGTCAATGGCGGACAGGGTGAGTTGATCGTTGCCGGCGAGCGGATCGGCGATCTGGCGGCGAGCACCGGTTACGAAGGGCTCGCGGCACGGCTTTGGTCGATTGCGTATGGGCGTGAGATCTCCGCCGATGATGTGCGCGCGTGGCTTGGGCAGGCGCGGCTGGGCGCGTTTGATCGGTTGGGCGCGATCTGGCCTGCAATGGAAGGGCTTTCGGCGGTTGAAGCCTTTCGCGCCGGCATTGCAGCCATTGGACTGCCGAGAAGTGACGCGATGCCGCCCGAGGCGCGGCTGGCCGGCGCGATGCCTGTGCTGGTGACGGCGATCGTGCGGCAGGGACGTGGCGAGACCGCGATTGCGCCGGATGCGACACTTGGGCAGGCTGCCGACCTGCTGCGTATGATGCGTGGGGTGGCCGCCAGCGATACCGAAACGAAGGCGCTCGACGCCTATCTGGTGACTGTCGCTGACCACGGCATGAACGCCTCGACATTTGCAGCGCGGGTGGTCGCATCAACGCAGGCTGATCTCGGCATGGCGGTGACGGCGGCCTATTGCGCGCTAGCTGGGCCATTACATGGCGGTGCGCCGGAGCCTGTGCTTGATATGCTGGATCAGATCGGGACGCGGGATCGCATCGCCGGGTGGATCGACGGGGCGCTGGGGCGCGGGGATCGGCTGATGGGATTTGGCCACCGTATCTACAAGGTGCGCGACCCGCGTGCCGATGTGCTGAAGGCGGCGGTTGAACGGCTGGGTGGCGCGGGGGCGGACCTTGGACTGGCGGCGGAGGTGGAGGCCTATGCGCGGCAGGCGCTGGCGCAGGCAAAACCCGGCCGCAAGCTCGACACCAATGTTGAGTTCTACACAGCGATCCTGCTTGATGCGCTGAAGATACCGCGGCAGGCGTTCACGCCGGTGTTTGCGGTCGGGCGCTGTCTGGGCTGGACGGCGCACGCCATCGAGCAGCAGCGCAATGGCAGGCTGTTGCGCCCGGCTTCAGTCTATATCGGAGCGCGGCCTGGGTGAGGGGACAGGTGGTGACGGCGCGCTGATGGCACGCCGTCAGCAGCGACGCCGCCGACCTCAGTTGGTCAGGCGAACGCCGTTGAAACGGCTTCCAATCGTTGCGAATGCCTGCACCAGTTCTTCTGCGCTGACGGCATCAAAATAGTGCGTCTTGCCGTTGCTCGAGCACTCCTGGAGAAGTGCCTTGGACTCGGGCCTCTCGCCGACCATGAAGCCGATGGTGTAGATTTCGATGCCACTGGCTTTGATGTTAGAGCAAAGCTGGCGTGTGTCTGTGTCAGTTTCAGCCTTGTAGGGAGCATGGGTGTCAGGGTCAGATGACCAGACATAGAAGCTCTTCGCCTTGCCATCCCAAGTGTCCAGTCTCATCGTATTGTCGCCATCCGTCATGAGGATCAATATCTTGCGCGGACCGCCGGTTGAGGAAGTATAGGCCTTGCCTTCGGTGAAAGGCGCTTCCGGAGACAGAATATTCCGCCCCCAGGTGAGGCCGCCCGGCAGATATGTTTGAGGCCTGTGTCCGGTATAGATATTCATGATTTCCAGATTGGTGATTGCGTCTTTCAATTTGGTCGCGTTCACGCCGAGGGGCATGACCTCAGAGCCACAGAACTTGTAGTATTCAACAAAGCCGGGATATCTCACGCTTGGTGCACCGTCGCGCAGGCGCACTTTTTCGTCCAGGCGCATTCCGACACAACCGTGGAACGTTGTGCCCCACCCGCCGTAGCAAATCCTTTGTGGAGGGTTGAGGGGCGTAACCTGTTCCTCTTCACAGTAGCATGAGCGTTTGGTCTCCACATTGTCGATCATGCTTGTGCAAGGCTCTGCCTCGTAACGGCTGCAAGTCCGCTCTTCTGTCTTGTCGTAGCAATCGCCGCCATAGTTGACGTCCGGAGGGGCGTCGAGCCAGCTCGCATGACGATTGTGGACGCCGACATTGATGTTTTCTGCATAAGGAACAAGTCCGACGCGAACGCCGTTTGTCGCCAGAAGCACATCGACCAGATTGGAAGCTGCCTTCTGCAAGGTTTCGAGTTTGGTGCCTCCGCTGGAGTCTGCTTCAGACATCGACCATGTCGAGTCGAGGACAAGAGCAACTTCGAGCTCTTCGCCAGGGCCGCGGACCGCAGTCGACTTCGCGTTAATCGGCAGCGATGCCACATTGGCAATTCCCATGAAATGCGTCGGAACGCTGGCCGTCAGTTGAATATCGATCTTGCCGTCCTTTTCGGTCATGCCGGCGATTACGACACTTGCCATTTCAGAACGGCGGCTGAAATTGGCGGCGATCTGCTTTTCAGCGACTTCCTTCAATTTCGCGAGCGTTTTTGCGTCGGAACCCGCCGCCGCAAGAACGGCAGCATCGCTGAGCTCCTGCAAATGGGCCTTCGACGAGCTGGCGCGCGAGAAGTCAACGGCTACCCCTATGGCGAGCAGCAATGGAATTGCGCCCAGGCCAAACAACAGGGCAACATTGGCGGCTTTGCTTTTCAGGAAGTTTTTGAACATTTCGCGCATCCCGGCTTTACTTAGAATTCTTACCGAATGCGGACTTGAAAGATTCTTAACGCAGAGGTTGAGTACGTTGAAATATTACAGTTTTTTGGTGTCATCAAATTCTGCTGGTGGGAGTCTGTGGACCGCCGCTTGAGCGGCTTGTCTGTTCCAGTACGTCAAATGCCGTGACGCCGGTGGCTGCTTTGGCTGCGCAAATTTTGGTGCTCGCCCTGATTGCAAGCATCTTTCAACACGGGCAGCATGGGCTGGAATGTTCACATCTGGAGCCTGTCCATGTCGGCTGAATTCCTGATCACGACGCTGATCATTGTGGCGTCGCCCGGCGTCGGCGCGACATATACGATTGCGGCGGGGCTGACGCGCGGGGCGCGGGCGAGCATCTGGGCGGCCTTTGCGTGTACGCTTGGCATCGTGCCACATCTGATTGCAGCGATCACCGGGCTGGCGGCGCTGCTGCATACGTCGGCGCTGCTGTTTGATATCGTCAAATATGCGGGCGTCGCCTACCTGCTTTATATGGCATGGGCGACGCTGAAAGAGCGTGGCGCGATGAAGATCGACGCCAGGACTGACGCGCGCTCGGCCGGGCAGGTGATAGTGGACGGTGTGCTTTTGAACCTGCTCAACCCAAAGCTCTCGATCTTCTTTGTCGCCTTCCTGCCGCAGTTCATTTCGCCAACAGAACCCTATCTGCTGCTGCGCATGCTGGAACTGTCGGGTGTGTTCATGCTGGCGACGTTTGTGGTCTTTGCGATCTACGGGCTGTTTGCCGCCTCGATGCGCGACAGAGTGCTTGGGAGCCCCAATGTGATGGCGTGGATGCGTCGTACTTTTGCCGCGGCCTTTGTGGCGCTCGGGGCAAAGCTGGCTCTGACGGAACGCTGAGCGTGGCTGACAAGGCCGATCTCAAGCGCGAGCTTAAGCATCTCTATGCACCGCCTGCGGGGCGGTTTGTCATCGTCGATGTGCCGCCGATGCGATATCTCAAGGTCGACGGACGTGGCGACCCCAACACGGCTGACGAATACCGCGATGCAGTCGAGTGGCTCTACTCGGTGAGTTATCCGGTAAAGTTCATGTCGAAGAATGAGCTTGGCCGCGACTATGGCGTGATGCCGCTGGAAGGTCTTTGGTGGGCCGAGGACATGGAGACATTTGTCAGCCGGCAGAAAGACAAGTGGTCCTGGACGATGATGATCCTGCAGCCTGACTGGATCACGCCTGATATGATTGCGGCGGCGGTAAAGAAGGCAGGCGGAAAGCGCGGCGAGCCGCCAAAGAGCTTGCGGCTGGAGACACTAGACGAGGGACTTTGCGTGCAGACGATGCATGTCGGCTCCTATGACGAGGAGGGGCCGGTGCTGGCGAAACTGCATGGCGATTTCCTGCCGCAAAACGGCCTGACCGAGACCGGTCATCACCACGAGATCTATATTGGCGATCCGCGCAAGACCGCGCCTGAGAGACTGAAAACCGTGCTGCGGCAGCCGGTCATGCGTATTTCCTGACAAACAAAAGCCCCGCAGCGAGGCTGCGGGGCGGCACTGATCCAACGGGATCGTTAACGCCAGTTGCGCACAGGACAGCTGGGCGCGCGGCCAAAGGCGATTGTGGCGCGGTGGCCGTTCTTGCGGCCCTTGATCACGATTCTATTCGGGCTGACGCGGTCAACCCAGGTACGGTTCATGCCCATGCGGCGGGCCTTTTTCATAGCCTTGGCCGGTGTGCAGCGGGCATCGCGCCAGCGCGGGCCGTGGCCCCAACCTGGGCCCCAGCTTGGGCCGTAGCCACTACCGACCTGAATGCCGATGCGGACATCAGCAGCCTGGGCGACCGATGGTGCTGCTGCAAATGCGCCCAACGCGATGATGGCGGACAGGGCTGCGGTTTTGATCTTGGCGAACATTTTGCTTCCTCCATTTCGCCCGCTGCGGGGGGTCGCTGCGGTTCTGACCCGGTTTTGACATTGGTTGAGTGAACTCAGGTGGAACCGGCCGTTCATCCTGAATTCACCTTTTCGGCCGCCGCCACCGCGGCAATGCCGACGGGCAAATGAAAAGGGCCGGCTTGCGCCGGCCCTGTCCGTGACTGGATCGCGATGATTGCGGTCAGTTCTTGTCCTTGGCGGCATATTCCGAAAGCAGCTTTTCGGTCTTGGCCTTTTCGATTTTGCTGACGGTTTCGTGGGTGGCTCGGTCATCCATGCGGTATTTGATGAAATTGACGAGGCTGCCACAGAGCAGGAAGACACCCATGCCCCAAAAGCCCTTGGTAGAAAGGTCGACAGGGGCCATCCAGATCGACAGGCTGAGCATGGCAAGTGCCACGGCGATGCCGATGCCGTTGAACATGATGTAGGTCTGGTTCGAGTTCATGTGTGTCTCCAAGTTGAATTTGAATTTCGGTTGCAGGTTGTCGGGCCAATCATTTTCGTACGACAACCCAGAATTGATGAATTACCTTAGGTCAACTTCCGAATTGCTCTAGTCTTGGTTAAGGTTTTGCGATGCGCTGGCGCGCAGGCGCAGGAGAACGTCTTCAGTCCGGACTTTCAGCGGCTGGCCGAAGCCCGCGTCGGCGAGGCGGCCGGCGATCTTTGCATGGCCGAGTTCCTCATCAATCTCGTCGAGCACTTCCGTCTCGATCAGCGGATCGTCGCGGCCGAGAATGCGGGCCAGAAGATCTTCGGCTTCCTTGACGCTTGATGAGGCGCCGATGGTGCGATTGAGCTGGCGCTGGGCCTTGTGTTCGGCGTCGACTGCGGTGGCATGGATGGCGCCCTGGCGCAGGTCAAGAATGCGGCGATGCATCTTTTCCACGGACAGCCGCATGCGCTGGGCGCGTTCTTCAAGGCCGGCAACTGTCTTGACGCGCAGAGTGCGTTCGTTTTCGAGCGACGCGATGGCGGCTGCGGCGTCGATGGCCAGGTTTTCGCTGCCGGCTTTCAGGGCAGCTGCGGTGCGGAGCTCCAGATCGGCGATCTGGCCGGACAAGGCTTCGAGATTGGCTCGCTCGGTGCGCTCGCGCAAGATGATCGAGGCGAGCGTCTGCTTGGTGCTTGCGAGCATTGCCTCGGATTCACGGATCTTCTGGTTGAGAAGGTCAACGGCGAAGCGATCGGTGAAGTGTTCGCTAGCCTGGGCGTTAACGCCGGCGATGAGGGTCTTGACTGCCTGAAACATTGTTTGCTCCTGTTTATGAACGTTGTTCACGGCCTATATGTATCAGCTTGTGAACATTGTTCAAGCACTATTTTGAACAATGTTCATGTGAAATGACGGGTGGTTAACGGGCGGTGGCGGATTGCCGTGCGGTGCGGCGGCCAAAGAATTGAACAATGTTCACAAAAGCCGGGTGGCGTGATATGTAGTGAACATGCGCGTGAGGCGCGCAGGCGAGCTGCACCCACAGGACGGGCAGCCAGATCGGAGACAGCGATGGCGCTGGACAGGGACGAAGTGGGCGCACGGGTGCTCGAGATTGCCGAGGCGCTGCTGGAAGAGGGCGGGGCCGACCAGCTGAAAGCACGCACTGTCGCCAGCCGGGCCGGGATCGCACTTGGCTCAATCTACAATCTTTACGGCGACATGGACGCGCTGCATGTGGCGGTCAATCTCAAGCTGATTGCCGGGCTGGAACAGGCCGGCATGGCGGCGATCGGGCGGCTGAAGGCGGCGCACGTGACCGATACGCGCGAATGTCTGCTGGAACTGGCGCGCACCTATCTGGACTATGTCGAGGCGCACCAGAAAAGCTGGATGGCACTGGTGGCGTTTCCGGCGGAAAAGATCGGGGCGGACCGGCAGGCGAATTATTTCAGCCGGCTCGACGGGTTGATGTCGATCATTTCGGGCGTGCTGAGGCTTGATGGGTCGCTCGGGCTCGATGCGGAGCGGGCAAAACTTTCGGCGCATGTCCTGTGGTCGAGCGTGCACGGCATTGTCACCAATACGCGGCGGATTGGCGGCCCTGGCGGAACCGATCCGGCGTGGCGGCAGATCGACCATCTCGTGCGGGTGTTTTTGACCGGGTTGCGGGCGGAAGCCTCAGGCGCGGGTTGACCTGACGCGCCGGACGGTGACACTGGGCGCGGCGGAGTGCCGGGAGAGTTTCGATGTCGTTTTTCAAAAAACTGTTTGGCGGTGGCGATGCCGCAAAGCCTGGCGGCCCGGTGAAAGAGATCGACTACAACGGCTATCACATCGCCGCGACGCCCTATCAGGAGAACGGGCAATGGCAGACGTGCGGCGTGGTTTCTCGCGAGATCGAGGGCGTGACCAAAGAACATCGCTTCATCCGGGCCGACCGGTTTCCGGGGCAGGACATGGCTGCCGAGCAGGCACTGGTCAAAGGCAAGCAGATTGTCGACCAGAACGGCGACCGGATGTTTGAGGGCTGAAAGCCCGTTTTGAACCTCGTGAGGCTGGCCCGCAAAAATGGCGCTTTTCTGCGCTTCGGTGCTCACGTGTTTCATATGCGCTCCGCTCCGATGCTCGAAAATCACCATTTTCGTCTCAGCCTGACGGTTTCAAAGCAGTCTTTGTGAGCTTTGATCGTCCTCAGCGGGGCTTTGTCGCCAGACCTATGATCAGTTGCTGCAGCGTCGCCTCATAGGCGGCGCGGTCGGCTCCCAAGGCAATCTCCAGTGCCGCACGATCAAATGCGGCTGATAGCATCGCCGCCAGTGGAGCGATTGGCAGTCTGACAATCTCGCCGGAGCGCATGGCTGCAGCCAGTCCCTCGTGCAGGGTGCGCGTGCCGCCGGTTTGACTGTCGATTGCGTCCATCTCTGCGCGGCCAAGCACGGCTGGACCGTCGAGCAAGAGCAGCCTGCTGCGGCCAGGCACCTGCATGGCATCGAGAAAGGCGCTGCCCCCAGCTGACAGCGCCTCCATCAGAGATTTTGAAGCGGGCGAGGCGGCATCTATGGCTGCGGCTACGAGCTCTGATTCATGCTCGACGACGGCCCTGAACAGCGCCTTCTTGTCCTCAAAGTGGTGATAGAGCGCGCCGCGGGTGACACCGGCCGCCGCAACGATGTCTGGCGTGGCTGTGTCTGCATAGCCTGTTTCGACGAACAGGGCGCGTGCCGCCGCGATCAGGTCTGTGCGGGTCTGCTCGGTCTGCGCCTTGCTGGATCTTGGCATTTCCGTCCTTTACATACATGCAGAATGTATTTATTTGTTGATACGTGCAATATGTATGTAAATAAGAAGTGGGAAAACGGCAATGAAAACGACGAGCTATTACCCGGTGCTGATGGTGGAGGATGTCTCGGCCACGGCAGCATTCTATGTCGCAAATCTCGGTTTCAAGCCGCTGTTTGAGAGTGACTGGTATGTGCATCTGCAGATGATGGACGACCTGCGGGTCAACCTCGGCATGGTGCGATTTGACCATGACACAGTGCCCGACGCGATGCGCAAGCCAACGCAGGGGCTGCTGATAAATTTCGAGGTGAAGGATCCGGACGCGATTTACGCCCGCATCAAGGGAGCTGGCCTGCCGATCCTGCACACGCTGCGCAACGAGGATTTTGGCCAGCGCCATTTCATCACCGCCGACCCGAATGGAGTGATGATCGACGTGATTTGCCCGATCGAGCCAAGCGCAGAATTCCTGGCGCAGTATCAGCCGGATGCTGCCGGTGCTTAGACCCTTTCAGGTTCAAATGGAAACGGTTCTGTTTCCGCGATGGCGAGGCGATCCGCAAGGAAGGCGGCGAAGGACGGGCTGGTGGCCCGGCCAAGTCCGGCTGACGC
>DAINRF010000028.1:0-50957 GCA_036742015.1 Mesorhizobium sp. | reverse complement strand
GTGCAATTGCTGACCCGCTACTGGCGGATCACCGACGGCAACGGCAAGGTGGAAGAAGTGCGTGGCCCCGGCGTCGTGGGCGAGCAGCCGGGGCTCGATCCGGGCGACAGCTATCAATACACGTCGGGCTGTCCGCTGACGACGCCGACCGGTTTCATGGTCGGCGCCTATACGATGCGGTCATCGGGCGGCGAGACGTTTGACGTGCAGATTCCGGCCTTTGCGCTCGACCTGCCCAATGTCGTGCGAACGGTGAACTAGCGGGCTTCGGACTGCGCGAAATCGGCCGGGTCGAACGTGTAGGCGGTGGAGCAGAACTCACAGGACACCTTGATCTCGCCGTCCTCGGTGGAATCCTTGATCTCTTCGGCCGTGAAGCCCGACAGGATGCCCTTGATGCGGTCGCGCGAGCAGGTGCACTGATCGAGGATCTTTGTGCCCTCAAACACCCGCACGCCCTGCTCGTGAAACAGCCGGAACAAAAGCCGCTCGGGCTCAACCGTCGGGTCGAGCAGTTCGGAAGCCTCGACCGTGTTGAGCAAGGCTGTGGCTTCGCGCCAGGCGTCGTCGGACTTGTCTTCGGCGGCTGTCGCGCCGTCGCCGCCATGCAGGTCGGTCACGCGCTGCCGCTCGGGTGCGTCTGGCAGGAACTGGATCAGCAGGCCGCCAGCGCGCCAGGCCTCTTGCGGGCCATTGTCGCCACGCGTCACCTGGCGGGCGACCGCGAGGCGAACATCGGTCGGGATCTGCTCCGACTGGCGGAAATAGTCGCGCGCCACCTCGTCGAGCGATTGGCCGTTGAGCTCGACAATGCCTTGATAACGCTGGGCAAACTCGCCCTGGTCGATGGTGAAGGCAAGCGCGCCCTTGCCCAGCAGGTCAGGCGCCGAAATCTGGCCGGCCTCGATCGCCGCAGCGACGCGTTCTGCATCAAAACGGGCATAGGCACGCAGTGCCGACGGCGTGGTGAAATCAACCACCAGCATGTCGACCGGTCCGTCCGACCGGGTCTGCAGGATCAGCTTGCCTTCAAACTTGAGCGATGCGCCGAGCAGCACGGTGAGCACGGCGGCTTCAGCCAGCAGGCGCGAAACCGGCTCCGGATAATCATGGCGCGACAGGATCGCGTCGAGCGCGCCGCCCAGTTGCACCACGCGGCCGCGCACGTCGAGCTTTGCCACCTCGAACGGCACGACAACGTCGTCGCCGGCAAAGCCGAAATCGCCCAGCTTCTTTGCGCCAGTCTTGTTCAAAGTGTCGGTTCCGCTTGTTTGCATGAATGCCCCGCTACGCATTGTGACGCGGCCAGCATCCAGATGGAACCGGCACGCGCGCGTCAAATTTGAATGATGTGCGGCTTAGATGGGGTCAGGCCCGGCTATCTTCAAGCCGCGCCGAGGCACCAGGCCAGCACGGCCTTCTGAGCGTGCAGGCGGTTTTCGGCCTCGTCAAACACCACCGAGTTCGGGCCGTCGATCACCTCGTCGGTGACCTCCTCGCCGCGATGGGCGGGCAGGCAGTGCATGAACAGCGCGTCCGGACTGGCTTGCGCCATCAGCTTGGCGTTGACCTGGAACGGCAAGAATACGTTGTGGCCGCGGGCGCGATGCTCCTGGTTCATCGACACCCAGCAATCAGTGACGACAGCGTCAGCGCCAGCGACGGCCTCTTCCGCGGTGCGCAGCGACGCGACGCGGCCGCCATTGCGTTCCGCCCAGTCGACATAACGCTGTTCAGGCTCGCTGCCGGCGGGTGAAGCATAGTTGATGCGGTAGCCGAACCGGGCAGACCCTTCGATCAGCGAATGCAGCACATTGTTGCCGTCGCCCGACCATGCGATCAGCCGGTCTTTCACCGGTCCGCGATGCTCTTCAAACGTCATGATGTCGGCCATGATCTGGCACGGATGGGTGTCGTCGGTCAGACCGTTGATGACCGGCACAGAGGCGTTTTCGGCCAGTTCGATCATGCGCGCGTGGTCAGTGGTGCGGATCATGATCGCATCGACATAGCGCGACAGGACACGCGCCGTGTCGGCAATCGATTCAGATCGGCCAAGCTGCATCTCCGTGCCGGTCAGCATAATGGTCGAGCCGCCAAGCTGGCGCATGCCGACATCAAACGACACGCGGGTGCGCGTCGACGGCTTGTCAAAGATCATCGCCAGGACTTTTCCAGCGAGCGGCTGTTCGGTGACGCCGGCTTTGAGGCGGGTCTTTCGCGCAATGGCGTCGTCAAGCATGCCGCGCAACGTCTCGGCGCTGACGGCTGAAAGGTCCGTGAAGTGACGCGGGTCAGACATGACGATTCCGATCAGGCGGCTGACTGGGCAGCGGAGGACAGGTTCGCGGCGGCAGCGCGAATACGCTCGACGCCGGTGCGGATTTCGTCATCCGAGACGACCAGCGGCGGCAACAGGCGCAGCACATTGTCGCCGGCTGGCACCATCAGCATATGTTCGGCGCGGATGGCGGCATTGACGTCGCCGTTCGGCATCTTGCACTTGACGCCGGCCATCAGGCCAAAACCACGAACGTCTTCGATGACGTCGGGATAATCGTCGGCAACACTTGCCAGCCCCTGCTTCAGCAGCAGCGCCTTGCGCGACACTTCATCAAGGAAACCGTCAGCGAGCACGATGTCGAGCACAGCATTGCCGACTGCCATGGCAAGCGGGTTGCCGCCAAAGGTGGTGCCGTGGGTGCCGGGCGTCATACCGGCGGAGGCTGCTTCGGTAGCCAGGCACGCGCCGACCGGGAAACCACCGCCGATGCCTTTTGCAATCGCAACAATGTCAGGCTGGACGTCGGTCCACTGATAGGCAAACAGCTTTCCGGTGCGGCCAATGCCGCACTGGACCTCGTCGAGGATCAACAGCAGTCCATTGTCGTCGCACAGCTTGCGCAACGCGGCGAGCCCGCCGGCCGGCAGTTCACGGATGCCGCCTTCGCCCTGCAGCGGCTCAATCAGGATCGCAGCAGTTTCGGGCGTGATCGCGGCCTTGGCGGCAGCAATATCGCCAAATGGCACCTGGTCAAAACCTTCGACGGCCGGGCCAAAGCCTTCGAGATACTTTTTCTGGCCGCCGGCGGCGATGGTCGCCAGCGTGCGGCCGTGGAACGCACCTTCAAAGGTGATGATGCGGAACTTTTCCGGGTGGCCGTTGACATATTGATAGCGGCGCGCGGTCTTGATGGCGCATTCCAGCGCCTCGGCGCCCGAATTGGTGAAGAAGACACGGTCGGCAAACGAGTTCTCGACCAGCCGTTCGGCCAGCCGCTCCTGTCCGGGCACACGATAGAGATTGGAGACGTGCCAGAGTTTTTGTGCCTGATCGGTCAGCGCCTTGACCAGATGCGGATGGCTGTGGCCAAGCGAATTGACCGCGATACCGCCGGCGAAATCGAGGTAACGCTCACCCGATTGCGTCTCCAGCCAACATCCTTCTCCACGTTCAAATTCGAGCGGAATGCGAGAGAAGGATTGGTAGAGAGCGCCTGCTGTCATTATCTTCCGTCCAGGGCGTGTCCAGCAGCTGCCGGACTTGTTTTCGCCGAATTGAAACCCCAAATCAAAAGAGCCGCCCCACGGGCGGCTCGGTCGTTGGAATATTGTTTCTTTCGACCGGTATGTCAATGAGCCGGGGTTCCGGCTGTTGGTGTCTTTCTCTGGCACGGGCTGCAGCGGCGGCTGCAACCCAAGTTGGGGAAAACCGACAAATCCGATTCGTGTTGCCTCCCTGACTCTTGTCACGGAGTCAGCCGGTGCGGTAGTTTAGGGCCAACAAATACAAAATATCGTGCGGCGGACCAAGTAATCCGAATAAATGTGGTGCGGCACCCGAGTTCACGGGCCGCAGTAGGATTCCGATTCGGTTCACGCAAAAGCTCGAGGAGCGGTGCACATGAACTGGAACGACGAACGCGTCGAAATGTTGAGAAAACTATGGAGCGAAGGCCTCAGCGCCAGCCAGATCGCGGCCCAATTGGGCGGCGTCAGCCGCAATGCGGTGATCGGCAAGGTCCACCGGCTGAAACTGTCGAGCCGCGGCCGCGCTGCCGCCGCACCGGCCCGGCCCAAGAAAGTAGCAAAGCCGCCAGTCGCAGCGCCAAAGACCGGCGGGCGGACGACGACGATGGTGCGCTCGATGCCGATGTCGGTCGGCGCAACCGCACTGCAGGTACAGTTCGACGCCGAATATGTGCCGCAGGTTACCATGCGCGCGCAGCCTGAAAATGTAGTGGTGCCAATCTCGCGCCGGCTGCGGCTGGTCGAGCTGACCGAGCGCACCTGCAAATGGCCGAATGGCGACCCGCTGTCGGAAGATTTCAGCTTCTGCGGCAATGACCCGGCTGAAACCGGCCCTTATTGCAAATATCACTCAAAGCTGGCGTTCCAGCCTGCTTCGGAGCGCCGCCGCCGATAGGCACAATACGGCGATGACGACAAAACAGCCCGGCATTGCCGGGCTATTTTGTGACCGGAAGCGGGATCAGCCTTCGCCGCTGACCACGACGCGGTGGCTTTTATCTTCCTTGGGCCGCTCGACCGGCATCTGCTGGCCGGTGACAATGTAATAGACCGTCTCGGCAATGTTGGTGGCGTGGTCGCCGATGCGCTCGATGTTCTTGGCGCAGAACAGAAGATGGGTGCAGGCGGTGATGTTGCGCGGATCTTCCATCATGTAGGTCAGCAATTCGCGGAACAGCGACGTATACATCGCGTCGATCTGCTCGTCGCGGTCGCGCACCATGCCGATGCGCTCGACCGAGCGCGAGGCATAGGTGTCGAGCACGTCCTTCAGCTGTGTCAGCGCAAGTTCGGCAAGCGCCTGCAACCCGCGAAACAATTGCACCGTCTGGCGGTTCTCCTGAACAGCCGCCACCCGCTTGGCGATATTCTTGCCAAGATCGCCGACACGCTCCAGATCACCCGAAATACGGATCGTGCCGATGATCTCGCGCAGGTCCTGCGCCAGAGGCTGGCGTTTGGCGATGATGAAGATGGCGCGATCATCGATCTCGCGCTGCGTCTGGTCGAGAAAGGCGTCGTCAGCCACCACGCGGCGTGCCAGGTCGAGATCAAGATTGACCAGCGCCGTTACTGCCTGGTCGACCATACGCTCGGCATGTCCGCCCATTGCGGCGATCCGGTTTGCCAGAAATTTCAGATCCTCGTCAAACGACCGGACGATGTGCTGCGCTGTCATCGACACCTGATGTTGCCCTCCCCAAGGATAAGACAGGTAAGCCAGTACCGTGACGGAAAAAAGAAGCCACTGATTGTTGCCGCGAAAAATCAGACCGGCGGGAAGTGCACCGTGAACGCCGAGCCTTGGCCGAGCTTGGAGCGGATTGACAACCGCGCCTTGTGGCGGGTCAGGATGTGCTTGACGATAGCAAGCCCCAGGCCCGTGCCCTTCTGGCCACGGCTCGATTCCGCGTCGACACGGTAAAAACGTTCGGTGAGGCGCGGGATATGTTCTTCGGGAATGCCATCGCCGAAATCGCGGACCGAGACGTCAACGCCGCCATCGACGCCAGCGCGGTTGATAGCAATCTCGACCCTGCCACCCGAGCGGCCATATTTGCAGGCGTTTTCGATCAGATTCTCGAACACCTGGATGAGTTCATCGTTTGTGCCGGCGACAAGCGCCGGCCCATCGCCAAATGTCTGCTCAATGGTCACGCCGGTCTCTGTTGCCAGCGGCGACAACGCGCTTGCCACGCCGCCGATAAGCGGAACCAGATCGACCCGCCCGGAGGCGTCGAAGTACGGCTTCATCTCCAGCCGCGACAGCGACAGAAGATCGTCGATCAGCCGCGCCATGCGGCTGGTCTGGTCCTGCATGATCTGCAAAAACTGGTCGCGCGCTTTCGGGTCATCACGCGCCGGTCCGCGCAGGGTCTCGATGAAACCGGTGATCGATGCCAGTGGCGTTCGCAATTCGTGGCTGGCATTGGCGATAAAATCGGCGCGCATGCGGTCAATGCGGCGTACCTCGCTCTGGTCGCGAAAGATGATGACAAACAGCGCCCCGCGTTCGCCTGCGGGCGCGGCGTTCACCCGGAACCAGCGTTCCACCGGCACGCGTTCGAGATAGTCGGTCACACCTGCCTTGCCAGTCGCGCTGACGGTTTCGATGAGCTGCAGAATTTCAGGCGCACGGAAACGCAGCGCGAGCGATGCGCCTGCGGGCAGATCACCAAATGCAGCAGACGCGGCCGCGTTCAATTTCACAACTGCGCCGGAACTGTCGAAGACGATCAACGGATCGGCCACAGCGTCTGCCAGGTCGTCGGCGCTCAATACGGCGTTCTGCCCCTGGACTGTCTCAGCTGCACGCTCGATACGGCGCTCGCGCCGGGTCCAGCGCGGCACAAACAGCACTGCCAGCACCAGCAGCGCGACAGCGGTTGCGACAATGCCCGGTGAGGTGCCGATAGCCACATCCAGAGCAAGACCTGCAAAGGCAGCCAGCAGCAACCAGCGCGCGGCGATCAGCCGTCCGATGGCTGCGCCGATCCATGTCTGCGTTTCGGGATCTTCGCCGTTCACTGTCATCTCAAGTCGCGCTTTACGCGCATCCGCCCTCCCAATAGCATGAGTTCAACAGACGAAAAGGCTGATCCGACATGGCAGACACCAAAGACAAGAACGCTTCCGGCGGCAAGGACGCCCTTGGCACGATCGAGCTGACAATCGATGGCAAGAAGCGCGAATTCGACATCAATGACCCCAAACTTCCGGACTGGGTGGAGAAGAAGGCGCTGACATCAGGCGGCTTTCCCTATGACGAGAAGATGAAGGGCAAGCATTACGACAAGGACTATGAGGCCCTGCAAATCGAGATGGTCAAGCTGCAGACCTGGATGCAGCAGGCGGGCGAGCGCGTCATCGTGCTGTTTGAAGGCCGTGACGCCGCGGGCAAGGGCGGTACGATTGGTGCGATCCGCGAAAACATGAACCCGCGCTCGGCGCGCAATGTGGCGCTGACCAAGCCGACCGAAACCGAACGCGGCCAATGGTATTATCAGCGTTATGTGTCGCAGTTTCCGACATCGGGCGAATTCGTCACCTTTGACCGCTCCTGGTACAACCGCGGCGGCGTCGAGCCGGTGATGGGCTTTTGCACGCCCGAGCAGCACGAACTGTTTCTGGAAGAGACGCCGAAGTTTGAACAGCTGATCCGCAATGAAGGCATCCGCTTCTTCAAGATCTGGCTCGACATCGGCCAGGAAATGCAGCTGAAGCGTTTCCACGACCGGCGTCACTCGCTGCTGAAGAACTGGAAATTTTCGCCCATCGACTTTGCCGGCATGAAGATGTGGGACCAGTATACCGGGGCGCGCAATACGATGATCGCTCGCACCCACACCAGCGCGTCGCCCTGGACAATCGTGCGCTCCAACGACAAGAAGCGCGCCCGCCTGGCGGTGATGCGGCGCATTCTGCGCACCATCCCCTACAAGGGACGCGACGGCGAAGTGGTGGGCGCGGAAGACCCGAAAATCATTGGTGAAGGCCCGGGTTTCCTGTCGGCATAAAGCAGCCGCCGTTGCTTGAGAGCAGAGCCCTGCGCCAACTGCCGATGCGGCTTGTGCGGGGTCTTTTCCCACTTGTGCGGCTGGGTCAGCAGCTGGAAAAGTCCGCGCCATGCGGCCAGTGACAACATCATCCAGTAGACCGGGGTGAACGCGATGACTTTCCAGAAACCGCGACGCGCCTGCGACTTCCCAATCGCGATCCATCCCAGCGCCAGGAAGGCGGAATAGCCCAGCACAAGGTTGGCGACATCGAGCACAAACAGCGCCTGCCCCATTGGCGACAGCGTCACACCCGCCGCATATTCGACCGCAAACCAGACGCCAGAGAACAAGACAAACGGATGCAGCAGCGCAGAGACGACGATGCCCGCCATCATCAGGAGAACGATAGCGGCTGACCCGAATCCGAGTGACGTGACCAGCCGCATCGGCCGGCGTGTGTGTACCAGAAGTGTGTGCATCCAGCCCTTCATCCAGCGCGAACGTTGCCGCAGCCAGACGCCAAACCCGTCCGGGGCATCTTCGCCCGTTGGCTGTTCAATCACATCGGAGCGAAACCCGAACCGCGCGAGCCTGATGCCGAGGTCGGCGTCTTCGGTGACATTATAGGGGTCCCATGCGCCGACCAGTTCCAACGCGTCACGGCGAAAATGGTTTGATGTTCCGCCCAGCGGCATCACCAGACCGTTGCGCCCGAGCATCGGCAATATCCGCCTGAACAGGGAAGCGTATTCGAGCGCAAACATGCGCGGCAAGATGCCGGTGCGCCAATTGTCGATGTGCAATGGCGCTTGCAGACAGGCCAGATCGTCTTCACTTGATTCAAACCGCCGCCATGCCTCGATCAGCTGACCGGGCGCAGGCCTGTCTTCGGCATCATAGAGCACGACAAACTCGCCGGACGTCTGCGGTAGCGCAAAACACAAGGCATTTGGCTTGGTTTTCAACATTCCGTCCGGCACTTCGATTACTGAAGCCCAGGAACGCAGCCCGACTGCCTTGATGGCCTCGATCGTCGAGCGATCATCTGCTTCGCAGACAAACTTGATTTCCAGCCGGGATCGCGGCCATCTGACCTTGCCGAGTGCGACAAGCAATTCAGGCACGATAGCCGCCTCATGACGCAGCGCGACAAGGATCGTGTAAAGCGGCACGCGCCGGACATTCGTTAGAAGCGGCGGTGGCCCGGCAGCGACAGACCGGATTGCCGCCAGCCGGATGGCGATACCGCAAAAGAAGAACAGGGTCGCAAAGAGGTGAATTGCCATCAGCATTGCGGACTGGTGCAGCAAGAGGCCGACCGGCAGGCTGACCAGCAGAATGCCTGCCAATACGCCCTGCCAGCCATTCGCCAGCGTGCGTGCAGACAAGAGTGGCGTTTGTAGAAAAAGCCTGTCGCGTGCCTTCGCGACCAGTGCAGGGCGGGCGATTTCGGCAAGCGCGGCCCGCATGACGCAACGCGGCGTCAGCACGAGCCGCTGCGGGGCGCCGGGTATCGACAAGATGTGACTTACAAACACGTCCAGCCCGCAGGGGTCTGGCGAGTAGAGATAGACGGTGGCTCCGTTGCCGCCAGTGTAACGGATCGGATATTGGCTCCCCGAGCCGCCAAGCAGCATGGCCGCCTGTCTTGCATTGAGCTGCATCCGTGCCGCGTCAAGCCGGAAGCAAATCGCCACGCCCAGCGCGTTGGCAAGCGCCCGGTAGAGCCCGGCCTCGCTGACGTCCGGTCTTGTCAGGAGTTCTGCCGCCAGTGACGACCCGATCTGCGCTGCCCGTTCCGATGAATTGTCCAGTTCCATCTGAGACAGACCGATCTGCCGTGCAACCGACAGCCAGATTGCCCGCTCCGGGTCGGGCGAACTGGAGTTTGGTGTGCGGAGATCAACCGGCGCGGACGGAAACGGCGCATCCATGGCCGTCCAGCCGTCAAGTGGCGACGAACCCGGGTAAGCGTGGCTGTGGGCCACGCCGCTACCGACCAGAACATCGTCCCCACCCGTACGCCACATGCCCGCCTGCCCGCCGGACGCAAATACTTAGACAGCAAAGTCACAACTGAAATTGCCAAATGTCAATCGCAAGTTGCATCCGGAGTGTAGTGGATGAGGCCCGCACGCCGTGATATGCAGCTTGCGTAATGGCCGTCCAGGCAAACCGGGAACACAAATTGCGCTTTTTGACTCTACTGGCGGCCCTGTTTGCCTTTTCCACCGCGGCCCTCGCCGATGGTCCAAAGATCCCCAATTTCTGGGACCTGAAGGAACGGCTGCCAAAGCCTGAGATCGCCAATGTCGAGCGGCTGCGGTTTCTGACCACGACCGACTTTCCGCCATTCAACTACCTTGATGCGCAGGGGCGTCTGTCGGGTTTTCATGTCGATCTGGCGCGGCGCATCTGCGGCGAACTTGGCATTCTCGAAAAATGCCAGATCCAGGCGCTGCCGTGGAGCGAGTTGGACGCCGCAATGTCGGCCGGTCAGGGCGAGGCGCTGATGGCAGGGCTGGCGATCAATGCCGAGACGCGCGACCGCTACGTGTTCACCCGGCCCTATCTGGAATTTCCCGCCCGCTTCATCGTGCCCAAGGCGTCGGCCGCCGCCGAGCCTATGGTCAAGGCGCTCGACGGCAAGCGCGTCGGGGTTGTCGCCGGCACCGCGCATGAGAGGATGCTGCGGGCACTGTTTCCGGCGGCAAAGCCGATCACCTATTCGCAACCGCAATGGCTTTACGACGACCTGCGCGGCGGCAGGCTGGACGCAGCATTTGGCGACGGCATGCGGCTATCGTTCTGGCTGGCCGGGCAGGACGCAAAAGCCTGCTGCAAGTTTGCTGGCGGACCCTATCTGGCGCCGAGCTATTTCGGACTAGGACTGGCGATTGCCGTAACGCCTGAGAACGCCGTGCTGGCCGACGCGTTCAACTATGCGCTGCGCGAATTGCAGGCCAAGGGCGTGTTTGCCGAACTCTATTTGCGCTATTTTCCGGTGAGTTTTTACTGACGCCGGAACGGCAAGAGCAGCGCCCAGCCAATGCGCGCCGGGCGGTCGTCGCGCCATTGCGGCTGGCCGATCTCGATGCCGGTCTGCCCGGCCTCTGGCTCGGGCCGATAGGTGCCAAACAGCCGGTCCCAGAATGAAAAGTTGAAGCCGTAATTGGAGTCGGTCTCGCGCCGGATCACCGAATGGTGGACGCGGTGCATGTCGGGCGTCACGATCAGTTTGCGCAGCGCCCGGTCGAGCGGCAGCGGCAGCCTGACATTGGCATGGTTGAACATGGAGGAGCCGTTCAGCACGATCTCGAAGATCAGCACCGCCAGGTAGGGCGCGCCAAGCGCAACAATGACAGCCGCCTTCCACAGCATGGAGACGATGATTTCCAGCGGATGAAAGCGCAGGCCAGTCGTCACATCAAAACCGGTATCGGCATGGTGCACCCTGTGCAGCCGCCAGAAAACGGGAACCTTGTGAAAGACAAGATGCTCCAGCCAGATGGCAAAATCGAGCACGATGAAGGCGATGATGCCGGCGAGCCACGGCGGCACGCCCAGCGCCGGCAGCAGGCCCCAACCGCGCGATTGCGCCCACACGGCAGCGCCAACGGCGGCAGCCGGAAAGACGATGCGCAAGACGACCGAAGACAAGACAACGAGTCCGAGATTGGTCACCCAGCGCCGTGCTTTCAGCGCGCCGGCAAACTCCGGCCGTTCAAGCCGTGGCGACCACAGCTCAAACACCGCCATCGCGCCAAAAATCGCCAGAAAGGCGATCAGGCGGACGGTGGGTTCGCTGACGTGGTCCATGCCATCAGGTCAGGGTGCGGTGGCGCGCCTTGGCCGACAGTTCGATCGCGCGCGCCGTTGTATCGTCAATCGCCAGCCATGAGCGCAGGCGGTGCAGCACGCGCGCTTCTTCCAGCCGCATCTCGCGGTCGATCACTGCCACTTCCACCGCAATCGCATAGGCGGTGTCGTGCATGTGCAGCGGCACTGCTTCCAGCACAATCTGATAGACCTTTTCCAGTCCGCCCGGCTCTTGCAGGATCTGCTGGCAGTCGCGTGCGGCATGCACCAGATCCGCCTCATCATAGTCGAGGAAGATCGGCCAGCTGCGGACGGAATCGCCGATATGCGCCAGTTCGACATCATTCATCTCGCGGTCAGCGGCAGATGTCACCACCATCAGGTAGATCAAGGCTTCATGGGCAGTCGGGTTTGGCATGGGTCGGTTCCGGTTGAATGCAAGAGCTAGGTTGTCCGGCGGCCGAACGCAACGCCAAGCGGTTCAAGGCTGGCAATATTGGCGTTTTTCCTTGACCTTGGCCGCCGTTCGTCCATAGCAAGACGCGTTTTTCCAGCCCGCAGAAGCCAGTTTACCATGACCGACCGCTCGAACCCACCTGTCATCCAGCCGGACATCGTCGCTGCCGCGCGCGACAGCAAGGCATGGCCGTTCGAGGAAGCGCGCAAAATCATCGCACGCTACAAGGGCCGCGACTGGCCGGAGAGCATCCTTTTTGAAACCGGCTACGGCCCGTCCGGCCTGCCGCATATCGGCACGTTTGGCGAAGTGGCGCGCACGACCATGGTTCGCCACGCCTTCCGCGTGCTGACCGAAGACAAGGTGGCGACGCGGCTGCTGGTGTTTTCCGACGACATGGACGGCATGCGAAAAATCCCGGACAACGTGCCGGACAAAGCGTTCCTCGAACCTTACCTGCACATGCCCCTGACCGTCGTTCCGAACCCGTTCGGCGGCGACTATGAGAGCTTTGGCCACCACAACAATGCGATGCTGCGGCGGTTCCTCGATACGTTCGGCTTCGACTACGAGTTTGCGTCCGCCACCGACTATTACAAGTCGGGCCGGTTCGACGCGACGCTGCTCAAGGCGGCTGAAAAGTATGACGCGATCATGAAAGTGATGTTGCCGACGCTCGGACCAGAGCGGCAGGCGACCTACAGCCCCTTCCTGCCGATTTCGCCGAAGACGGGCCGGGTGCTTTACGTGCCAATGAAGGCTGTCGACGCCAAGGCCGGCACGATCACATTCGACGACGAGGACGGCACCGACACGACGCTCCCGGTCACCGGCGGCGCAGTGAAGCTGCAGTGGAAGCCGGATTTCGGCATGCGCTGGGCGGCGCTCGGCGTCGATTTCGAAATGTTCGGCAAGGACCACCAGACCAACGCGTCAGTCTATGACCGTATCTGCGTCATCCTCGGCGGCAAGGCGCCCGAGCACTTTGTCTACGAACTGTTCCTCGACGAGCTTGGCCAGAAGATTTCCAAGTCGAAGGGCAACGGCCTGACGATCGACGAGTGGCTGACCTATGCGCCGACCGAGAGCCTCGGGCTCTACATGTTCCAGCGGCCACGGCAGGCGAAAAAACTCTATTTCGACGTCATCCCCAAGGCAGTCGACGAGTATTATTCATTTCTGTCGGCCTATCCGAAGCAGGAATGGAAGGAAAAGCTCGGCAACCCTGTCTGGCACATCCATGACGGCAATCCGCCTGCGATCGATCTCCCGGTCAGCTTTGCGCTGCTGCTCAATCTGGTGAGTGCATCGAATGCGCACGACCGCAACGTGCTGTGGGGGTTCATCTCGCGCTATGCGCCGGGCGTGAACCACAACACCCATCCCGAGCTTGACCGGCTCATTGGCTACGCCATCCGCTACTACGACGATTTCGTCAAACCGGCGAAGGTCTATCGAGCAGCGGATGATGTCGAGCGTTCAGCCCTGCAGGCGCTTGCCGGCAAGCTCGGCGAACTGCCGGCGGAGGCTGACAGCGAGACGATCCAGAACGCGGCGCTCGACGTTGCGCGCGCCATCGAGCGCTATCAGGATCACGACAAGAAGAGCCCGAGCGGCGGTCCCGGCGTGTCGGTCGCCTTCTTCCAGATGATCTATCAGACGGTCATCGGCCAGGAGCGCGGGCCGCGCTTCGGCTCGTTTGCCGCGCTCTATGGCATCGACAATACGCGCAAGCTGATCGAGGAAGCCGTGGCCGGCAAGCTGGTGACCGAACCAAAAGCGTAGCCGCTACTCGGCCGAAGGCTGTGACGGCGGCGGCAAGGGTGCTGACTGGATTACCGGTGCGAGTGCAGGCGGAGGCGCAATACCAACACCCGGTTCCGGCGGCGCGTCTGCACCGGATGGCAAAATGCTGAGATCGCCGGACGGCAGCACCGTCGAACCCGGCGATCCGGCAGCTCGCGCGCGCAGGCTGGCTGCCAGTTCGCGCGGCGGCGGGCCAAACAGGCCGCGCTTTGCCTCTTCTGCAGCCTTTGCCGCGTCCTTGTAGTTTTCGTCTGCAGCGCGCGCCCAGCCATTGGCCACCAGCCATTCGCCAAGATCGCGATTGCCCAGCCGGCAGGGCACTGTCACCGTTTCGGGCACATCGCCATCTGGAAATTCGCAGCGCACGGCCCGGCCTCGCAGGAAACCGCGAAACGCGGTGCGCGCAGCCATGCCGCACGGCCAGGGCGTGCCTGCATCCTGGCCACACATTTCGTCGACCGGCACCGGTTCGACGCCGGAAATCGTGATGGCGCGGCCCTCTGCCTGCAACACGCCCGCCTGCTCGGCAACCGGCGCAAACAGAAGCGGATCTGCCTTGAGCAGCTTCTTTGCTGGCAGCGCCTGCGGTTTCGGGGTTGCCGGGACAATGTCATTGCCCTGGATTGCCGCGCCGTCGAGTGGCGGGCGCGGCTCGATCCGTTGCAGGTCTGACTGTGCGCCTTCGGGCGGCGCAATCAATTGCGGTGCGACGATGCGCGGACTTTTGCCGGACGCAGGCGCTTCTGTCTGGGCGAGCGACACAGTCGCGGCAACGACTGCAATAGCCACGCCAAGGCCGGCTATGCGAAATGTCCGGTCCAAAGCTGCAAATTCCACGTGTACTGCCTGTCCATATTTCCCGCATGGTGCGGCAGCCAGCGAAGGCAAGTCAACAATTGACCCGTTACTGACTTGCCCACACGATCCGCGCCACCCATTCGACCTCGGTGACGGCGACCGTCCGGGTAGGATGTTCCGGATTCAGCGAGACGAGTTCGAGCTGCTTCTGCGTCTGGCGCGACAGGACCTTGGCCATCACCTCGCCGCCTCGCGTCTTGACCACAACACGGTCGCCGCGCCGCACGGTTTCTTGCGGATCAACCACCAGCCGGTCACCATTGCGGTAGAGCGGCAACATGGAATCGCCCTGCACTTCCAGCGCATAAGTGCCTTCGCGCGTAGCCGAAGGAATCTCGACCAGATCCCACCCTTGGCCAACCGGAAAACCGGCATCATCAAAAAAGCCGCCAGCACCGGCTTGCGCAAAGCCGAGCAGCGGCACACTTGGCTCCGCGCCGCGCGACGGCCGGTTCGAGCCACCGCGAATGAGCACGACAAAATCCTCAACCGAGGAACCAGTCGCCTCAAAAATCTTGGCGAGCGACTCTGTGGACGGCCAGCGCGGACGCCCGTCCGCCGAAGTGCGTTTCGACTTGTTAAAGGCGGTCGAGTCTAGCCCGGCGCGCTTTGCCAGACCTGACGCCGACAGCTCATAGCGTTCGGCCAATGCGTCTATCGCCGCCCAGACTCGTTCATGAGACAGCATGGCGCTGCTCCCGGAAACAGGAAAAAATACCTTTCCTGCCTAACGAGGTTTTGGGCCGCTGTCTAGGTCGTAGTGACGAATTAACGTTTGTCTGCGCCGCAGCGGAAATCCGTCAGTCCCAGGAGCGAGGAGGACGGACATGCAGCGCATATTCGACGACGAGCGACGCCGGAATGATGGATTTGCGCGCGGCCCCTTCGGGGTTGGACCAAAATCGTCCGTGAATGCGTTGAAAATGCTCGACGGTGGTCAACACCGCCTTGCGCTTTTCTCCTGTTCACGACCAATTTTGGTCGCCAACGCAGCCAAGCGTTAATTTGTCACTACGACCTAGAGTCCTGATCCTAGGACTTGAAAGGCGCACGGCCCGACGACAGCGCACGGTCGAGCATATCGAGACGGTCCTGGCCCCAGAATGGCTCGCCATTGAGCACAAAGGACGGCACGCCGGTTGCGTCGGCTGCAATCGCGTCCGCAGTATTCTGCGCGCGCACCTCGGCCGCCTGAGGCAGCTGCGCGCGCTCCAGCATGGCGTCGGCATTGTGACCAGTCGCGGTCAGCAGATCATGCAGGACGGCAGCGTCTGAAATGTCGCGCTCGTCGGCCCAGACCGCGGAGAACACCCGATCCATATAGGGGAACGGGTCACGGCCCGACTGCACCACAGCAATGATCGACAGATCGGCCAGCGCCGGATTGGCCGGGAAATATTTTGGCTTGAGATTTAGCTTTCGGCCGCGCATTTCGGCAAAACGCTGCAATTCGATATTGCGATAACGCTGGCGCACCGCCGGCCGGTCAGCGACACCAACCTGCCCCGACACCTTGAACATTTCGCCCAGATTGACCGGCCTTACCTTCAGCGTCGCGCCGTGGCGGGCCGCCACTTCCTGCGCTGGCCGGTGGCCAAGATAGGTCCAGGGCGAAACCGAGGTCAGGAAATAGTCGACAACGACTTGCATGTTTCGGGTCCTCCAAACTGCCCGGAACAGTGCGAACGGGCTTCAGCGGGTTGTCGCAGGCCGGGCCAGAGCCCGCAAGTCTGCGTGCGACTGCATGAAATTCACTTCGCCTTGATCCGGCGCGCGGGGCCGCTCCGGCTGACCAATGGCTTCGGCCACGCGATCAATCGGCAGATATTTTCGCTCGGTGTAATCAAACACACCCATGGTCGTGCGCACGATGGCCAGCGGGCTGCCGTCTTCTGACGCGAAGCTGTGCAGGCCGAGCAATTGCCGCCCCTCCCAGGTTTCGAACGAGGAGGCGACGCTGAATTTCTGCCAGAGTTTGATCTCCCTGACGAAGGCAATCTGCCCGCCACCCATCAGCGGCCACCAGTTGCGCGTCTTGCCGAGATCCCAGATGCCGGTGCGGAAAAACAGTTCGATGCGGCCAATGTCGGCAATCGCCATGTAGCGGGCATTGTTCATGTGCATGTAGTTGTCGACATCGGTCGGCCAGCAGCGGAACGAATGCTCGGCCACATCACCGATCAGCGCCGGGCCCCTGCCCCTCGCGCGCGACATCATCGATCCTATCCGGCCCCAGATATACATACGTCATTCCTCAATGCGGCGCTTAACCACTGCCAAAAACGATTGCGGCTGGCCGGTAAAAGCCGGCCAGCCGCAAATAGACGTTAGTCAATCAAGCTGACGGATCAAGCCGCCTTCTTGGCCGCCTCTTCCTTGTAGGGGTTGAAGCGGGTGTAGAACGTGTCGCCCTTGGCCGCCATGTCGGCCAGCAGCTTCGGCGCCTTGAACTGCTTGCCGAACTTCTTCTGCAGGCGCTTGGCAGTGTCGAGATAGGCGTCGAGTCCAATGCCTTCGATGTAGGACAATGCACCGCCGGTGTAGGGCGCAAAGCCGATCGCCAGGATCGAGCCGACGTCCGCTTCGCGCGGGTCAACCACAATACCCTCTTCCATGATGCGCGCTGCTTCCAGCGAGATCACATAGAGGAACCGCTTCTTCAGTTCCTCGACATCAACCTTGTCGGGGTCCTGCTGCGGGTAGAGGTCTTTCAAGCCAGCCCACAGGTGCTTCTTCGCGGGCTTGGCCGGATAGTCATAAAAACCCTTGCCGTTCTTGCGGCCGAGGCGGCCATGCTTGTCGACCAGCGTGTTGATGAGGGCAACCTGCGCCTGATCGACAGCGGCTTCACCCAGATCGCGCATCGTCTGCTTCTGGATCTTTTGGGCCAGATCAATCGCTGTCTCGTCGGTCAGCGCCAGCGGGCCAACCGGCATGCCGGCCATCTTGGCGGCATTGTCGACCATCGCTGCCGGCACGCCCTCGATCAGCATCTGGTAGGCTTCCGACATGTAACGGAGCACCAGACGGTTGACGTAGAAGCCACGCGTGTCGTTGACGACAATCGGCGTCTTCTTGATGGCGTTGACGTAGTCGATGGCAGTGGCCACCGCCTTGTCGCCGGTCTTCTTGCCGAGGATCACTTCGACCAGCATCATCTTGTCGACGGGCGAGAAGAAGTGGATGCCAACGAAGTTCTTCGGGCGCTTCGAATTCTTGGCCAGGCCGGTGATCGGAATGGTCGAGGTGTTCGAGGCAAAGATCGCCGACGGCTTGAGAACCGCTTCGACCTTCTCCGTCACGTCCTTCTTCACGGCGGCGTCTTCGAACACAGCCTCGATGACGATGTCGCAGCCGGAGAGCTGGGCATAGTCGTCAGACGGCGTGATCAGCGACAGCAGCTTTTCCTTGGCGTCTGCGGTCGAGCGGCCCTTCTTGATCTGGTCGTCGAGCAGGCCGGCAGAATGGGCCTTGCCCTTTTCTGCCGACGGCATGTCGCGGTCGATCAGGACAACCGGGATGCCGGCCTTGGCGGTGACATAGGCGATGCCTGCGCCCATGAAGCCCGCGCCGATGACGCCAACCTTCTTGAAGTTGGTCTTCGGCACGCCTTCGGGACGGCGAACGCCCTTGTTCAACTCCTGCAGCGACACGAACAGCGAGCGGATCATCATCGCCGCTTCCGTGGTCTGCAGGATTTCGGTGAAGTAGCGCTGTTCAATGCGCAGTGCAGTGTCGAACGGAACCAGCAGGCCCTCATAGACGCATTTCAGGATCGCCGCGGCAGCCGGATAGTTGCCGTAGGTTTCGCGGCGCAGGATGGCGATTGCCGGCGGCCACAGGTTTGCGCCTGCTACCGAATAGATCGGACCGCCGGGCAGCTTGAAGCCCTTCTTGTCCCAAGGCGCGACCGGATCGAGACCGCCCTTGATGAGGTCTTTTGCGGCCTGAACCAGCTTGTCGGCCGGCACGACCTCGGTGATCAGGTTCATCGACTTGGCCTTGGCCGGCGTCAGCGTCTGTCCAGATGTCAGCATCTGCAGCGCTGCCTGCGGATCTGCCAGTCGCGGCACGCGCTGGGTGCCGCCAGCGCCCGGGAACAGGCCAACCTTCACTTCCGGCAGGGCGATCTTCACCTTGTCGGAGTCGGCTGCGACGCGGGCATGGCAGGCGAGCGACAGCTCAAATGCGCCGCCCATGCAGGTGCCGTTGATGGCCGCGACCCAGGGCTTGCCCGAGGTTTCCAGCTTGCGGAACACCTTGTTCAAAGCGCCGGATGATTCGAACAGGAATTCGATCGCCTTCTTCTCGTCCTTACTCTTCATCCCGGCGAACTCGGCCGTCATGCGGCTGAGCATGGTCAGGTCAGCGCCTGCGGAGAACGAGTCCTTGCCCGACGTGACAACCGCGCCCTTGATGGCGGCGTCTGCGATGACCTGGTCAACGATCGCGTCCAGTTCACGAATGACGCTTTCGTCGATGACGTTCATCGTCTTGCCGGGCATGTCCCAGGTGACGAGCGCGATGCCGTCATTGTCGATGTCGACCGTGAAGTTCTTGTAGCTAGCCATGATACTGCTCCTTCCGGCCGATCAAACGCGTTCGATGATGGTTGCGGTGCCCATGCCAGCGCCGATGCACAGCGTGACGAGAGCAGTGTTCAGGTTGCGGCGCTCGAGTTCGTCGAGAACCGTGCCGAAGATCATTGCGCCGGTAGCACCCAGCGGATGGCCCATGGCGATTGCGCCGCCATTGACGTTCATCTTGTCGTGGTCGATGTCGAAGGCCTGCATGTAGCGCAGCACCACCGAGGCGAAGGCCTCGTTCAGCTCGAACAGGTCGATGTCGGCCAGCGTCATCTTGGCGTTCTTCAGCAGTTTTTCGGTCACGTCGACCGGACCGGTCAGCATGATCGCCGGTTCCGAGCCAATGTTGGAGAAGGCGCGGATGCGGGCGCGCGGCTGCAGACCCATGGTCTTGCCACCCTTCTTGGAGCCGAGCAGCACCGCGGCTGCGCCATCAACGATACCTGACGAATTGCCGGCGTGATGGACGTAGTCGATTGCCTCGATTTCCGGATAACGCTGCTGCGCGACGGCGGCAAAACCGCCCATCTCGCCCGGCATCGTGAAGGACGGGTTGAGCGAGGCCAGCGACTGCATGTCGGTCGACGGGCGCATGTGTTCGTCATGGTCGAGGATGATGAGACCATTCTGGTCCTTCACCGGCACGACAGACTTGTTGAAATAGCCCTTTTCCCAGGCCTTTCCGGCGCGCTTCTGGCTTTCGACCGCGTATGCGTCAACGTCGGCGCGCGAAAAACCATACTTGGTGGCGATCAGATCGGCCGAAACGCCCTGCGGCACAAAATAGGCCGGCAGGCCGACCGACGGATCCATGAACCAGGAACCGCCCGAAGCGCCCATGCCGACGCGCGACATGGATTCAACACCGCCGGCGATGACGATGTCGTCCTGGCCAGAGCCGATCTTGGCAGCGCCGACATTGATGGCGTCAAGGCCAGACGCGCAGAAGCGCGACAGCTGCATGCCAGGCGCCTTCATGTCGTAACCGGCCTCAAAGGCGGCCGAGCGCGGAATGACGGAACCGGCTTCGCCGACAGGGTCGACGCAACCGAAGATGATGTCGTCGACCTTGGCGGTGTCGATGCCGTTACGGTCACGCACCGATTCCAGCACGTGCGCGCCCAGACGCACCGCCGGCACTTCGTGCAGCGATCCGTCCTTCTTGCCCTTGCCGCGCGGTGTGCGCACCGCATCGTAGACAAATACGTCAGCCATTTTGTTCTCCTTCGACCCTCGGTCTCAGTCAGCAGCGATTACTTCAATCTCGACGAGCCAATCGTCGAGAAGGGTTTCGGCGACGATTGCCGTCGTCGGAATTTTGCGTCCACCCAGCGCCTTCAAACGCGCCTCGGCATTCTTGGTCATGTAGTCGCGGTGGCGCAGATAGGTTGTCAGGCGCACGATGTTGTCGACGCTCATATCGGCGCTCGCCAGAATGGTGCGGATGTTCGACCAGACCAGTTCAAGCTGTTCGTCAATGTCCCTGCCTGCCGACCAGTCGGGCTTCAGACCCATGGTGCCCGCGACATAAAGCGTGCGGCGCGCCTCGCGCACTTCGAGTGCATGAACGTAATCATCCGCCGGGTAGATGCCGTCGACTGGATTGTGCTCAACCAGCTTCATCGCGGCCTCCCGCAGACGAACCGTCGAACATCACCGGCTCAACGACGACTTCCGTCTTCACCGAATTGGCGATGAAACAGGCGTCGTGCGCCTGATGATGCAGTTTTTCGATTTCAGTAAGACTTGCCTGACATTCAGCTTTCGGGCGCAGCGTTACCTTCGACAGCCAGACGCGGCCGTCGGCGTCCTTGGTCATCTTGCCTTCCGGATTGTCCTCATAGGACAGAACCTCAATCTTGGCGCGGCGCGCGAAGTCGAGAAACCAGAGCATGTGGCAGGACGCCAGCGAAGCGATGAACATTTCTTCCGGGTCGACGCCAGCCGGGTCCGAGAATGGCGGACGAACAATATCCGGCGAGGCCGAACCCACGATTGTCGCGCCGCCGTCAAAGGCGATCTCGTGAACCCGGGTGTAGCGGCCAAGGGTGAAATGGTCCCCCTCGTCCTGGCTCCAGCGGATGGTTGCGACGTGTGTCGACATGTTCGTGTCCTAGAGGCTCCGGGCAATCAGCAGCTTCATGATTTCGTTGGTGCCGCCATAGATGCGCTGCACGCGCGCGTCGCGGAACATGCGGGCAATCGGATATTCGTTCATGTAGCCATAGCCGCCAAACAGTTGCAGGCACTCGTCCATGACCTTGCCCTGCAGTTCCGACAGCCAGTATTTCGCCATCGACGCGGTGACCGGGTCGAGGCCGCCATTCACATGGCGCTGGACGCAATCATTGTAGAATACGCGTCCGACAGTCGCCTCGGTCTTCAGCTCAGCCAGCTTGAACTGGGTGTTCTGAAATTCCATGATCGTCTTGCCAAAAGCGTTGCGTTCCTTGACATAGTCAATGGTAAGCGCCAACGCACGCTCAATTGCCGCGATCGCGGTCGTGCCGATCTGCAAGCGCTCCTGCGGCAATTGCTGCATCAGCTGGACAAAGCCCTGCCCTTCCTCGTGACCGAGCAGGTTCGAGGTCGGCACGCGCACGTCATTGAAGAACAGTTCCGACGTGTCGTTTGACTTCAGACCGATCTTGTCGAGGTTGCGGCCGCGCTGGAAACCTTCCACCTCGTCGGTTTCGACGACGATCAGCGACGTTCCCTTCGCGCCCTTGGACGGGTCGGTCTTGGTGACGACGATGATCAGATTGGCCAGCTGGCCATTGGTGATGAAGGTCTTGGAACCGTTGATACGGTAGTGATTACCGTCCTTTTCAGCGCGCGTCTTGACGCCCTGAAGATCGGAGCCGGCGCCGGGCTCCGTCATGGCGATCGCGCCAATCAGCTCGCCGGTCGCCATCTTTGGCAGCCACTTCTTCTTCTGCTCTTCCGAGCCATAGTGAAGAATGTAAGGCGCGACGATCGAATTGTGCAGCGCGATGCCAAAGCCGTCGACGCCGACATGGCTGATGGCTTCGATGATCGCGCTCTCATGGGCAAAGGTGCCGCCCGAGCCGCCATATTCTTCCGGCATCGAAGCGCAGAGCAATCCCGCCTCGCCTGCCTTCTTCCAGCTTGCCCGGTCAACGATCTCGTTCTTTTCGAACTCGTCATAGCGCGGCGCAATCTCGTCGGAGAGAAAGCGGTTCGCCATGTCGTAGAGCATCGACACTTCGTCGTCGGCCCAGCCTGCCTTCGGAAGACCCAATACGGTCGCGGGATCAGTCATGATTTGGCTCCATCGTTTCCCTCCCCCCCCCGAGGGGGAGGTTGGCTGCGCAACGGTCAGTTTCAGAACGCCTCCTCGGGCAGCTTCATCATGGTTTCTGCGCCCGTCGAAATGCGCGCCAGATGCGCACCGGTTTCCGGCATCACGCGCTCCATGAAGTAGCGCCCGGTCACCAGCTTGTGCTCCAGGAATTCCTGATCGGCGCCGGCGCCGGCGGCCAGCTTGTCCTGCGCCACCTTGACCATCTGCGCCCACATGTAGCCGAGAGCAACCAGGCCGAAGAGGTGCATGTAGTCGTTCGATGCTGCACCCGCATTGTCCGGGTTCGCCATCGCGTTCTGCATCAGCCACATGGTTGCCTGCTGCAGATCGTTCAGGCCCTTCTTCAGGCCCTTGGTGTAAGGCGCCATTGCCTCGTCGGAGCGGTTGGCCTCGCAGAAGTCGCCAACTTCCTTGAAGAAGGCCTGCACTGCGCGGCCGCCATTCTGCGCCAGCTTGCGGCCGACCAGATCGAGCGCCTGCACGCCGTTTGCGCCTTCATAGATCATCGCGATGCGCGCATCGCGGACGAACTGGCTCATGCCGTGCTCTTCGATATAGCCGTGGCCGCCAAACACCTGCTGCGCCATCACGGCGTGCTCAAAGCCCTTGTCGGTCATCACGCCCTTCAGCACCGGCGTCATCAGCGACAGGATGTCGTCAGCGTGCTGGCGTTCCTTCTGGTCTTCTGAACGGTGGGCAATGTCCGAGCGAAGCGCGGTCCACAGCGCAAAGGCGCGGCCAGCTTCGTTAAACGCGCGCATCGTCATCAGGTTGCGGCGGATGTCGGGGTGAACAATGATCGGGTCGGCCTTCTTGTCCTTGGCCTTGGGACCAGTCAGCGCGCGGCCCTGGATACGTTCGCGGGCGTAGTTCGCGGCGTTCTGGTAGGCGATTTCGCCAATCGACAGACCCTGCAGGCCAACGCCGAGGCGCGCTTCGTTCATCATCACGAACATTGCCTTGAGACCGCCGTTCTCTTCGCCGATCAGGAAACCCTTGGCGCCGTCATAGTTCATGACGCAGGTCGAGTTGCCGTGGATGCCCATCTTTTCTTCGATGGAGCCGCATGACACACCGTTGCGCTCGCCCGGATTGCCGTCCTTGTCGAGATTGAATTTTGGCACGATGAACAGCGAAATGCCCTTCACGCCTTCCGGAGCGCCCTCGATACGGGCCAGCACCAGATGGATGATGTTTTCGCTCATGTCGTGTTCGCCGGCCGAGATGAAGATCTTCTGGCCGGAAATCGCGTAGGAGCCGTCGCCGTTCGGCACAGCCTTGGAACGCAGCAGGCCAAGATCGGTGCCGCAATGCGGCTCGGTCAGGTTCATCGTGCCGGTCCACACGCCTTCCGCCATCTTCGGCACGTAGGTCTGCTTCTGCTCGTCTGAGCCGTGCTCGACAATGGCGGCAATCGCGCCCTGGGTCAGACCCGGATACATCAACAGCGCCATGTTGGACGATGACATATATTCGCCGACAGCGGTGTGAACCGAATAAGGCAGACCCTGGCCGCCAAATTCTGTCGGGACAGCGAGACCCAGCCAGCCGCCTTCGCGATAGGCGTCAAATGCTTCCTTGAAACCCTTGGGCGTGGTGACCGAACCGTCCGCGTGGCGGACGCAGCCTTCCATGTCGCCGGTCCGGTTGGTCGGGTGCATGACGTTTTCGGCAAGCTTGGCGCCTTCGGAGAGGATCGCCTCCAGCATATCGCCAGACGCATCCGCAAATCCTGGCAGGTTGTTGTAACGCTCGAAACCGAGCACATCATTCAGCACAAAAAGCGTGTCCCGAACCGGGGCGCGATACGTTGGCATCTAGTCCTCCAGAAGCTTGAATTGTGCTCCCATCGCGTGCTTGTCCGCGCCGGGAACCTGCCGTCTGAAGTGTGTCTAGCAAATATTGACGTTTGCGTAAACGTCAAAATATTGCTTCGCACAACGAAAAAAAGGCTGCCGGGTGCCCGGCAGCCTATCACAACATGCTCGATAATTGCCGAAAATGGGCAATTACGCCTTTGGGCCTGCTGTCCCAAGCTGAGAACGCAAAGATTCCATCAGCTTGTCCAGATCGCCAATCGCCTCGTCCAGTTCCGCGCGCTGGCTCTCCAGCCGCTTCATCTGCTTGACCGACCGTTCCAGCGTCACCTTGAGCTGTCGCGTGTTGGGGCCTTCCGGATCATAGAGATCGATCATATGCTTCACGTCGCGAAGGGTGAAACCCACTTTGCGGCCGAGAAGAATCATGCCCAGCCTTGCCCGGTCCTGACGCGAATAGAGCCGGTTGGCTCCTTCCCGTTTTGGAGCCAGCAGGCCCTTGTCTTCATAAAAGCGCAAAGCGCGCAACGTCACGTCGTAGCGCTTCGCCATCTCGCCGATTCGCATGAATTCGGCATCTTCACCCGTCAGATCGGGTTCATTTGCAGAATCGAATAGTTTCGCAGCGGCATTACCCGCCGGCACTGCGTTCATTGTTAGCTCCAAGATGTGCCCGGGGCGGCTTCAAGCCGTCAAAACCGGATAGGCGGGGCTCCGCCCGCAACGATTATTATCCTTGCCGACCAGCCTAACGCTGCATCGGGCAACTTCGCGGTATCTAGGGTGACGATATCTAAGGATCAATAGGCTGATTGCCGCACTTTGCCATGAAATCGCGATTCAAAGTGAAAATGATCGTGATCAAGGCAATCCGAAATCAGGCAAATGTCGATTTTGGTAAGGTTGGTTAACGCCTTGTTTACCACGATTGGGGAATTGTGCGTCTACCGGACCGGTGTGGGTATTCTGTCTCGCGTGTCACCGTTTCCCGGATCGGCGAGAGTTCCGCGTCAGACGCCCAGGCGTCGATGCAAAGACCAGTACACAAAACCGCCGACCAAGAACGAATTGCCGGAGGCCCGGCTATGGAAGACAGGCGTCGATGAACAACAAGCGCTCATATCTCGACACGCTTAACGCCGGACGGCAACGGCGCAACGGCACCACCGTCGATGAACTCAGCAGAACGCTCGACGCGATTGGCTCGCGTCTGGAGCGCTCGCTCGGAGACCAACCTGCGCGCCAGCCGCTGAAGCGGGACGACTATGCGCGCTCCGAACGCCCGGCTGCGTCTGCTCGCCATCACGACGATCACTATTCCCGCGATCGTCACATGGACGATCCCTACCGCCGCCAGTCACTCGGCGACCTGGCACGCTCGATCGAAACAAGCCGCCGCCAGGAAGAAGGCGTGGCGTCGATGTCGACGATTGCCGCTGAACTGAAGGCGATGCGCGACGAGCTGCGCTCGCAGATGTCGGCCGGCCTGCAGCGTGAATTCAAATCGCTTCGCTCCGACATTGAACGCGTCTACACGGCAGCGACATCCGGCGCGCAAGGCTCGGAGCTGACCGGCGAGCTGGAAAGGCTTTCCGACGCAATCGCCGCACTTGCGACCCGCAGCGACGACCGCAGCGTCGGACTGCTGCAAGATGAACTCGATCATGTGAAAGCCGCCATCAGCCAATTGGCTCGCGAAGATTCGCTCATTCAGATGGAGCGGCGCTGGCAGGATTTTGACGACCGCATGGAAGACCGTATCGCTGCCGGCCTCGACCGCCGCGGGACCGATCCGGCAATCGCTGCGCTGACCGACCGCCTTGAGCAGATCGCTTCGGCTGTTGACAACATTCCTCAGTCGCTGTCGCTGCGCACGCTTGAAGACAAGGTGCGGACGCTGGCTTCGGCCATCGACCAGTTCGCCAGCAGCCACAACAATAGTGTTCCAGCTCCGGCGTTCAGCGCCATCGAAGACCGGCTGGACGAAATCTCGCGCGCCATCGCTGCGTCGTCGATGAACGCCAGCAGCCAGCCGTCGGATTTCGAGATCGACCAGTTCGAGCGCATCGAAGCCCGCATGTCTTCGCTGGCCCGGCAGATCGAAGACCTGTCGAATGATCGTCCCACCGGCGAACTGATGGACCGTATCGGCATGCTTGCGCAGCGCGTCGATGAACTGTCGCATCGCGCACATGTTCCAACCCAGTCACTGGAGCGGCTTGCCCAGCAGATCAACGACATCGCCGGACGGCTCGACACTGGCATGAGTGTCGGCGACGGCGAAATGGTGATGCGGGGCCTTGAAAGCCGCATCGAGACGCTGGCCGACACGTTGCAGCGCCAGCAGGGTGACGCAGACCGCCGCGGCCAGACGATTTTCCGCGAGCTCGAACAAAGACTGGCTGATCTGTCGGCACGGCTGGATGAGCCTGCGCGCGTGCAGGACGACGGCGTGCTGCTTGACGCAATTGACGTCCGCTTTGCCGAGCTGACGCAGCGTTTTGACCAATCTGCCGGCGCCTCGAATGATGGCGCCGCCATTCGCGGCCTCGAAGACCGGCTGGAAGACATTTCGGCGCGGCTCGAACAGTCCAGCCGTCAGGCCGTTGGCATCGACGCCTCTCTGTTCCGCAACCTTGAGGATCAGGTTGCGGCCCTTTCCGACCACCTCGTCCGCCCAGTCAGCAATATCCCTGAATTTGAGGATATTTCGCCACGTCTGGCCCAGATCGAGCGATCGCTCGAAAGCAATCGCGACGCAATCCTGGAATCGGCCAGATCAGTCGCCGAGCAGACGATTCGCCAGATCGGCGCGGCGCGCAACGATTCGCCTGCAGTCGCAGGCCTGGCCAACGACCTGAAGGCGCTCGACGTCCTCACCCGCCGCTCCGACGAGCGCAATTCGCGCACATTCGAAGCCATTCACGACACGCTGCTGAAGATTGTCGACCGGCTCGGCACTCTGGAAGGCGCGGCCGTCGAACGGGCGCCAGAACGCAAGCTCGCTGTCCCGCCGTCGCTTGATCCGGATTTCCAGGCTCGCGGCCCCGAGATGGATGGGCCAGTGACGCGCCAGCCGGCTCCGGTCCGGCGTTCCCCGGCAGAGGCAGCGGCAGCAGCCGCCAATGCCGCCATCGACGATGACGACGGCGCCAGTCCTGCGCCGCAGCAGGCGGATGCCGGCCGCAAGTCGATGCTCGGCGGCCTGGCGCGCGCGCTTTCGGGCCGCCGCGAATCAGCTGCCGAAGCTCCGCTCGCAGGTGACTCCGGACCCGCTATGGGCATGATCGAACCGACCATCGACATGGACGACCCGATTGATCCCCGGTCCGCAAACCGTCCGCTTGATCCTGGCGCTACGCCGAACCTCAACTCAATCATGAAGCGGGTGCGTGACGAGCGGGGCCAGCCTGCGCGTCCCGGCGACGCCGATACTGCAAAGTCCGACTTCATTGCGGCTGCCCGCCGCGCCGCCCAGGCCGCAGCGTCAGACACGGAGACCCGCAAGCGTCCGGACGGCGGCAATGACAGCCCATCGTCAGGTCTGGCCGGAACAGTGAAGAAACATCGCAAGTCGCTGCTGATGGCAGCCGGCGGCGTTGTCATCATGATTGCGGCAATGCAACTCGGCAAAGCCTTCATGGCCGACGGCCATGACGTGACCTCGCTGGACAATGTCGCAGCTCCGGTTCAGCCTGCGGAACTCAGCGCCCCGCTGGTCACGCCGGAAGGAGATCGCGGCGACGCTTCACAGACACGCGATGCAGCGACGCCTGAAACGCGCATGGCCGTCGAAAGCCAGCCGGTCGAGCCAGCCGCTGAATCTGACGGTGACGCAACGCAAACCAGCGCGCTGCCGGAGGAACTAAGCGAAGATCCCGCTGGCGCGACGGCCGAAGAGCCTGCTGCCGAAACCGGCGCACCGTCTGTGACCGCAAAGGCCTACGACATCCCTGCCGATGCCGGACCGGTCACCCTGCGCGATGCCGCGGAAACTGGCGATGCCAAGGCGCTGTTTGAAATTGGCAGCCGCTATGCAGAAGGCCGCGGCGGCAAGCAGGACATGGCCGCCGCCGCAAAATGGTATGAGGCTTCGGCAGAGGCCGGCTTTGCACCGGCACAATACCGTATCGGCAATTTCTACGAAAAGGCAGTCGGCGTCGAACGCGACATCTCGAAAGCCAAGACCTGGTATCAACTGGCGGCTCAACAGGGCAACGCCAGCGCAATGCACAATCTGGCGGTGCTCTATGCAATGGGCGCGGACGGCGTGACCGACAATGAATCGGCCGGCCGCTGGTTCATCAAGGCCGCCGAGCTCGGCGTCAAGGACAGCCAGTTCAACCTTGGCATCCTGTCAGCAAAGGGCATCGGCGTAGAGCGCAGCATGGAAGAGGCCTACAAGTGGTTCGCGCTGGTCGCCAAGAACGGCGACAAGGATGCGACGCAGAAACGCGACGAAGTCGCCAATGCACTGCGTCCTGAACAGCTGGCCAGGGCCCGCGCCTCGGCTGAACTTTGGAAGCCCAAGCAGCTCAATGTCGAGGCCAATGATGTCAGCGTGCCGGATGAATGGCGCGAGTCGCCAGCCAAGACCGCCAGCGTCGACATGAAGCAGGCAGTTCGCAACATTCAGCTTATCCTGAACAAGAACGGTTATGACGCAGGCGGCGCGGACGGCGTGATGGGCAGCAAGACCAAGCAGGCGATCGCCGCCTTCCAGCGCGATAACGGCCTGGAGCCGACCGGCGAGGTCAACGAACAGCTGATCGGCGTTCTCCTGAAGAAAAAATAGCCGCCGGCGCTTAACCTTGTTGGAAAGAAAAATGCATCAGAACGGGGCCGCGAGGCCCCGTTTGTTTGACTTCGCCGCAATGTCGGCGCAAGACCAACCTAGGGACAAAGAAATTCTCTGAAAGCCGAACCGTTTCACACGGATAGGGTAATTGTAACTGGGTGGGCGCGTGGGCATTTATCTCCCCATCGCGGAAATGTCGGTCAATGTGTTTGTACTGCTCGCCATGGGCGCAGCGGTCGGATTTCTGTCGGGCATGTTCGGCGTAGGCGGCGGCTTTTTGATCACGCCGCTGCTGATCTTTTACAATATCCCTCCGGCAATAGCGGTGGCCACCGGCGCCAACCAGGTCATCGCCTCTTCCTTCTCGGGCGCCCTGGCGCATCTCAAGCGCGGCACGGTCGACATCAAGCTGGGCCTCGTGCTGCTTGTCGGCGGCATATTCGGATCGACCATCGGCGCCATCGTCTTTGCCTTCCTGCGCGCCTTCGGTCAGCTCGATCTGGTGATTTCGCTGCTATACGTTGTGTTCCTCGGCGCCGTTGGCGGGCTGATGCTCGTCGAAAGCGTCAATGCGATCCGGCAGACGCGCGCGGGAGCGCCGCCGGCGCTACGGCGTCCGGGCCAACACAACTGGATCCACAAGCTGCCGCTGAAAATGCGCTTCCGCACCTCCAAGCTGTTTGTCAGCGTCATCCCGGTGCTTGGACTCGGCGCAGCAATCGGCTTCCTGGCGGCGGTGATGGGCGTCGGCGGCGGCTTCATCATGGTGCCTGCCATGATCTACCTCTTGAAAGTGCCGACCAATGTCGTCATCGGCACCTCGCTGTTCCAGATCATCTTTGTCACTGCCTACACGACAATCGTGCAGGCGTCGGTCAACCAGACCGTCGACATTGTGCTGGCCTTCCTGCTGATGGCCGGCGGCGTTGCTGGCGCGCAGTATGGCGCAAAGATCGGCCAGAAGCTGCGCGGCGACCAGTTGCGCGCGTTGCTGGCGGCGCTGGTCCTGGCCGTTGCGCTACGCCTTGCCTTTGACCTGTTCGTGGCGCCTGGCAGCGTCTACGAACTCGCCGGGCCGGGAGGTCAGTGATGTTGCGCGCCACCGCCGCACTTTTGCTGATGCTCTGGGCCGCGCCTGTTTGGGCGCAGATCGCGCCGCAATCTCCAACGCAGTCGCCGGTGCCTACCACCAACCAGGACGAGGACAACGAGCGCGTCCAGATCGGCCTGTCGACCGATCGCATCACCATCACCTCCGATTTCTCCGGCGCAGACCTGACGATTTTTGGTGCGGTCGACGGCGTTGACCCGCAGGTCAGCCGGCTGGGCGGCTATGATGTGATCGTGGTGCTGGAAGGGCCGGCCAGTCCGGTCACGGTGTGGCGGCGCAAGCGTGTGCTTGGCGTCTGGATCAATGCGCAGTCGCTCAGCTTTGTCAGCGTGCCTCTGTCCTATTCCGTCGCCACCACCCGCGTGTTTCAGGACATTACCGACCAGACCAGCTACAAACGTCTGTCACTTGGGGCAGCCAGCATCCATCTGGAACCGGAAGACCGTGAGGCAGACCCGGCGACCATCCAGGAATTCACCGCAGCGCTACGCGAGCGCAAGCTTGCAATCGGTCTCTACACCGAAAATGTCGGCGGCGTGCAATTCCTGTCGCAGACCCTGTTCCGCGCCATTCTGCGCCTGCCCGCAGACGTGCCGGTTGGCACACACAAGGCGCGCGCCTTCCTGTTCAAGAATGGCAATTTTGTCATGGAAACCTCATCGCAGCTCGCGATCGTCAAGGCAGGCTTCGAACAGCGGGTCTACAATTACGCACACCAGTACAGCTTCTACTACGGCATCTTCGCGGTCGCTCTGGCCATGGTGACCGGCTGGCTCGGCCGTCTGCTCTTCCGGAGAGACTGATTGGACATCGACGTTGAACCTGCTGCGCCGGTCAAGGCCCGCGCCACAGCGATTGCCGTGTGCGTGCCTCTGGCGCTGCTGGCGCTGTGGCTGGTTGCGATCCCGGCAAACCATCCCTGGCGCGCCGCGACCATCGACCTGATGCAGAGTTATGCAGCGCTGCTGATTGCGTTCTGCGCCGGGGCCCGCTTCGGCATGACACGCATGGGCGCGGAACATGATACGGGACGGACGCTGCTGCTCACCACAATACCGGTGCTCGCCGGCTGGGTGGCGCTACGCTTCGACCAACCCTGGTCGTTCGCAATCCTCGCCCTCGCTGCTGCGGCGCAAGGCGCGTGGGACAATTTTGCCGCCCATCGTGGCGACCTGCCGCTATGGTTCGGCCGTTACCGAGTCAGCATCACGTTTGCCGCCGTGCTGGCGATGATTGTCGGATTCCTGGCCACGGCTTCCTGAATCGGGCCGCTTCAGCCGGAGTGCAGAACCGTCCTGTTCAGCGCATAGACACGTTCAGTCCCCAGTACATGCGCCCGGAACGATTGCCAGTCGAACAGATCGGCGTAAGCGCGATCGAGCACGTTCAGCATTCCCGTCAGCGCGCCAAACGCCGGCATGACCATGCGTTCGCCATCGCTGGCAAAGCACGCCCGGCGAACTGCCCGCCCCTGCCGGATGATCTTTGCGCCTGGATGCAGGTGTCCTGCTATCTCGCCCGGCGACGCGCCCGGCGTCGGCTCATGGCGGAACACAAGCGGGCCAATCGTCAACTCGTTGGCAAACACGCCGCCAAGACCAACCGGCGGCGCGGGATCATGATTGCCGGAAATCCAGAACCATTGGCGGCCGGCCATCAGCGCTGACAGGTGAACGCGAAATATGTCCGGCATACGTGCGGAAGCGCCGGCATCATGAAAACTGTCGCCCAGACTGATGACAATCTGCGGGCTGTAATCGGAAACGACAGAGCCCAGCCGCGCCAGCGTCATCGCCGTATCGTAGGGCGGCAGCATCACGCCACGGCGCGCAAACGAGGAGCCTTTCTCGAGGTGCAGGTCGGAAACGACCAGCACAGACGAACCGGGCAGCCACAACGCGCCGCGGCGGTCGCAATGGACGCGTTCGCCTGCAACCGCCGTCCAGCCACGCATGGCCAGTGCCGCTTCATCTGACTTTGCCGCAACGCTCACGGCTGCTCACCCAACTGGCCCATGGCCTCCTCGATCAGATCGTCTTCCGTTTCCGCCAGCAGCGCATCGCCTGCGCCGCCTGCCACCCGCTCGCGCCCGATCTCCAACATGATCGGCACCGCCAAAGGCGAAATCCGCTCCAGAGGTTTATGCACGATTCGTCCCCTGATCCGCGACAGCATTTCCGCCAGCCGCCTGATGTCGAGCAGGCCGGTCGCCGCGTCCGCCCTCGTCGCCCGCATCAGAATGTGATCGGGTTCATGGGCGCGCAGCACGTCATAAATAAGGTCGGCCGAAACCGTCACCTGTCGCCCGCTCTTTTCCAGCCCCGGATGACGCTTCTCGATCAGGCCGGAAATCACCGCGCAATTGCGGAACGTGCGCTTCAGCAGCCAGCTTTCCGCCAGCCAGGCTTCCAGATCATCGCCCAGCATGTCCTCGTCAAACAGCGCCTTCAGCGGCATCTCACCCGACCGGACCATCTCGCCGATGTCGCGCATGCCCCACACCGCCAGCGAATAATCGGTCGCTACAAAACCCAGCGGCTGCGCGCCCATGCGCTCCATACGCCGCGTCAGCAGCATGCCCAGCGTCTGGTGCGCCAGCCTGCCCTCAAACGGGTAGCACACCATGTAGAACCGGTTGCCGCGCGGAAAGGTCTCGACCAGCAGTTCGCCACGTTTGGGCAGCACCGATTTCTGCTGCTGGATGCGCAGCCACTCGGCAACCTGATCTGGCAGCGCCTGCCAGCGCTTTGGATCGGCCAGCATGTCGCGCACGGTTTCAGCCAGATAGGTCGACAGCGGGAACTTTCCGCCGGCATAAACGGGAATGCGCGCGTCCTGCCCGGCGGCGTTCGACACATGACATTCGTTCTCGCGAATGCCCTCGAACCGCAGCACCTTTCCGGCAAACAGGAACGTGTCGCCCGGCGCAATCGATTCGAGAAATCCTTCCTCGATCTTTCCCAGCACCGGCCCGCCACGCGATGCAGCGCCACGCCCCGAGCGCACATAACGCACGTTCAAATAGGCGGCCTCCACTATCGTGCCGACGTTGAGCCGATATTGCTGCGCCACTTTTGGGTGCGAGATCCGCCACTTGCCTTCCTTCGTCTTGCGGATTCGTGCATAGCGTTCATAGGTTTTCAGCGCGTAGCCGCCGGTCGCGACAAAATCGACGACCTTGTCAAAGGTCTCGCGATCAAGATCCGCATAGGGCGCTGCAGAGCGTATCTCGGCGAGCAGATCGTCTGCGTCAAACGCCTCGGCACAGGCCATGCCGAGCACATGCTGGGCCAGCACATCAAGCGCACCCTCGACCAGCGGCGGCGTGTCTTGCGCGCCGATATAGTTGGCCTCAAGCGCCGCCTCGCATTCCAGCACTTCAAACCGGTTGGCCGGCACCAATATCGCCTGGCTTGGCTCATCCATGCGATGGTTGGAGCGTCCGATGCGTTGCGCCAGCCGGCTCGCACCCTTCGGCGCGCCGACATGCACCACCAGATCGACGTCACCCCAGTCGATGCCAAGATCAAGCGTCGATGTGGCGACGATGGCGCGCAGCGACCCCGCCTCCATCGCCTTCTCCACCTTTCTGCGCTGGGCGACATCGAGCGAGCCGTGATGCAGCGCAATCGGCAAACTGTCCTCGTTGATGCGCCACAGTTCCTGAAACAGCAGTTCCGCCTGACTGCGTGTGTTGACGAACAGCAGCGTCGTCTTGTGCCGCTTCACCGCTTCATAAACATCAGGGACCGCATAGCGCGCCGAATGGCCTGACCACGGCACGCGGTCTTGCGAGTCGAGAATGGTGATGACCGGCTTTGCCCCGCCGGCCACTATGATGAGGTCGGAGAGGTGGCTCCCACCCTCCCCCCACGTGGGGAGGGTCGCCGGCACAGCCGGCGGGGTGGGGGGCGGACCTGATGTGATGAAGGCTTCACCCCCACCCGCTCCGCTTCGCTTCGCGACCTCCCCCCTCAAGGGGGAGGTGGCCCCCTGCGGCACAAGCCATCGCCGCAGCTCATCCGGCTCGGCCACTGTCGCCGACAGGCCAATTGTCTGCATTTGCGGTGCGAGCTTTCTCAACCGCGCGATACCCAGCGACAGCAGGTGCCCGCGTTTGGAAATCACCAGCGAGTGCAACTCGTCCAGCACTACATAGCGTAAATCCTTGAACAGCCGCCCCGCCTCGCCCGTCGAGATCAGCAGCGCCAGCTGTTCCGGCGTCGTCAGCAGGATGTCAGGCGGGTTCAGTTTCTGCCGCTGGCGCTTGTGCACCGGAGTGTCGCCAGTACGCGTCTCGATGGTGATCGGCAGGCGCATTTCCTCGACCGGCTTGCCGAGATTGCGCTCGATGTCGACCGCCAAGGCCTTCAAGGGCGAGATATAGAGCGTGTGAATGCCCTGAAACGCTTGGCCGGGCTTCCGTTTCGGCCTTTCCGCCAGATCAGTCAGAGACGGCAGGAAACCGGCAAGCGTTTTTCCTGCGCCCGTCGGCGCAATCAGCAGCACCGATTTACCCGCCTGGGCGCGCGCCAGCAGATCGACCTGATGGGCGCGCGGAACCCAGCCGCGCGACGCAAACCAGTCGACAAACTGTTGCGGCAAGCGCGCGGGCGTAGAATCGGAAACGATTGGCTGCAGTTCGCTCACGCCGCACAGGTAGCGCGACGATCGTCAACCGCCAAGAAAAAAGAACAAAACAGGACCGATTAGGCCGCAGGCCGCGAAAACCGCATGATCCAGTTCAGCTCCCAGGTCTGCTCGCCATCGGTCGAGAAGGATTGCCGCCATTCCGGGCTCTCGCCCGCCGTCCAATCGAAACGCACCCGCACCGGGATGTCGCCTTCCATGTCGTCGGAAAAGAACACGCCGCGGCCATTGTCGAAGCGCCCGACGACCGCCGGGAACAGTTTGTGGCATTTGGTGTCGGACCAGTAGATCGACCATTCGGCGGTGTCAGGGTTGAACAGGCGCAGCGTCATGCCGGTGAAGCCGCGTTCGGGCACAAACATCGTGTCCAGATTGCCGCCGTGCCCGCCGGCGTTCGGCCCCGCCGGTATCGGCATCACCTTCTCGACCCGCGACGTGGCCGGAAAAGTCTCCCACGTGTCGGACCCGACCAGACGGCCCACCAGACGTTCATTGGCGATATCCCAGTCGCCAATCATGAAATCGAAATCGTCAAAGCCGCTCATCATTCCCTCTGCACAGGAGCTTGGTTGGCCCTTGATAGCAGCGGCCTGCTGCCAGCCTCGTGTCAGGAGCCCTGTCAGCAGTTGCGGGAAATTTCAGTGCCGCCGCGTCGCGACGACCGGCCCGCCGTCAGGCATTGCCCTCATGATTTTGTTGCCACAACAATCAATCCAACAACCGGGGCATCGCGGTCCCGCCGGATCGTCTTGCTCTCCATCGACACCAGTTCAAACCCTGCCGCCTTGAGTGCTTGCTGCACATAAAGCCTGCCATGGGCGAAGCGGCGGGTCTCCCGCAGGCGAAAATCGTCCAATCCTCCGAGCTGCTCCACCGAGAAGGCAAACAACCCGCCCGGTTTCAGCATTGTCGCGGCATTGGCGAGCGGCGTCTCAAGTGCGCCGAGATACATGTAGACGTCTGCGGCGGCGACCAGATCGGCGACCGGTTCGGACATGACAAACTCGGACAGGTCAGCCTGTGCAAGGTGATCGTAGACGCCCTTGTCTTCCGCCACCGCCAGCATGCCGGTCGAGATGTCGTAGCCGTCCAACTGGCCTACATGCGGCCTCAGCGCCTCGCCCATCAGGCCGGTGCCACAGCCCAGATCAATTGCGTGCTCGAACCATTTGCGACCGGTGGCAAGGATCGCGTCGAGCAGAAGCGCCGGGGCCTGATAGTCCAGCCTGTCGACCAGCGAGGCCTCGAACATTGGCGCATACTGGTCAAACAGGGTTTCGACAAAGGCCGGCGGCATGGTTTCCAGCTCGCCGCCATCACCCAGTAATTCCAGCTTCAGCGCCGCGCCCAGATGGTCCGCCGGATCGACATCCAGCGCCATCGCCCAGGCCTTTTTCGCCGCTGGTTTCAGGCCGGCCGCCTCGTTCATTTCGCCCAGCCGGAACCAGCCATAGGCCCAGCCGGGCGCCTGCTCGACCGCCTGCAGCATCAGGTCGGCAGCCGCCGCCAGATCGCCTGACTGAAACAGCATTTCGGCGTAATCGGCGCGCTTGTCGGCCAGCGGATCGCCCGAAGATGAAGAGAATGGAACCATCGCGCTCCCTAGCACCAAGAGCGGTCCAAAAAGCAAGCGTCATGATGTCAGGAACCGCTACATGCGCGCTTCCAATCTCAACCCCAAGGCATATCTATGTGGCATGCGTCCCCGCGACCTGCTCCACACAAGGCCCGAAGGCCTCTATTGCCCGCCCGGCGATTTCTACATCGACCCGTCGCGGCCGGTGGCACGTGCGCTCATCACTCATGGCCATTCAGACCATGCCCGCGCCGGCCATGGCGCGGTGCTGGCCACGCAACAGACGCTCGACGTCATGGCGATCCGCTATGGCGGCAACTTTGCCGGCTCGACGCAGGCTGCTGACCTTGGCGGGAAAATCGCGATCAACGGTGTCGACATAACCTTCCATCCTGCCGGTCATGTCATCGGCTCGGCGCAGATCGCGGTTGAGCAAAACGGCCTGCGCATTGTGGCCTCTGGCGACTACAAGCGCCGCGCCGACCCCACCTGCCTGCCTTTCGAGCCGGTCCCGTGCGATGTCTTCATCACCGAGGCGACCTTTGGCCTGCCCGTCTTCCGCCAACCCGACCCGGCGGACGAGATCGCCCGCCTGCTCACCTCGGTGCATCAGTTTCCCGAACGCGCCCACTTGGTCGGGGCCTATTCGCTTGGCAAGGCGCAGCGCGTCATCCGTATGCTGCGCGACGCTGGCTATGACCGCACCATCTATGTTCACGGCGCGCTGGAAAAGCTGTGCGACTATTACGAAACGCAGGGCGTGGCGCTCGGCCCGCTCGCCGCCGCCACCATCGAGACCGGCGACAAGGACCAGTTTGCCGGCGCTGTCGTGGTTGGGCCGCCGTCCGCCTTTGCCGACCGCTGGGCGCGGCGCTTTCCCGATCCTGTCTCCTGCTTTGCGTCCGGCTGGATGCGCATCCGTCAACGCGCCAAACAGCGCGGCGTCGAGCTGCCCTTGATCCTGTCCGACCATTCCGATTGGGACGAGCTGACCCGCACCATCACCGAAACCGGCGCACGGGAAGTCTGGGTGACACATGGCCGCGAGGAGGCGCTGGTGCGCTGGTGCGCGCTCAATGGCATCGCCGCCCAGGCTCTGCATCTTGTCGGCTTCGAGGATGAAGGCGAATGAAGCTCTGGCTTCCGTCCTGGCTGGAGGCCGCAGCGCGCGACATTCGCGTCAATCTGCCCGCGCTGCTGCTGGCGATCCGCGATCCGCGCACGCCGGTTTCGGCAAAACTGCTCGCGCTTGTCGTCACCGCCTACGCGTTCAGCCCGATCGACCTGATCCCGGACTTCATTCCGGTCATCGGGCTGATCGACGATCTGATCCTCGTGCCGATGGGCATCTTTCTCGCCATCAGGCTGATCCCCAAACCGTTGATGGAAGAATTTCGCGCCGCCGCTTCAAGCCCCGGCAAACGGCCTGTGTCCTGGGCCGGCGCGCTGGTCATCGTGCTGATCTGGATCGCCATCATCATCACCGCCGGCTGGTATGCCATGCGCTGGATCTACGGCCCATGAAACACTTCGCCGAACTGCTGGACCGCCTTGTTCTCACGCCTTCGCGCAATGGCAAACTGACCCTGCTCGCCGACTATTTTCGCGCCACGCCCGATCCTGATCGCGGGCTGGCGCTTGCCGCCATCACCGGCGATCTCAACATTCCGTCGGTCAAGCCCGCAATGCTGCGTCAGCTCGTGACCGAGCGCATGGACGAGGTGCTGTTCGGCTATTCCTATGACTATGTCGGCGATCTCGCCGAAACCGCCTCACTGGTCTGGCCCGCGCCGCATGACGCCGCCCAGGCTGATCCCCGCCTGTCCGACGTCGTGGCACGGCTGCAATCGGCCAGCCGCGCCGACGGGCCGGCCATCGTGTCGAACCTGCTCGACCAGCTCGATGTCTCGGGCCGCTTTGCCCTCATCAAGCTGGTCACCGGCGGCTTGCGTATCGGCGTCTCCGCCCGCCTCGCCCGGCAGTCGCTGGCGCAGATGGGCAATGTCGAGGCCAACGAGATCGAGGAGCTCTGGCACGGGCTCGACCCGCCCTACGCCTCGCTGTTTGCCTGGCTGGAAGGCGATGCCGAAAAGCCCGTCACCGATGCACGCGCGCTGTTCCGCCCCGTCATGCTCGCTCATCCGGTCGAGGACCGCGATCTGGACAAGGCCGACCCGGCCGACTTCGTTGCCGAATGGAAATGGGACGGCATCCGCCTGCAGGCCGCCGGTGACGGCGACGTGAGGCGGCTCTATTCGCGCACCGGCGACGATGTCGCGGCGGCCTTCCCGGACCTCATCGCGGCAATCGACTTTGACGGCGTCATCGATGGCGAATTGCTGGTTGGCTCGCCTGCCGCCACCGGCAGCTTTTCAGACCTGCAACAGCGGCTCAACCGCAAGACCGTGTCGGCCAAGCTTGCCGCAAAATATCCCGCCTTCATGCGCTGTTACGACCTGCTGCAGGATGGCGGCGAAGACCTGCGCGCCCTGCCCTTCATCGAGCGCCGCGCCCGGCTGGAGAATTTTGTGGCCAAGCTCGACCCGGCGCGGTTTGACCTGTCGCCGCTGGTCGCTTTCTCGGACTGGATTGATCTTGACCGCCAGCGTACCGACCCGCCTCATCCGGTGATCGAAGGCGTGATGCTCAAGCGCCGCGATTCCATCTATGTGCCCGGCCGTCCGCGCGGGCCGTGGTTCAAGTGGAAACGCGACCCGCACACGATTGATGCCGTGCTGATGTATGCGCAGCGCGGCCACGGCAAACGCTCCAGCTTCTATTCGGATTACACGTTTGGGGTTTGGAATGGGGATATTTCAAAACCGGAGCTTGTTCCGGTCGGAAAAGCCTATTTCGGCTTCACCGACGAGGAACTGAAGCAGATCGACAAATATGTGCGCGACAATACGATCGACCGGTTTGGCCCGGTGCGGTCAGTGCGCGCCGACATGCATCAGGGACTGGTGCTGGAAATCGCATTCGAAGGCTTGAACCGCTCCACCCGGCACAAATCGGGCGTCGCGATGCGTTTTCCGCGCATTTCGCGGCTAAGATGGGACAAGCCGTCAGCGGAGGCCGACCGGCTGGACACCTTACAGTCTTTGCTGCCGGAATGAGCTATGGAACAGCTGCGGTAGAGACGCGGATCTCGACAATGTCGACCGACTTGTCGCCGTCCGACACGTCGGCAATGATCTCGATTGCGCCGGCCGCCCGCCCTGCGCCTTGCGGCACCTCGACCTCGAACAGATATTCCGACTGCTCGACGCCCACCGGATAGCGGTTGCGGCCGCAGTCCTCAAGGCCGCCCAGCGCACAGGTGACCGACATCTGGGTCGCTTCACCGCTGGCGACTGCGACAATGTCAAACAGCGCGCGCTTGCCTGCCAGCCGCTCCAGTACGCCAGCCCCGATCTCGAACCGCAGCGGCGCGCCGCCCCGGCCCGACGAGATACGCATCACCTGGTGGCCGTCCCGCGTCACCACTTCGGCGCGCGCGCCCGGCGACACTGCGACAGACGTCGGGTCGGACGGCGAAAATACCGGCATCCAGTCCGCCAGCGGGTCATTATTGCCCGGCCGCGCCGGAGCTTCTGACGAGCCGGAATTGTTTTGTGGAGCGGTCAGTGGCGATTGCCCGCGGCCGTTCGACGACCCCACCAGCCCGAACTCGACCGCAGCCCAATAGACCAGGCCAACAATCACCACAAAGATCGTCAAACCGGCAAGCATGCCCCACGGAAATGGTTTCCGGCGTCTCTGCGGCAGCGGTGCGCGCTCTTGCGTAACTGGCTGGCTGGTCTGGCGTTCGCGGCGCTCTGGCGCGGCGGGCGCAGCAGGCTCGCCCCGCTCATCGCCAAAACTCGGTTCCATGCGGCCGGCCGGCTGAACAGGGCGCTGCGGCGGCGCGCGCCTCTCGTCAATATCGATTGAAGGCATCCGCGGCGCGGGCCTTGCTACAGGCGCAGCCGGCGCGACTGCCGGAGCAAAATCAGCCTCAATCCGCGCAATCGTGTCGAGAAACTGCTTTCTGCGCCGTGCGATAGCCTCAGCCGGTATCGCCTGATTGGCAAGCACGGCGCGCTCGAGCGCAGCCTGGGCCGAGCGATAGACACGCTCGCGGAATGCCGGATCCTCGGCATTTCCCTTGCCCAGCGCGTTGCGTATCGCCTGTTCCATCGAATCCAAGCCGGGCCTCTCCTTCAGTTCACCCGCTGCCGAATCGGCTGTTGCGCGCGCAAATTCACGCTGGCGTGAACGAACGTACCGGCATTCAGACATTTGTCCAGTGTGTCAACCAATTGGTCCACGGGCGAATTTCAGCCTTGTTTCCCGGCAAAAGCCATCCGCCGCCCGGCCAAATCCAGTTGCATCGCCTTTTTTCTGCCGCTACAAACTTACCTTTACGTAAAATGTCAAATTGGGTGAGGAACATGGCGCTGCCAGACATCTTGAAGAAAAACCTGCGTATCCCCGTCGTTGCGTCGCCGTTGTTCATCATTTCTCATCCGCCGCTGGTGCTGGCGCAGTGCAAGGCTGGCGTCGTCGGCTCTTTCCCGGCGCTGAACGCGCGCCCCGAAGCCCAGCTCGACGAATGGCTGGCCCAGATCACCGAAGAACTGGCCGCCTACGACGCCAAAAATCCGGATCGTCCGGCTGCGCCGTTCGCCGTCAACCAGATCGTGCACAAGTCCAATACGCGCTTGCAGCACGACCTTGAAATGTGCGTCAAATACAAGGTGCCGGTTGTCATCACCTCGCTCGGCGCGATCGAGGAAGTGAACCAGGCGGTGCATTCTTACGGCGGCATCGTGCTGCACGACATCATCCATGACCGCCATGCCCGCAAGGCCATCGAAAAGGGCGCCGACGGCCTGATCGCGGTGGCCACGGGTGCGGGCGGCCACGCCGGCACGCTTTCGCCGTTTGCGCTCATTCAGGAAATCAGAAAGTGGTTCGATGGTCCGCTTTTGCTGTCGGGCGCAATCGCCAATGGCGGCGCAGTTCTCGCGGCGCAGGCGATGGGCGCGGACATGGCCTATATCGGCTCGCCCTTCATCGCCACGCACGAGGCGCGCGCAGTCGACGCCTACAAGCAGATGATCGTCGATTCCAACGCCGCCGACATCGTCTACTCCAACCTGTTCACCGGCGTGCACGGCAATTATCTCGCAGGTTCCATCGTCGCCCAGGGCATGGATCCGAAGCACCTGCCGGAATCCGATCCGTCCAAGATGGATTTTGGCGCGGCCGTCACCGGCGCGAAGGCGTGGAAGGAAATCTGGGGCTGCGGCCAGGGCATCGGCGCGGTCAACGAGATTGTTGGCGCGGGCGAACTGGTCGACCGGCTGGCGCGCGAATACGCCGAGACGAAGCAGCGTCTGCTGGGGTGAGGGGCGGGGGCGGATAACCCGATGTAAGACTGGCCTTCAGGTCATCGTTTCGACAACGCCCACCTGTCGTATTGGACACCAAAAGAGGACCTGGGCCGTCCTCTTTTGGTCCATGTTACGGGAGTTTCGTGCTCAGTCTCTGATGAGGATTTGATGCTTGTCGTGAGGCACAAAACCGATCGTCAAGCCTGTCGCGACTTTGAAATTTGGAAGATTTGTAATCTTCTCCTGCGTGATGCCATCAAATTCCGTCAACGCCTCGGAATCCATCTTCCCGGCCGCGACCATTTCCTGAATTATTCCGCAGATCATTTTGGCGCCGGCGGGATCCAGTAGAATCCTGACATCGTGCGTCTTCGGCTCATATTCGACTGCGATGATCATAGCTTCACACCTGTCACATCACTAACGCCCGGCCAAATCCGCCGCTCGATTTCAACATTCTTCGCCAGCCAATCCGAAAAATATCCCACCTTGGCCGTGGGCAGTTCTTCTCTGACGTTCTGGGCGATCAGCAGGCCTTCCTTGTCGAGGGCCCGGCACACCGCCTCATCGGCATAGTCGGAGCAATGAGCATCAATATATTGTTCAAGCCAGGTATTAAGCCTCGCGATCAAGGCCTGTGAGAGCCCGAGTTCAGCGGGGTTGATGTATCCGCCATTGACGGAATCCCGGATGCCAGTGCCGGACATCATGCCGTCCACCTTGATATACATTGTCCACCCCTTCAGTTGTCATTCGCAATAAAAAATCGCCTTAGACAGGCTTCCCGACAATTTTTACACCAACGATATGACTACCTGACGTCATGTTTCAAATATACCTTAAAATCTGCATTCAGAAACACCAGGCCGAACTGCAAGAAGAACCGCTCCATCACCTCAATGATCTTCGCAATCTCGGCTGCATTTCGTATTTCCCAGATGCTTGGCTGGTTCGACTTCCACTCTTTCCAGTTGTCGCGCCGAAAGCCCACTATCCGCTCGCCATCCAGGCGGCGCCTTGTCAGCAAGGCTCCGCTGGCCTCGTAGACCTCAACCTCAAAATCCATCCGGACGTTTGAGAAGAACGAGAGCGGCATGTGACGCTTGAGTATGACGCGCCTGACCCGGCCTTCTGTCAGGCTCTCGAAATTGCCTTTGCCCGCATATGCAAATCCGTGTGCAGTAAAGAACCCCGACATTCTTGATCTGAGTTCTTCGATACCGATGATGTTTTGTACGTGGGCCATGACGTTGTCGACAATACATGGCATTCATTGCCAAATTCAGGTTTATTGGACTTGCAGCAAACCTGTATTTGAGATCGCATCACTCGGCCTTGTGAAGTTGTCCGGTAACTCAAGATCAGATTGTGCCCCCTCCACCACTACGTGGTCCCTTGCCGGGGCGAGCCACGGGTCTCGCCCGTCCTTCGGACCCCCCGCTTTGCAGGGGAGGATATTGCGTTGCGGCCAGCCTCGACCTTGATCCTCCCCTGTTTACGGGGGAGGGGGACCGCCGAAGGCGGTGGAGGGGCAAGTGTCATGGGCGAAATCTGAGGATGAATACAGCAGCCTAGAATCGTTCGGCGAACAAATGACTCAGCTCTTTCAGTGGCTTACCCAGTCTCGATCATATTATTCCGGCCAATTCTATTCACCCCCTTTCGCGCCGCCCGTATTCTTTTCCCCGCAGTCTGCTTCGGGATCGGGTGCGCACACCGAGCATCCAGGCAGATGCGGCGCTGGGGTAGAGCGGGTCGGTACCGCAAAGCTCCAGCCTCGCCAGGCGGGATCCGTGAGCTGACAGGCGCTAATGCCTGCTGGCCGGCAAACGCCGGAGGTCAAACGCCAGCCGGGCGCAGGAAACCGCGCTACAGTATCAATCAGGAAACCACCCGCACGGTCACCGCGTCCGGCTTCCTTCTCCCTCACGGGAGCGTTCTTTGAAAACCCGGACCGTCTGCCCGAAAGGGTTTTTCGGCGTGGTTGAACTCAATATGTAAGTCAATACTTACTTAACATCAGCCGGTCATCGCCGAGCGCGGCAGCTGGATCGCCGGAAATTCGGCGCGCAGTTTGTCATCAATGGCTCGCGAAATGTGGCTCGGAAAATGCGATCCAAGAATGCGCCGCTTTTCGGCAATCGCCCGTTGCAGCAGGTCGGGCCGGCCCTTCTCGTTCCATTCCTTCGGCGAGAACCGGTCGGCGACAGCGGGATAAAAATATTCCGTCTGCATGCGTTTCAGCGTCTGCTGATGCCCAAGATAATGCCCCGGCCCGTTGAGGCAGACATCGGTAATGACATCAATCGACAGCGCCTCGTCGCTGACATCGATGCCGCGCACACAGCGCAGGCATTGCCCCAGCATATCATTGTCGATGATCAGGCTTTCCAGGCAAAAGCCCAGCAGCGAGGCATGCATGCCCGCCGATTCATAGACCATATTCAGGCCCGACAGGCCGGCCATCACATTGGTGATGCCCTTTTCGTAACCCGACTGTACGTCCGGCAGTTTGGAATCGGCCATGCCGGCCGCCGATCCGCCCGGCAGGTCGTAGAATTGCGCCATCTGGGCGCAGGCCGATGTCAGCAGCGCCTGTTCGGCAGAGCCGCCCGACATCGCTCCGGTGCGCAGGTCCGACACAAATGGCCAGGTGCCAAAGATGCACGGATGCCCCGGCTTCACTGCATTGACATAGATCAGGCCGACCAGAACCTCGGCCACCGCCTGCACCACCGCGCCGGTGATCGCGGCAGGCGCCGTCGCACCCGCCTGCCCTGCCGACAGAAGCAGGATCGGAATGCCGCCCTTGACGCATTCTTCCAGAACGCCACAGGCGTCCTCGGCGAATTTCATCGGTGGCACGACAAAGCAGTTCGAGTTCGACACGAAGGGCCGGGCGCGAAAATTCTCTTCGCCGCCGGCGATCTGGTAGAGCATGTCGAGCGCCGGGCCGACATTTTCGCGCACCGTAAACGAGGTGCCGACATGTTTGGTCGTGCCGCTGACACAGGCATAAAGCGTGTTCAGGTCCATCTCGAACGGATCAACCACATCGCGCGGCACCATCGTTCGCTGAAAGAAGTGAATATTGTCCATGACGTCGACAATGCGCGCCGCGTCGTAGAGGTCCTTCAGCAGCGACTCGCGGTATTCGCGTTTTTCAACGTCGACCAGATGCACCGCAGCGCCCGCCGTGCCGAAATGAACGCGCGTCCCCTGCACCGTCATATCGTGGCGCGGGTCCTGACCGTGAAGCGTGAAATTGCGCGCGGCGTTCTTGACCGTGTCCATCACCAGAGCGCGCGGAAAGCGCAGCCGCTGGTCGTCGCCATAGGTTGCGCCAACGCGGGTGCAGGCTTCGATGCAGCTCGGGATCGCATTGCCGAAACCGACCGTTTCAAGCAGTGTCAGCACCGCCTCGTGAATACGTTCAAGATCGGCTTGCGCCAGCACTTTCAGCCGGCCGCCTTCCATGCCCGGACGTATCGGACGCACATCCTCGGCCAGCGGCGCTGCGCGCATCGCCCGCCTCGCCTCCCGCCCGCCGGAACGGCGCGACGACGGTTGGTCAGCGGCTGGAATGTCAGTCGTCAATGTATCAGCGTCATGCGAAGCAGCGGTCATGGCCGGAACCTCCCGTGAACCAGAACTATATGCGCATGGTTCTGCGGCGCTTGTTGTGCCTCGCCATTTTCTGTCGCGAAAGTGGCTTGGCTTAGGCCACACCAAAGGCCCAAGTGGGCCACTCGCGCTTCGTCAGGCCGCCGCCGGCCGTCGCCCTGCAGCCGTTGCCAGTTCGCGGATGCCGGGCTCGACATGCTGCAAGGCAATCGACGAAAAGCCCAGCCGCATGAAGTTTGCCGGCCTTGACGGGCCGGCAAAGAACCGGCTGCCCGCCTCTACCAGCACACTTCTGGACGCAGCCGATTCCGCCAGCGACGCAGCGTCGAAACCGGCAGGACCTTCGAGCCACAAAGAGGTGCCGCCGGACGCAGGCGACACGCGCCATTCGGGCAGGTAGGAATTGACCGCACCGACAAGCCGTTTGCGCCGCTCGGAAAACGCGCCGGACAAGCGGCGCAACAGCGCCTCGTGATGGCCGAGCGACAGGAAGAGCGCCACCGCGCGCTGATTGTTGGCCGGTGGATGGCGCAGCATGAAACGGCGCAGCGCCCGCAGTTCCGCCACCAGTTCGGCAGACGCCACGATGTAGCCGATGCGCAATCCCGGCGCGAGCGTCTTGGACAGCGAGCCGACATAGATGACGCGGCCGGAACGGTCGAGCGACTTCAACGCCTGCTGCGGCGCCTCGTCGATCAGCTGGCTGTCATAGCCGTCTTCAATGATGATCTGGTCATTGCGCACTGCATCCGCCAGAAGCTGGTGGCGGCGCTCGTCAGACATCGTCACCATGGTGGGGCAATGGTGGCCCGGCGTCACAAAAACGAAATCGGAATCAGCCGGCACAGAAGCCACTTTCAACCCTTCGCGATCCACCGGAACCGGTGCAATTTCAGCGCCTGCAAGCTGGAAAACCGAGCGTGCATCGGGGTAACCCGGGTCCTCCATCGCCACCTTGACGCCTTTCGACATCAGCAGCGTCGCGAGCATATAAAGCGCGTTCTGTGCGCCCAGCGTGATGATGATCTCGTCCGGGTTGGCGAAAATGCCGCGACGCGGAAGCAGCCGCGCCTGGATTTGTTCGATCAGCGCCGGATCGTCCTGATCGACCATGTCGGACGCCCAGTTGCGGATCTCAAGAACCGCCAGCGCCATGCGGTTGCACTCACGCCATTCGGCGGTCGGAAACAGGGCGGGATCAAACTGGCCGTAGACAAAAGGGTAGGACGCCTTGATCCAGTTCGACTGCTTCATCGGCTTGGGCAGGTCGCTCGGCGTCACCTTGCGGCGCGACTTCCACTCGACGCCGTCCTGGTTGTCTGCATGTTTGGCCGGGCCCTTCAATGGAGCGGCCAATGCTTCGGGGTTGACGAAGTGGCCACGCCGCTCGCGGGCAATCAGGAATCCCTGATCGACCAGCTGCTGGAACGCCAGCACCACGGTGCCGCGCGCCACACCCAGGTTCTCGGCGAGGATGCGGCAAGACGGCAAAGGCATCGATGCCGCAATCTGCCGGTCAAGGATTGCAGCGACAATCGCCTGCCTGATCTGCGCCTGCAGCGTCTGTCCCGACTCGGCTGAAATGCTGAACAGACCGGCCCAAAGAGCTGAATCGTTACGTGACGGCATGCGCAATCCTCCTATGGCTAAGGATAGGCCTGTCACAACAACCCGGCAAGACTGGTCTAAACCATTACGCCACGAATTTTTTTGATCGATACATCATTAGTCCAGATGCAAACGTGGAAAATGACGCCGGGCCGCGCTAATCGTTGATTGAACGTCCGTCGACCCAATAGCGGGAGCCAATCCGTGACCAGCCAATCGTTTCGTGCCGCGCTCGATGCGCTGAAGCGCCATCGTGCAGAGACTGCGCCAACCGATATGCGAACTGCCTTTGCCGCTGACAGGGGCCGGTTTGGCGCATTCTCTCTGACACTCGACGATTTGTTGCTCGACTGGTCAAAGTGCGCCGTCAACTCTGCCACGATGCAGCTGTTGTTTGGGGTTGCCGAGGCGGCCGGGCTTGAGGCGCGGCGCGATGCGATGTTTGCCGGCGAGCACATCAACCTGACCGAAGACCGCGCCGGGCTGCACACCGCCTTGCGCGGTGCTGAGGCCGGCGTTGCCGACGGGCGTTCGAAGGTTGCCGGCGAGGTTGAAACAGTGCTGTCGGCTATGGCGGCATTCGCTAATCAGGTCCGCGACGGCAGCTACACCGGGGCGACGGGCAAACGCATCACTGACATCGTCAATATCGGCATTGGCGGCTCCGACCTCGGCCCCCAGATGGCGGTGCTGGCGCTCGCGCCCTTCCACGATGGGCCGCGCGCTCACTTTGTCTCCAATGTCGACGGCGCACACATCCACGACACGCTGGAGACGCTCGATCCGGAAACGACGCTGTTCATCATCGCATCAAAGACCTTCACCACGATCGAGACCATGACCAACGCGATCACCGCGCGGCGCTGGGTCGAGGCGGCTGTCGGCGCTGACAAGGCAGGCCGGCATTTCGCCGCCGTGTCATCGGCCGTCGACAAGGCGGAAAAGTTCGGCATTCCCGAAGCCCGTGTCTTTGGTTTCTGGGACTGGGTCGGCGGGCGCTACTCGCTGTGGTCCGCCATCGGCCTGCCAGTGATGATCGCGGTCGGTCCGGCAAACTTCCGCCGTATGCTCGACGGGGCGCATGCGCTCGACGAACACTTTCGCACGGCGCCGCTGGCCGACAATCTGCCCGCCGTGCTTGGCCTGATCGGCTTCTGGCACCGGGCTATCTGCGGCTACCCGTCCCGGGCGGTCATTCCCTACGACCAGCGCCTGTCGCGCCTGCCGGCCTATCTGCAGCAGCTCGATATGGAGTCGAACGGCAAGGGTGTCGGCCTTGATGGCAAGCCGGTCACCGGGCCGACCGGCCCGCTGGTTTTCGGTGAGCCCGGCACCAATGGCCAGCATGCCTTCTTCCAGCTGCTGCATCAGGGCACCGATGTCATCCCGGTCGAGTTCATCGCCGCCGCCACCGGTTTTGAACCAGACCTCGCCGATCACCATGCACTGCTGCTCGCCAATTGCCTGGCGCAGTCCGAAGCCTTGATGAAGGGCCGCACGCTGGATGAAGCTCGCGCCCAGATGGCGAAGAGCGGCATGGATGCCGCCAAAATTGACGCCATCGCCCCACACCGCGTCTTTTCCGGTAACCGGCCATCTGTGACAATCATCCACCGTCAGCTCGACCCGTTCGCTTTCGGACGGCTGATCGCGCTCTATGAGCACCGTGTTTTTGTCGAGGCCACACTTTATGGCATCAACGCGTTTGACCAGTGGGGTGTCGAACTCGGCAAGGAGCTCGCCACCGGCCTGCTCCCCGTCGTCGAAGGCAACGCTTCGGCTGACAACCGTGACAGTTCAACAGGCGGCCTCGTCGCCCATATTCACAGCTTGCAGGCGGAATAATCATGGCCAACATCAAGGGCATCCTGTTCGACAAGGACGGAACGCTGGTCGACTTTCAGGCGACCTGGCACGCTATCGGCGATCTGATGGCGATGAACGCAGCACAAGGTGACCGCAAGGCCGCCGACGCGCTGATGGACAGCGCCGGCTATGACATCGCAGCAGGCAGGTTCCGCGGCGATTCAGTGTTTGCGGCCGGCACCAATTCCGACATCGTGTCGCTTTGGTATCCAAAACTCGCCCAAGGCGAACGGCAGGCGATGGTCGACCATTTCGACCGGATTTCGTCGATCGATGGTGCGGAAAAGGCGGTGCCGCTACCAGGCATCATCGAGGCGCTGCGTGACTTGCACGCCAAGGGCTATCGGCTGGGCGTTGCGACCAATGATTCAACGGCCGGCGCAGAACGCACGCTGGCGGCACTCGGCATCTCGCAATTGTTCGACGCGGCCTATGGCTATGACGCCGTTGCCAATCCAAAACCGGCGGCTGATCCGGTCATCGCCTTCTGCGACCTGACCGGCCTCAAACCTTCGGAAGTCGCAATGGTCGGCGACAACAATCACGACCTGGAGATGGCGCACAATGCCGGCTGCGGCCTTGCCGTCGGCGTCACCAGCGGAACAGGCTCGCCGCAGATGCTGGCCAAACGCGCCGACGTCGTGCTTGGCTCGGTCGCGGAGTTGCCGGGGTATCTGGCGGCGATTTGAAAGCGCGCAGCATCAAATTGCGGCTTGAAATCTGATGTTGTATATTCCAGCTCTTGAACTGGAATATACGCATGAGCCTCTACATCCGCGACAAGGCGGTCGACGAACTGGCCAAACAGGTTCAGTCCGCCATTGATGCGCCGACCAAAACCGACGCTGTTCGCATCGCCTTGCAGAACGAACTGGAACGCGCGCGCCGTGCCGTGCCGCTACGCGACCGCATTCGGATGCGGCAGGAAGCGTTGCGGCATCTTGGCGGCGACGTTCAAGACTTCGACATGAAAGACTTCATGGACAAGGGTTGGGGCGACGCATGATTTTTCTCGACGCCTCGGCGATGATCGCCATCCTCGCCGACGAGCCCGCGAACGATCTTCTGCTCGAAACGATCGAACGCTCGCCCGGTCCGATCTTTGTGTCACCCACATCTGTTTTCGAAACGGTCGCCGGGCTGGCCCGTCTGAAAACAGTTGCGCGTCACGGTCACCATGCGCCGACACCGCGAGCCTTGTTCGACGAGGTTGAGGGGATCGTCCGCGACATGCTGGCAGACTTCGAAGCCATCGAACTCATCATGGACGCAGAAACAACACGGGCGGCCCTCAAGGCCGCCCGTGAATTTGGAAAAGCGTCCGGACACCCGGCTCAACTCAATTTCGGCGATTGTTTCGCCTATGCCTGCGCCAGCACAAACGGACTGCGCCTGCTGTTCAAGGGCGACGATTTCGGCAAGACCGATATCGCCGCCGCATGACGCCGCAATCTTACCCGCGCAGATCCTTGCGCAGGATCTTGCCGACATTCGACTTCGGCAGCTCAGTGCGGAACTCGACTGCGCGCGGCACCTTGTAGCCGGTCAGGTTCTTGCGGCAGAAGTCGAGCACGTCCTTCTCGGTCAGGTTCGGGTCTTTCTTGACGATGAACAGCTTTGGCACCTCGCCCGACTTCTCGTCCGGAATGCCGATCGCTGCGACTTCGAGCACACCCGGATGGCTGGCGACAACTTCTTCCAGTTCATTCGGATAGACGTTGAATCCCGAGACGATGATCATGTCCTTCTTGCGGTCAACGATCTTGGTGTAGCCGTTCTCGTCCATGATGCCCATGTCGCCGGTCTTGAAGAAACCGTCGGAAGTCATGACCTTGGCGGTCTCGTCCGGGCGGTTCCAGTAGCCAGCCATGACCTGCGGACCCTTGATGCAAATTTCGCCAACTTCGCCGAGCGGAACCTCCTTCCCGTCATCGTCACGGATCGACAGTTCCGTCGACGGGATCGGCAGGCCGATCGTGCCGGTGAAATCGGTCAGGTCGAAGCGATTGGTCGTCGCCACCGGCGAGGTTTCCGACAGGCCGTAACCTTCCGACACCGGAATGCCGGTCAGCTTGAACCAGCGTTCGGCCACCGGCTTCTGCGCCGCCATACCGCCCGCAAAGGTCAGGAACAGCGGCTTGAAGTCGAG